>DASQZW010000346.1:0-10159 GCA_035638495.1 Terriglobales bacterium
GTGAAGGCGTTCCTCGACGGCTCGCTGGGGAGCCGGACCGCGGAGATGCTGGACGGCTCCGGCGTGCCGGTCCTGCCCCAGGCCGAGCTGGTCGACCTGGCCCACCGCTGCGTCGACGCCGGGCTGAGCCTGTGCCTGCACGTGATCGGAGACGGCGCCGTCCGCCGGGCGCTGAACGCCCTGGAACCGCTCGTCGGCGTCTCACGGCGCTGGCGCCCGCGGATCGAGCACGCCCAGTGCGTCGATCCGGCTGACGTGCCTCGGTTCCGCCGCGCCGGCGTGATCGCCTCGATGCAGCCGGTGCACGCCGTGGCCGATCGCGATCTCGCCGACCGGGAGTGGCCGGATCGGGTCAGCTGCGCGTACGCGTGGCGCGCGCTGCAGGATGCCGGGGCGGTGCTGGCTTTCGGCTCCGACGCGCCCGTCGAGCCGGCCGACCCGCTGCTGGGTCTCGACGCGGCCACCTCGTGGCGGCGGCGCGCCGGCTGGTACCCGGAACTGGCGTTGACGCCGGCTCAGGCGCTCCGCGCGTACACGGTGGGGGCGGCCTACGCCGTGGGGATGGAGGACCGGCTCGGGCGCCTGCGGCCGGGACTGCTGTGCGACCTGACCATCGTCGACGACGGCCGCGTCGCGGCGACGGTGGTCGGGGGCGAGATCACGTGGCGCCGCTGACCACGTGGACGGTGACGCCCGGGCCACCCTGCGCCCGGCGCGTCGCGGTGGCGCTCAGGGCGCTCGACAGGGGTTCCCTGCGTAATTCGGTCACCACGTCTCTTTCTCTCCTCGAGCCAGTTGACTTGGATTGCCAACTCCTACTTGGTGTTGGCTAGACTACTGCAAACGACCGGGCTGCGGTAGGATGCGGTAGTTGTTGGCCTGCCAACATCGATCAGGACGACGAGGCCAGTTCCCAGGCATCCGGAGGTACCTCCTTGCACTCGGCGCTCGGCTCCGAGACGTTTGGACAGCGAATCCGCCGGCGACGGCGCGAGGACAAGCTCAGCCAGCGGCAGCTGGCATCGCTGGTCGGCGTGGACTTCACGTACCTCTCGAAACTCGAGAACGACCAGCAGGGCCAGTCACCGGGCGAGGAGCTCGTGGTGAAGCTCGCCGAGCAGCTCCACGACGACTCCGAGGCGCTCCTGGCTCTGGCCGGCAAGGTACCCGTCGAGGCGCTGCGGACGCTCGCGCGCGAGCGCGCCGACTTCGCCCTCTTTCTGCGCCGGCTCTCCGGCGTCGCGGCCGACGATCTGCGCGAACGGCTGCGCCAGGTCCTCGAGTCGGGTGTCGGGACGAACGCCGGCAAGCTGCCGGAGCTCCTCGCCCCGCTCCTGGAGAAGGGCGGTCTCCACGACTCGCACATCGTCGCGACGCTGGGCTATCCGCCTGCCGGCGCCGCGAACTCCGACGTGGTGGTCGGGCGGGTCACGACCGACTACGAGACGAGGCAGAACGAGTGGCTCTGGGCGTTCGTCACTGAGCGGACCCATCGCGATCGCCTCCGCGATCGCGGTGTGCCGCTGGACGACATCGAGGTCCTGTGGCCGGCCGAGGCGGGAATGCTGCCGCCCGGCGAGATCGTGAGCCGGCACGACCTGCGTGTCCGCTATCGCGACGGCGAGGGAGCCTTCGCGGAGGTCCCGCTCGAGCCGCTCCGCGACCTGTCACCCGTCTGGCGCCCGGGCGCCGATGACGACGGGTTCCCGATCGTGGTCCTGCGGGCAGCGTTTCCGCCTCTCGCCGAGGCGGTGCGCCGGAGGATCGAGCTCAGCCGGAACTGTCAGGCGCCGAGAGACATCGGTTTCTGGTTCTGGACGGCCTCCGCGCCCACGTATGTGTCGACGATCACCGTCGACGCGCACCAGCTCGCGAGGGATCGACACCTCACGTTCACGATGGCCATGCCGAACTTCGTCGGGCACCTGGCCGGCGCCGGCGGCCGGTACTCGGTGCCGGTCGACCGCTGGGTCCTGCCCGGCCACGGGGTCACGCTCGACTGGGGGCCGCTCGGATCAGCGGTAGTCCCGCGTACTTGACTTCCGAATCGTCGAGCGACGATAGTGCATCGATTTTTCTGGTGCCTCCGGCGTGTGCACCTGCCACCTCAAAGAGCGGAGTCCGAGAACATGGGGCCAGACGACGTCACGACCGACCAGTCCCAGATGACGCACGATCACGGTCGCGAGGCGAACGACACCGCGGGCACGGCGGTGCGGGGCGGCCTCGGCCGGCAGGGTGAACCACTCTTCAGGCGCTTCGCGGTCCCCAGGGAGTGGCGCGCCAAAGACGGTGCGACCGGCTAGGACTCCTGGAGACGCGGGGACGAAGGGGGCCCGGCCCGGCGAGTCGCTCCGGCCGGGCCCCCTGGCGTCAGCGCCCGCCGTCCTCCTCATCGGGTACGCGGCGGACACCGACCTCGGGGCAGTATCCGCCGCGCTCGACACGGTGGGCATCCCGAACCTTCTCTGGCTCTACGACGCCCACGCCGACGACCTGACCGTCGACGCCAGACCGGGCCACTTCCGCCTCGAGCACCGCGACAGCGTCCTGACCGCCGAGCACTTCGCGCGCGCACGGGTCGTGGTGCACCGCACCGGTCTCGGCCGCTGGCGACGGCCCGTCTCCGCGCCGAACGCCGCCGAAACCGAGCGCGACTTCACCGAGCGCGAGTGGGCGAGCCTGCTCCAGGGCCTCTTCTTCGAGGCGGAGCGGCGATACGCGCACCTGACCTGGCTCAACCCTCCGTCGATCAGCGCGGTGAGCGGCGCCAAGTACGACCTGCTCGCGTCAGCCGACCTGGACGGACTGGATGTGCCCGACCTGCGGGTCTCGACCGAGGGGCGCCTGCCCGGGTCCGGGAGCGGCCCGTACGTCTGCAAGGCGATCGGGGAGGACGAGCGCATCGACGAGGCCTCCACGTACTGCACCTCGGTGCTCGACCTGGCGACCCTGAACGAGCTTCCGTACCGCACCACCTGCCCATCGCTGATCCAGGAGCGCGTCCTGGCCGAGTACGAGCTTCGCGTCTACTACCTGCTCGGCGAGACGCTCGCGATCCGCATTCGGGCCGGCGCCGGCGACCACGCCGATATCCGTCTGCTGCGGCGGAGCGAGTGGTCCGCGGAGGTCGCGACCATCGCCCCGCGGCTGCGGGGCACGCTGCGGGCGTACTGCCGGCGGCGGCGCCTCTCCTACTGCGTGTTCGACTTCCTGCGGACGGCGGACGGGCGCGACCTGCTGATCGACGTGACGCCGAGCGGCACCTGGTCGCACCTGGAGTCCCCGTCCGATGCGCCGGTCACGAACTGGTTCGCGGGCATCGTCGCTCATCTGGTGCGGCGGGCCATTCATCAGGATTGACTTATATAAGATCCAGCCGATAGACTCGAATCGTGCACGCGTTCGACGTCCTGGGCGACCCGGTCCGGCGGCGGATCCTGGAGCTGCTGGCCGACGGCGAGCGCTCTGCCGGCGACCTCGGCGCCGTCGTCCAGGACGAGTTCGGGATCTCCCAACCAGCCGTGTCGCAGCACCTGCGGGTCCTCCGCGACCACGGGTTCGCCACGGTTCGGATCGCGGGCACGCGGCGCCTCTACGCCGTGAACCACACGCCCCTCCAGGAGGTGGACCGGTGGCTCGGCCGCTACCGGCGGTTCTGGGACCAACGGCTGGACGCCCTCGACACCGAGCTCGCCCGTGGCAGACGGGGCCTCGGCGGCGCCGGCGACGACATCAAGGAGCAGGAAATCCGATGAGCGACGAGACGACATTCCCCAGCGATATCCATCGCGAGGTCAGGCACCGGCGCATCGCGGCCGGCGACGCGCGCACCGCGCTGATCCGGCGGAGCTACGACGCCCCGATCGATGACGTGTGGGACGCATGTACGAACCCCGAGCGGCTGCGGCGCTGGCTGAGCCCGGTCAGCGGCGACCTCCGCGTCGGCGGCACGTTTCAGATGGAAGGCAACGCAGGCGGCGAGATCCTGCGCTGCGAGCGGCCCACCCTGCTGACCGTCACATGGGTCTACGGCGACCGGCCCGCCGACGAGGTCGAGCTGCGCCTGCGGCCCGACGACGGCGGCGGCACGGTGCTGGAGCTGGAGCACGCCTCGGTCGTGGAGCACGCGCCGATGACGATCGACGGGCGGCCGGTCGACGCCATCCTCGGCGTCGGGATCGGCTGGGAGATGCCGCTGACCTACAGCCTCGACCTGCACCTGCGGGGCCGGCCGGCCGGGACCGCCAGCATGCCGGCTGAGGAGCAGCAGGCGGTGGCCATGCGGATCGCGCGGGTCTGGTCGGGCCTGATCGAAGCTGCGGGCTCGCGCGCATGACGATCGTCGGGCTCGACCACGTCCAGGTGTCGATCACCCCCGGCGGTGAGGAGGCGGCGAGGCGGTTCTACGGCGAGGTGCTCGGCATGCCCGAGGTTCCGAAGCCCGACACGCTGGCGGGCCGCGGCGGCGTCTGGTTCGCGTGCGGCGCCCAGCAGCTCCACTGCGGCATCGAGGACCCGGTCGCGCCCAGTCGCCGCCACCCCGCCCTGCGAACGGACGACCTCGACGCGCTGCGGGCCCGGCTGGCGGCGGCCGGCTTCCCCATCCGGACGGACGCCGAGCTCCCCGGCTACCGGCGCTTCTACACGGAGGACCCGTTCGGGAACCGGATCGAGTGTCTCCAGGAGATCGGCGGGCGCGGCCAGACCGCCGACTAATAGGGCCAGACGCTCCCCGATGATGGGGAGGTCATCCGAGCCACCGGTGGGTGAGCACTCAAGCCGACAGGGCCATTGAGCTCTAGAGCTAGAGCGTGCCCCCGCCGGCGGGCGAGGAGGTCGAGACGACCGGTGGGATGTCGTGCCTCGAGCACTGCTCTATTAGCGCGTCGCGGATCTCCTTGGGCTCGGCGGCAGACCTGCCTTGAGGGAGATGCGGATGGTCTTCGTCGGAGTTGATTGGGCCGAGACCCACCACGACGTCTGCCTGCTCGACGAGCAGGGTAAGGTGCTGGGAAAGCGCCGGATTCCAGAGGGCCTGGAGGGCGTGAGCCGGCTGCACGAGCTGGTCGCCGAGCACGCCGAGGAGCCCGCGCAGGTGGTGGTCGGGATCGAGACCGACCGCGGCCTGCTGGTCCAGGCGCTGCTCGCGGCCGGCTACCAGGTCTACGCGGTCAACCCGCTGGCCGTCAGCCGCTACCGCGACCGCCACACCACCTCGCGGGCCAAGTCCGACGCCGGCGACGCCAAGCTGCTCGCCGACCTGGTTCGCACCGACCGCCACAACCACCGTCCCATCGCCGGCGACTCCGAGCTCGCCGCCGCCGTTCAGGTCCTGGCCCGGGCTCACCAGAACCTGGTCTGGTCGCGTCAGCGCCAGGTGAACCAGCTCCGCAACACCCTGCGCGAGTTCTACCCCGGCGCTCTGGAGGCCTTCGGCACCGACCTTGCCGGCGTCGATGCGATCGCCATCCTGGAGCAAGCGCCGACCCCTGTGCAGGGGCGCTCGGTCTCTCAGGCCAAGATCGTCTCGGCTCTGCGCAAGGTTGGCCGTGCGCGCAACCTGGAGGTCAAGGCGGCCGAGATCCAGGCTCACCTACGGGCTCCCCAGCTGGAGGTCCCGCCGCTGCTCACCCAGGCTTACGGCCGCAGCGTCGCCGCTAGCGTTCGCCTCCTGCGCCAGATGAACCAGGAGCTGGCCGGGCTGGAGCGGGAGCTAGCCGCCCATTTTGAGATGCACCCGGACGCCGAGATCTACCTCAGTCTTCCCGGACTCGGCTTCGTCCTCGGCGCCCGGGCTCTGGCCGAGTTCGGCGACGACCGAACTCGCTTCGTCGATCCTAAGGCACGTAAGAACTACGCCGGCAACGCGCCGATCACCAAGGCCTCCGGCAAGAGCAAGGTGGTCTTGGCCCGCGTCGCTCGGAACCGGCGGCTGGCCGACGCCTGCCACCTCTGGGCCTTCTCGGCGCTCACCAGCTCGCCAGGTGCCCGCCGTTACTACGACCAGCTCCGAGCCCGCGGCAAGACCCATCAGCAGGCCCTGCGTACCCTCGCCAATCGCCTCGTCGGCATCCTTCACGGCTGCCTCACCAATCGCGAGCTCTACCGAGAGGACGTCGCCTGGCCCACGCTGGAGGTCGCCGCTTGACTTCTTCCAGCCGTGGGATGTCTAGCTCGGTGCGTTCTGCCCGACTCGCGCGGTTCGCGCGGTCACGGCTCCGAGCTGGTCGAACGCCTCGCAAATGCGCCGCCAGGTGGACGGAAAGCGCTTTCCTTCGCCTCGCGCGGCGTGCCGGTCCGGGACATCGCCGCCGTGATCGGTCGCCACCTCGACCTGCCGGTGGTCGCGATCCCTCCCGCATGATCGGCTGAGGAGCCGCCCTGCCCGACGGATAATCGTGCCGGTGACCACGCGGGTGCAGACGGCCGGGAGCGTGACCTGGACCGCCCACACCATCCGGGTCACGCTCGGGCTGATGGTGGCGATCTTCGTGGCCGCCATGGACGCGAGCGTCGTCGCCACCGCCGTGCCGACGATCGCCGGTCAGCTCGGCCAGTTCGCTCTCTATCCGTGGCTCATCTCGGGGTACCTGCTGACCAGCACCACCACCGTGCCGCTCTGGGGACGGCTGGCAGACATCCACGGCCGCCGGCGGATCCTGCTTGCCGGCATGGCCTGGTTCGTGTCCACGTCCCTCCTCTGTGGCTGGGCTCCCGACATGGCCTGGCTGGTCGCCTTCCGGGCCCTGCAGGGCATCGGCGCCGGCTGCCTGCTGCCGGTCGCGCTGACCATGGTGGGCGACCTCTTCACGATCGAGCAGCGGGCGCGGATGCAGGGCGCGTTCAGCTCGGTCTGGGCCATCGCCGCTTTGGCCGGGCCCACCCTGGGCGCCGTCTTCGTCTCGACGATCGGCTGGCGGTGGATCTTCTGGATCAACCTCCCGATCGGCCTCGCGGCCTCGGCCCTGCTGTGGACCCACCGCGACGCGCCCGCCGGGCGCCGCGCCCGGCTGGACTACCTGGGCGCCATCCTGCTCACCGCCGGCATCGGGCTGGTGCTCCTCGGGCTCGACGGCGGCGGCCGCGGCGGCGGCGGCTCCACATCGCCGCTCTGGCCCCTGGTGGCGCTGGGCCTGGCCACGCTGGCGGCGTTCGCCGTCGCCCAGCGGCGGACCGAGAGCCCCACGATCCCGTTCTCTCTGCTGCGCCACCGAGTGATCGGACCGGCGACGGCCGCCGCCTTCCTGGCCGGGACCGTCACGTTCGCGCTCAGCGCGTTCCTGCCGCTCTACGTCCAGGGCGTCCTCCAGGGCACGTCCTTCGCGGCCGGCGCCGTCGTGTCGGCCTCGTCGATCGGCTGGACGGCCACGGCGATTTTCTCGGGCCGCTTCATGCTGCGGTTCGGCTACGAGCGGCTGGTCCTCGGCGGGGCCCTGTCCATGGTGGCGGGGACGACGGCGCTCGTCCTGCGCCCGCCCGGGGCGGGCGTCGTCTGGGTGGCAGCGGCCGCGTTCGCCGTGGGCCTCGGGATGGGCCAGCTCCTCACCCCGCTCCTGATCGTGGTCCAGAGCGTGGTCGACTGGAGCACGCGCGGGACCGCCACGGCTCTCAACCAGTTCTCGCGCACGATCGGCGGCGCGATCGGCGTCTCGCTGCTCGGCCTCCTGCTGGGCGACCGCGCCCGCGCGGCAGCCGCCCGGCATGGCGTCGACCCGCAGACGGTCGCGAACCCGTTGAGCGAAAGCGGGCACATCGACGCGGTCACAGCGCCGCTCATCACGGATGCCCTGCAGGCCGTCTTCTGGGTGCTGCTGGCGATCTCACTGGCCACGCTGGCCATCGGCGTCGCCATCCTCCTCACGAGCGGCGGCCGGATCGGCGCCCGCGCGGCGCACGACCCGGCGGCGCACGACCCGGCCGCGCACGACTAGCCGCCGGCGCTGGGAAACCAGCGCTCCCGTCGGGGATGCAGGTGGCGGCCCGTGAGCACGTTCAGCACCCGGCGCGCGCGGCCGAACGCCTCGGCCACGTCCCGCAGCTCGCGCTCGGCCGTCCCGGCCCGCACCGCCAGGCGGTACGCTCGCCGGCCGAGCCACTCCAGCAGCCAGATGCCGCGCTGTGGGCCTCCGGCCATCGCCAGTTCCTCGGGCGCGGCCGCGGGACGGTCCAGGCCCGTCGCGTCCAGAAGCCGGCGGATCCGATCCAGCTGGCGCGGCTCGAGCGGGTGGCCGGCCGCGTGCTCGGGGAAGACCCCGCTCAGGAAGAGCGCCAGGTCGCCCAGCCGCCGGCAGACCGCGGGCCGCTGCGAGGGCGGCGCCACCTCCAGCAGCTGCGCCAGCCCGACCGGGTCGAGGTCGCTGTAACGCCGGCGGCGCCAGCCCCGCGTCGTCCGGCGCCAGACGGTGCCGCTCGCCACCTTCGTGTACGACGTGAGCAGGTCGGCCAGGAACGCGCGCCGCGCCCGATCGTCAAGGAACTCCCGCAGCACGGCGACGTCGAACACGGGCACCGTCCGTCCCGGGCCCATCCACTCGTCCACGAAGGCGGCCTGCTCCAGCTCCACCGCCACCCGGTGGACGAGTACCGAGAAGACCAGGTACGGCGACGCGAACAGCCGCGCGTCGACGTCCGTCCCGCCGAACAGCGCCGCGTACGCGTCCGGGCTGCGAAGCGCCGCGTCCACGAGCGCCGGGTCGCCGGAAAGCGCATCCACGGACACGTGCGGGCCCGCCACCTCGGCGAGCAGCGCCAGGTCTGCGGCGGTGAGTGGGCGCACGCCTCAGCTGTCCGCCGGCGCCGACCCCGTGACCAGCGCGCGCAGCTCCCGGGCCAGCCGGTCCCGCGAGGGCGGGTTGATGTACATCATGTGTCCAGCCTCGTACCGGGTCATACGTACGTTGCCCGCCAGTGTGGGGTCGAGGCCCATGTGGTCGAACGTCCACTCCGCCGCGGCGAAGGGAGTGGCCATGTCGTAGCAGCCGCTCGCGAGCAGCACGCGGAGGTCCCGGTTCCAGGACATCGCCGCCCGGAGCATCGACGCGACGTCGACGTAGTGGTTGGTGCCGTCGTCGCCATAGTTCCAGGGCCGCACGCTCTCCCCGCGCAGCACCTCGTAGGGGAGGTCGGACTCGAAGCCGAGCTCGCCGCGCAGGTGGGCGTTGACCGCCGCGGTGAACGGCGCCTGGATGACCATGTAGCTCGGGTCGTACTGCGGTGCCTCGCCCGCGGCGTCCGAGTCGATCCCGGTGAAGCGGGTGTCGAGCCGTCCGACGGTCCGCCGCTCGGACCGCAGCAGCTCCTTGAAGAACCGGTGGGGCGCGACGCGCAGGTCGCACGCCTCCAGGAACGCCGCCGAGAGCGCCGTGTACGAAGCGAGCCGTTCCGCCACGGAGCGCCTCGTGGCCTCCGGGGTGCGGCCACCCTGCAGGAGGAGGCTCGCGTAGTCGCCGAGCGCGAACTCCTCCACCTCGTCCGTCAGCGCCCGCAGGTCGGTGAAGCGGCGGTCGAGCCGGCGATGGTACCAGCCGGTGGCGGCATAGGTGGGCAGGCTGAGCACGTACGGCAGGTCGTTGCCGGGGTCGGGCCGGACGGACTGGAACATCAGGATCGCCGAGATCAGCCCGACGCCCGAGACGTGCATCCCGTGCCGCTCCGCCAGGTGCTGCGTCAGACCCGCCGCTCGCGTCGTGCCGTAGCTCTCGCCGACCAGGAACTTCGGCGACGCCCAGCGACCCGCCCGACTCGTGTGCAGCCGGATGAACTCTCCGACTGACTCGAGGTCCTCGCGCAGGCCGTGGAACTGCTTCGCCTCCTGGCCGGCCGCCGGACGGCTGTAGCCCGTGCTGACCGGGTCGATGAAGACCAGGTCGGTGACGTCGAGCCACGTGTACGGGTTGTCCTTCATCTGGTACGGCGGAGGCGGCATGTTGCCGTTCGGCATGAGCTTGGGACTGCGGGGCCCCATCGCACCCATGTGGACCCACAGCGACGCCGATCCCGGACCGCCGTTGAAGGCGAAGGTCAGAGGACGCTTGCCCTTGTCGTCCGCGCCGTCGAGCGTGTAAGCGACGTAGAAGATGTGCGCCTCGGTCTCGCCCGATGCATCCTTGAGCGGCATCTGCGCCACGGTGGCGGTGTAATTGATGGTCTTGCCGTT
>DASQZW010000347.1:0-15356 GCA_035638495.1 Terriglobales bacterium
GGCTGTTAACCGCAAGGTTCACGGTTCGAATCCGTGCTCCGGAGCCAGATTCCGAAGCCGAGCCGGCCGCCCGTACCTGCTAGTCGGTGTGCGTCGAGCGCCCTCTCACGCATTGGCCCCGAACCCGCCCCGCGCGCAGTCGGTCACGATGGGCTGATGACGCGGACCCAGTACTGCTCGGCGACCAGCATCGACGGGTTCCTGCATGAGTCGTGAGTAGCCCCAGCTGCCGTTCGGCACCGGATGGCTCTGCTTCGGGCTGAACCAGGAACGTCCGTGCGTCAGCACCTACTGCCACTACGGCTACGAGGACCTGCCGCCCCTCGCCATTCCGGCCGAATCGCTGGACCTCGCCTGGATCCCGTCGCTGAGCCCCGCCGTCGACCAGCGGATACGGCCGCATCGCGCTGACACCAATTGGGCACGACATCGAACGCCAGGCAATCTGTCCCGCCTCGTCCATGCCGCCGAGCAGGCCGACCTGCGCCTGCCGTCAAGCTTTTTGCAATTGATGGCGTCGCTCGAGCTGCAGGACCGCATCCCGTCGTGCACGGCCTGCTACTTCGACCTGGACGGGAGGATCCTTCCCTGCCCCGACCGTCCAGACCTCAGCCTCGTCCCCTTCCTGGTGGACCAGCAGGCCGTCGTCACCTGGTACCTGCTGCTTGAGGGACGACGACACCTGGTCGTCGCCTCATGGATCAACCTTGTCCTGCACGACGACGAGGAGCCTGACGGCGACTTCGACGAGGCATACGCGGACTTCGCGGAGAGCACCTTCATCTGCGCCCGGTCGTTTGACGAGTTCCTGTATCGCTTCTGGTTCGAGAACACGCTCTGGTTCGCGCTGCAGAGCCGTGACGAAAATCCCCTGAGCGACGAACAGGAGCAGTACCTGCTCGTCTATGGTCGCCGTCAGTCCTGAGCGGTCGCTCTACCGCATGAGGAGCACGATCTTGCCCACCTTCCCGCCGGCCGCGAAGCGCTCGTACGCCGCGGCCACCTCGTCCAGCGGGAAGGTGCCGGCGATCGGCACCGTGACCCTTCCGGCCGCCAGGAGCGGGAGCGCCTCCTTCTCCACCCGCCGGGCCGCGTCCGCCTTCCCCTCCAGCGGCCTCGCGCGCAGCGTCGACCCGTGGATGCGCGCCCGCTTCGCCATCAGCACGCGCAGGTCGATCTCCGTCCTGGCGCCGGCTCCCACGCCGACAATGCCCACCCGCCCGCCCGTGGCCAGGCACGCGAGGTTGGCCGCCAGGTTTGGGGCGCCGACCAGTTCCAGGATGACGTCGTAGGGGCCCGTCTCCGCGAACGCGTCGTGCGCGACCACCCTCGCTCCCAGCGCCTCGACTGCGGCCCGGGCAGCCGGGTCGCGCACGCTCGCGGTCACCGACGCACCCGCCGCCACTCCGAGCTGCACCGCGGCGGTGCCGACGCCCCCCGCGCCGCCGTGTACCAGGAGCGTCTCGCCCACCCTCAACTGGCACTGGGTGAACAGCGCGTCATGGGCCGTGGTGAACGTCTCCGGAAACCCGCCCGCCTGGGCCCATCCGGTGCCCACCGGCACCGGCATCGCCACCCGTTCGTGGACCACCGCGAGCTCGGCCTGCCCACCGCCACCGACGATCGCCATGACCCGGTCGCCCACGGAGAACCGGGTGACCCCCTCACCCAGCTCGATCACCTCGCCGGCGAACTCCAGGCCGGGGATGTCCGGCGGGCTTCCCGGCGGCGCCGGGTAGAGACCGCGCACCTGCAGCAGGTCCGCGGCGTTGACGCCCGCTGCCTCGACGCGGACCAGCAGCTCGCCGCTCCCGGCGACGGGGTCGGGCCGGTTCCCGGGGACGACCCTGCCGTCGACGATGGTCGCAGCCCTCATCGGCAGCCCTGCTCACAGGGGTCGACCGCCGATCGGATGCGGTCGAACAGCTCGTCCGGCTCGGCGTCCTTCATCAGGTAGCCCAGGGCGCCTGCCTGGATCGACTCCAGGATCCGCTCCTGGTCGGAGACCGACGTGAGGACGAGCACCCGCGTCGACGGGTCCTGGGCGAGGAGCGCCCTGGTCGTCTCGATGCCGTCCACGCCGGGCATCGAGATGTCCATCAGCACGAGGTCGGGGCGTCGCTCGGCCACGAGCGGAATCGCGGTCGAGCCATCGGCCGCGCTGCCGACGACCCTGATGTCGTCCGTGAGCGCCAGGAGCTGTTCGAGTCCCGCTCGCACCAGGCGATGATCGTCCACCACGACCACGGTGATCATCCGTTCGGCAGCTCCACGCGAACCTCCGTGCCGGAGCGCAGCCTGGACGTGACGGAGAACGTGCCGCCCGCGTCCTGCGTCAGGTCGCGTAGGAGCTGCAGGCCCAGATGACCCGTCGCGTGACCGTCGAACGCCGACACATCGAAGCCGCACCCGTCGTCGCGGACGCTGAGCGATGCGGCGCCGCCGGCGACCGCGACGCAGACCTCGACGGAGCGCGCCCGGGCGTGAGCCGCGACGTTGCGCAGCGCCTCCCTGGCCACCCGGTAGAGCAGACGCTCGGTCTCCTCCGGCAGCCGCAGGTCGGGCTGCACGTTCAGCGTGGTCCCGATTCCGCGGGCGTCGAAGGGCCCGAGCAGGTCTCGCAGCGCGACCTCCAGGCCCTGGTCGCGCAGGCTGTTGGGGTAGATGTCGACGAAGAGCGTCCGCAGCTGACGCACGCTCGTGCGGGTCTCGGCAGCGGCGTGGTCGAGCGTCTGAGCGGCGGTGGGCTGCCCCTCCCGCCGGAGCTGTCTCGACGCCACCTCGAGGGCCAGCGAGACCGCCGTCAGGTCCTGGACCGTGCCGTCGTGGAGGTCCCGTGCGATCCGCCGCCGCTCCATCTCCGCCGCGTCCACCGCCCGCATCAGCAGTCCTTCGCGGTCGCGCTGACCGTCTCGCACCCTCCTGGCGAGGGACCAGGCCAGGCTGAGCTGGACCAGCTGCATCAGCACGAGGGTGCCGGCGACGGCGGGCACGAAGTTGAGCATGATCTGGCGGCCGGTCGCCTGGACGACGTCGAACCGCAGGTAGTTCTCGTACAGCACGGTCGTCCCGCTGGGGGAGCGCATGGACATATAGACCTCCAGAAGCTGGCGGTCGCGCTGGTTCGCCTCGTACTGGTTCTCGGGCCGGCTCAGGTCCGTGATGTTCGCCACGACCTGCCCCGTCGCCAGGGCCGTAATCTGGTCCTGCTCCAGCGCGAACGTGCGTCCGATCAGCCGCGGCTCATCGGAATAGACGATCTTCCCGCTGGTGGTCCAGAGCTTCACGCGGACGACGGAGCCCCGGATCACCCGCTCTCGAATGATGCGATCGAACTGCGAGTCCGCGGCCTCGCTGCTCTCCAGCAGCGCGTCCGTGAGGTTCGGCTGGATGACGTCCTGGCCCACCAGCTGCGTGTACTGCCGCGCGTCGCTCACCGCCTCCGAGGTGCCCGTCTGGCTGAGGATCAGCGTCAGGATGGTGCCGAGGACCAGCAGGGCGACGACCCCGGCCAGCGCGAACTGGATCAGAGGCTTGGCGACGGTTGTCGAGACGATGCCCCATCCGCGACGCCGCTGCCGGTCGAGCAGCCACATTGCCGGAGCATTCTGCCACGTCCCCGTCGTCCGACCTACCCGGGAAGTAGCATCCCCCGCGAACGGAAGGAAGCCGTCGCGGACGCCGAGCCCGGAATGGCCGCGTCCCCGGCCCGATTGGCAGGGACAGGAGGCACACGAGCCCATGCAAGAACAGACCTCGCTCCAGGTGGCGGACCTTGCCGCGGCAGTCGGTCTCGACGATCGGCCCCTCCATCTCACGCGGCCGGTCGACGAAGAGGACCATCGCCTCGGCCCGCTCGACGCGTCCGCGCAGCTCGTCGAGTACGGGGACTACCAGTGCCCGTTCTGTGCGGAGGCGCTGCCGGGCGTCAAGCGAATCCTGTCGCGATACGGGGACCGCATCCTCTTCGTATTCCGGCACTTTCCGCTCGTCAGCCAGCACCCGCGGGCGTGGCGAGCCGCGCTGGCGGCCGAGGCGGCCGGCGTGCAGGGCCGCTTCTGGCCGATGCACGATCACCTGCTCGGCCACCAGCACGAGCTCTCAGAGGACGAGCTCAGGACCCACGCCCGCGCGCTCGGGCTCGACCTCGCTGCCTACGACCGGGACCTCCACGACCCAGCGCTCGCCCTGCGCGTCCGCGAGGACGCCCTCAGCGGCATCCACAGCGGCGTGCTCGGGACGCCGACCTTCTTCGTGAACGGACGGCGGCTGGAGGGCGGCTTCAAGCAGGACGAGCTCGAGTCGGCGATGGAGCTGGCCGTCCGCGTTCCCGACTGACGCGCACCTGCCGCCGCTGCGGCGCGGGCCGGGGCGGGGTCGCCGCGCCGACGTTCGGCGCGGCGAGCAAAGGCACCCCGGCCCCATCCACCAGCCGGTCGCCAGAGACCTCCCCGACGACGCCTGGATGGCGACCACGACGTCAGATCCGGATGACCGGCCGGCCGGGCGTGGGTGGAGTCGACTGGAACTCCATCGCGATCGTCGACCCGGGCGGGACAACCCCGAACGTCCTGACCATGAACGTGAAGCTGGGGTGGACGGAACAGATTCGGGGGCTGCGCTCCACCTGCGTCCCGCGCACCGTCGTCACGGTCATCACGAACGTGCCGCAGCGGAACGAGACCGGCATGGCCGTCCCGTTCACCTCGAGCTGTGGCGGCGGGATGGCGATGATCGTCTCGCACACCTCGAGGTTGCAGGCGCGAACGGGAAACGGGCTTTGAGCCGTGCTCGCCGCCAGAGCCGGCGACGCGGTGGCCAGCAGGCAGCCGAGCACGGTCAGGATCACGACGAGGACGCCGCGACGTGACATTGGCACTCGAAATCCTCCTTGCAGCGAACGCACGAGTGGGGGGATTAGTGCAGCACGAGCGGCGAACCGCGGCCAGCGACAACGCTGGTACACGACCCGTACAATGACCCGGCCAGATCGGGAGACCGGCAGGTGAGCGGGATGCGGTGGGCTGTCTGAGGGCACTCCTCGCGACGAACCGTTGCCCGGACGACCCCCGGACGATCGAGAGCAGGCGCGCGCTCGAGGAGCTCGGCGAGGAGCCCAACCGCCGCGAGCCGCTCAGGCGGTCGCCCCGGCGCCGACCATCTCCCGGAACCGCTCCAGGTAGCGGAGCAGGCCGTCCCGGCTCTGGGCGTCCTTCTGGAACGCCACGTCGAAGAAGATCTCGCCGACGCCGGCGTCGTCCATCTTCCGCACGTCCTCCGCGATCTGCTCCCAGGTGCCGTGCGCCACGGCCCGGGTGGCGTCGTCGAGGCGCTCGTCCGTCCGGTTGACCAGGCAGCGCATCACCGTGAGCAGCCGATCCGGGTCGCGGCCCCGCTCGGCCGCCGCGGTCCTGACCGAACCCATCATCGAGATGAGCGCGTCGACGGGGGCGCAGCATCCCGTGAAGCCGTCGGCCAGCCGGCCGGCACGGTCGAGGGCCTTCGGGACGAACGCGCCGACGATGATCGGCGGATGCGGCTTCTGGACCGGCTTCGGGCCGACGTACGCCGGCTGGAGGTCGAAGTACTTGCCGTGGTACTCGACCGGGTCCGGACCCCAGACGGCGAGCATGCACTCGATCGCTTCCTCGCCGATGCGGCCGCGCTCGCGGAACGAGACGTTCGCCGCGTCGCACTCGTCCTCCGACCAGGCCAGGCCCACACCGACCGTGATGCGGCCCTCGCTCAGCACGTCCATCGCGGCCAGGCGCTTCGCGAGCAGGACCGGGTTGTACCAGGGGATGTTGATGACGCTCACGCCGAGCCGCACCCGCTCCGTGATCGCCGAGACGTACGTCATGCAGGTCAGGTGATCGAGGTGGGTCTTGTACTCCTCGTCGAGGACCCCCTCCGCGTTGCCGGGATACGGCGTCTTGGCGTCGACGGGGACGAGGAGTCGCTCGTTCGTCCAGAGCGAGTCGTAGCCCATCGCCTCGGCCTCGGTCGCGACCAGGCGCATGTTCTCCCTGGTGGCCACCGGGCCCTGGTGCGGTAGCGCGAAGCCCAGCTTCATGTGTGCCTCCTCGAGGGCTGTGTGGACCGGCGGCGCGCCCCCTGGAGGTGGTGCTGGCCGAGGAAGTCCATCCCGAAGTCGCCGTCCGGGTCGCGCCACACGCTGTGCGCGTGGTTGCCGGCGCGCTGCGCGTTGTCGTACTCGATCAGGAGGCGCGGCCCCTGGACGCGGTAATAGTGTGGCACCCCGCGTTCGGCTCCGCCAGCCCAGGCGAACGACAGTTCGTCGAGCGTCCGTTCCGTGTACTTTGCCAGCTCGACCTCGGCCAGTTCGTCGGGAAGGCGAGCGACGTAGACGGCGACGATGCGCCTGAGCAGCTCGCGCTGGCCGCCGTCCAGGTCCCGTCCGCCGACGCCCTTCGGCAGCAGCGTGAAGCGGACCGCCTCCAGGTCCTCGTCCCGCGTGCTCAGACCCGCCTCGAGCCGCCGCTGCAGGGCCTCGAGCAGCTCGCCGGTCGCCCCAGTGAAGCGGCCGCGCCAGATGTCGGGCAGCCCGAGGGGCAGGTCGCCGTCCGCGACCCGGGGCCGGTTGCCGCTGACCAGGTCGAACGGCGCCACCGGCGAGACGATCGCCTGCTCGCGGCCGGCTGCGTCCAGCGAGGCGAGCAGCTCGCGGCCCAGGTCCTCGGCGGTGCCCAGCGGCCGCAGCTCGGCGCCGCCCAGGAGGGGGGACACTGCGGGATCCGCGCCCAGGAACAGCGGCGTGCTGGCGCGCACTTCGCCCCCGGCGACCAGGTGATGGACCGAGACGTGGTGCCCGCCGAAGCGCCACGACCACGGCTGGTCACCGGCCGGGTCGCCGAAGACGCGGACGTAGTACAGCCCGGGGTCGCGCCCCCGTTCGCGCTCCCAGCGCATGGCCCAGCCCTCGAACTGGTCCAGGACGTTCTCCAGCCCGACGATCGTGCAGGCGGTGACGTACGCGGGGCGCGACAGCCCGGCGGCCAGGAGCGCGAATGCCAGCTGCTGCTGCGCGGGCCGCATCCGGCCGAGCGGCAGCCCGCCGTGGTCGGTCGGCGTGTAGTACCAGCGCAGCCGCTCGTCGCCGGCCGGAAAGGGCCAGCCGGCCGCCGGTCTCTGGTCCTCGTCGAGGCTGGCGAGGAAGCGGCTCGCCGCGTCCGCCATGCGGGCGGCCGCGGCCTCAGCGCCCGGGCTCATGGAGACCGAATATGAGCTCGGGATCGCCCGGCGTCCAGTTGCAGTCGACCTGCGACCGCCGGCCGATCCGGCGCGTCCGTTCCAGCAGGTTCCGGCCCAGCTCGAGCTGCCCCGGCTCCCATGCCCGGAGCGCGCTCTCGACGTCGGGCTTCGCGGCCAGCGCCGCGGCCAGGGCCCAGGCGTCGTCGGCGGCCTTGGCGGTCCCGGCAGCCGCGTGTGGCCGGACGGCGAACGCGGCGTCGCCGACCAGGCAGACGCGCCCGAACGCCATGCGCGGCACCTCCACGTCCAGGATCGCCTGGACGAACGGAGCCCGGGCGGCCAGCACGACACGGGCGATCGGTTCGGGCAGCCTCGCGGCCGCGGTGGCCCGCATCTCTTCGACGTGGACCGGCCGGGGGGCGCCGGGCGGCAGCGAGACCTCGTGCACGGCGCCGTCGCGGTCCGTCATCAGGTCGGTCAGGTCGCTGCCCGGCAGGTAGTTGCGGTACCAGACGAAGTTGATCAGCCGCTCGCCGGCCTCGACCGAGCCATCCATCCCGGGGATCGGGTAGACGAGGACGTGGCTGTTCGCGAAGACGTAGTACGTGATCGCGTCCACGAGGTGCGCGGCGTGCGCCGCCAGGTCGCCCTCGGGGACGAGGCCGCGCCAGGCCACGTAGCCGGCGTATCGCGGGCCGGCGTCCGGCAGCAGGCACGCACGGGCCCGCGAGCCGATGCCGTCGGCGCACACCAGCAGGTCCACCTCCACCTCCGCCCCGCCGGCCTCGGCGACCTGCACCCGGCCGTCAGCCTGCCGGATCTCGACGCACTCGCGGCCGAGCAGATAGCGGTCCGGGTCGAAGCAGCGCAGCAGGGACCGGTACACGGTGTTCCAGTTGCTGAAGCGGTAGGGCTGGTCCTGCTCGTGGACGACCCGGCCCTGACGGTCGAGGTAGCGGATGAACCGCGTCGACACGCTGATCCGGTCGAGGTCCAGGCGCGCCCGCTCGGCCAGGTAGCGGGAGCTGGCCGGCAGGAAGCCGATGCCGGCGCCGCGCTGCTCGAGCTCGGTCCCGGACCGCTCGTGGACGGTCACCTCGTGGCCCAGCTCGCGCAGGAGGAGCGCGGCGGTGAGCCCGCCCAGCGAGCCCCCGACCACGGCCACCCGGGCGTTCCTGACCATCGCGATTCCCCAACCCCGATCATATCCGCCGCCGCGAGCGGGATCGCTGGCAGGCTAGGGATCATGGCCACCGCCGCCCCGGCTCCCAGCCTCCGGGAGGCGGCGCTCCGGTGGCGTCCGCGCGACGCGGGCCTGCTCAGCCTGCGGCGGGCGAGCCGGGCCGCCCTCCTGATGCCGGCGCTGTTCGCCCTCGCCCTGTTCGGCACGCACGACGTCCAGCTGACGACGTTCGTGGGCTTCGGCACGTTCGCGCTGGTCGTCCTTGCGGACTTCGGCGGCCCCACGGGCAGCCGCGCCGGCGCGTACGCGGTCACCGTCGCGATCGGGGCGGTCCTGATCGCGGCCGGCACGCTGGCCGGCCAGGTGCCCTGGGTGGCGGCGCCGGCGATGCTGGTGGTCGGGTTCGCGGTGCAGTTCGCCGGCGTGTTCGGCGGATACGCCCTGGCGTCGCAGGTGGCGCTGCTCCTGGCGTTCGTGCTCGCCGTGTCGGTGCCGGCCCAGCCGGACGCGATTCCGGCGAGGGTGGTGGGCTGGCTGCTGGCGGGCGCCGGGGCGACCGTCGCAGCACTCACGTTCTGGCCGCAGCACGAGCGCACGGTCCTTCGCGAGCGGGCGGCCGCTGCCTGCCACTCGCTGGCCGCGCTGGTCGAGGCCCGCTGCCGCGGCGCCGGCGAGGCGGCGGTCCGGCCTCGCGAGGAGGCCGCAACGGACGCCGTCGTCACGGTCCGCTCCGAGTACGCCGCGACGCCGCTGCGGCCGGCGGGCCCCACCCGGCGGGACCGGGCGTTCGCGGAGCTCGTCCTCGAGCTGGAGCGGGGCCTGACGTTCGCGTCGCGCTGGGCGCACGAGCCCCCCGGCAGCGAGCCGGACGTGGGCCAGGAGGACGCGCTGGAGCACGCGGTGGCGGGGACGCTGCGCGGCGCCGGGGACGCGCTGACCGGCGGCCCCGCACCGGACCTGGAGGCGCTCAACCGGGCGAAGATCGAGCAGCGGGATGCCCTCGAGCGGTGGGCGGCCCGCGCGCTCGGCGCCGGAGACCGGCCTGACGACGTGTTCGACGGCCTGCGGGCGGGCTACCGGCTGCGCCTCCTCTCGTACGTCGCGCTGGCGCTGGGCGCCAACGCGACGATCGTCTCGGGTCGCGACCCTGGCGCGGAAGTCATGCTGCCTGCAGGCACCCCGAGGATGAGCGGCATCCGGGGCGCCGCCCGGCGTGTGGTGAGGACGATCCGGACCGACCTCGTGCCCGGCTCGAGCGTGCTCCACAACAGCCTGCGCGGTGCCGCCGGCCTGGCCCTGGCCGTGCTGCTGGCCAGGGTGCTCGGGCTGGAGCACGCGTTCTGGGCCGTGCTCGGGACCCTCTCGGTGCTGCGGTCCAACGCCCTCGCCACCGGCCGGACGACGCTGCAGGCTCTGGCCGGGACGGTCGCCGGCTTCGCGATCGGCGGGGCATTCATGGTGCTCGTGGGGTCGCACGCGCTCGCGCTGTGGATCGCGTTGCCGGTGGCGGTGTTCCTGGCGGCCTACACGCCGACCGCGGTGCACTTCGTCGTCGGCCAGGCCGCTTTCACGATCCTCGTGATCGTCCTCTTCAACCTGCTCGCGCCGGCCGGCTGGACGGTGGGGCTCGTCCGGGTCGAGGACATCGCGCTGGGCACGGGCATCAGCGTCGTCGTCGGCCTGCTCCTCTGGCCGCGCGGCGCCAGGAGCGAGCTGCGGCCGGCGCTCGCGCAGCTGTATCGATCCGTCGCCGGGTACCTGGGGGGCTCGCTCAGGCGACTGCTGGGCGGGGAGCCGGACGTACTGGTCGACCGCGCGATGGCGGTCGGCGCACGGGACCGCGCCGGCGAGGCGTTCGAACAGCTGCTGACGGAGCGGCGTGCGCACCGGCTCGGCTTCGAGGTCCCCGCCTTCCTGGTGACGGCCGGCAGCTACGCGATCCTGGTGGGCGACCTGCTCGAACTGCTCGTGGCCCACGGCTACCGCGCCGCCGGATGCGCGGAGGACGTCGCAGTCGTGGACCACCAGGCGCGGCTGATGCTGGGCCGCTTCCTGCGCCTGGCCGACACGCTCGACGGCGGTCCCATGCCGGCGGCGGCCGGCGAGCCGGTGTCGGCCGGTGTGCTCCACGAGGCCGCGGTCGCGTGCCTTCGGGACTGGGCGGCGCGGCCCGACGGCCCGGCCGGCGAGGGCCACACCGCGATGACGCTCACGTACTGCGCGGAGCTGGTGGAGCAGCTGGCGGCCGCCACCGCCGAGCTGGAGGCGCCCGTCGAGGCCGCCGTGCGCGCCGCGAGCGTGCCCTGGTGGCGCTGACGATCGCCCGCACCTCCACGTCCAATCTAGGGCCGCTCTAGATCAGACAGTCAGGCTGCACGGCATGGTTGACCAGATCACCGCCGAACCCGTGAGCACGTACGCCGGCACCCGTTGAGCGGCGTACCTGGGCCGGGCCCGCCCGGGCCGACCGCCGTGGGCGTCTTCCTCGCGCAGGCCAGGCTTCAGGCGACGCGGCCTTTCGTGCACCATCATCGCGACGGGCGCTGGCAGGAGGTCAGCTGGATCGAGCTGCGGGAGTATGGCCTCCGGATCGCGAGCGGGCTGCTGGACGCCGGCGTCGAGGTCGGCGACCGGGTTCTGGTGCTGTCCGAGAACCGCCTCGAGTGGCTGGCCTGCGAGCTCGGGATCCAGATGGCCGGCGCGGTGACGGTGGCGGTTCGCCCGTCCGCGAGCCCGGAGGCGGCGCAGGCGATCGCCAGGCGATCCGGCGTGGTCCTCGCGGTCGTCTCCGGGGAGGAGCTGGCCGGCGGGCTGCACCTGACGGACGTGCTCGGCCGCATCGTGCGCGTGGACGGCGAGGTGGCGAGATGGCTGCGCGCCCCGTTCGCGGGCTCGTCGTCCGAGGAGGTGCGCCGTCGTCTGATCGGGCTCGGTCCGGACGATGTCGCGACCGTCGACTTTCCCCAGGGGACGTCGCCAGGCGTCGCGGTCACCCATCGCGACCTGGTCCAGCAGGCGCGCGGCTGCATCGAGACGCACGGGATCGGCCGCACCGACCGCGTGCTGTTCTTCCTGCGCTGCGCGAACGTGTCCGAGCGTCTGTGGGGGCTCCTGGTCCCCGCCGGCGCCGGCGCGACCGTGTGGCTGGCGCGCGGCATCCCGCACCTCGACGAGGACGTCCAGGCCGCGCGGCCCACGCTGATCCGCTGCACCCCCGCGGTGCTCGCCGCGATCCGGCATGGCGCGGAGGAGGAGCGCCGGCGCTGGTCGGGTCCGCGCCGCGGGGCGGCGGCATGGGCCATCGCCACCGGCCGCGAACGCGCGGGCGAACCGCGACCGCACCTGTGGCTCCGGCTGCGCCACCGGCTGGCCGACCGGCTCGTGCTGTCCGCGCTCCGGCGTCGCGCCGGCGGCGGCCGTCTTCGACGCTTCGCGATCGGCGAAACGTCCCTGCCCGCGGCGGTCGAGGACTACTTCCGAGCGATCGGTCTGCCGGTCCGGCGGGGCTGTGGCCGCGAGAGATGAGGGCGTCGAGCGGAGCTCGACGCCCTCGGGGGAAAGGGGGAACGAGGGTGGGGAGAGAGTGGTTCCCTCGGCTGCCAGTGACCAGTCTGCCGGGCGAACCTAGAGCTGACCTAGACGGCGGAACCATTCCACCGACCTGGACCAAACTTGAGCGAGTGAGGACCAGGACGAGCCGCTCCATCCGCTTCCTCGCGTCGACGCGGGGCCGGTTCACGCTGACGTGGGTGGCGATCTTCGCCGTCGCCCTGGTCGTGGTCGACCTGGGCGTCCACGTGGTGGTGGCGTTCAGCACGAGCGGCGCCGTGGATGCGGAGCTGCGCGGACAGGCGTCCGAGGTCGGCGCGAGGCTCCATACGGTTGCCGGCAGGCCCACGTACCCGGGCGACATTCCCGACGAGACGGCGTCAGGCGTGGCGATCGACGTGGCCGTGATCGGGCCCGACGGCGTCCAGCTCGAGACCGCAGACCACCCGATCGGCGCGACCACGCTCCGCTCGCTGGCGGGGCCCGCGCTCCGATCCGGCCGCCCCACCATGGCGGACTTCACCGACGCCCAGGACGTGCGCTGGCGCGCCTACGCGACGCCAGTGACATCGATCCCGAACCGGTCCGCCGTGCTGGTCGTCTCGACCAGCCTGATGGATGCGGACGCGGCGATCGCCCGGGCCACGATCCTCACCGTGCTGCTGTCCGGACTGGCGCTGGCGGCGAGCGCGGCGCTCGTCTACACGCTCATCGGACGCGTGCTCAGCCCCGTGAGCCAGATCGCGAGCCTGGCCGAGTCGCTCGGCGAGTCCGACCTGCACCGCCGGGTCGAGGTGAGGGCTCCCGACGACGAGGTCGGCGAGCTCGTGGCGACGTTCAACCGGATGCTCGCCCGGCTGGATGCCAGCTTCCAGGCGCTCCGCAGCTTCACCGCCGACGCGTCCCACGAGCTGCGTTCGCCCCTCGCCGTGATGGCGACCGAGCTCGAGTACGCGCTCGCTCGCCCGCGCTCGGCTCCCGAGTCGGATCGAGTCCTGCAGGTGCTGCAGGACGAGGTGCGGCACATGAGTGACATGGTCGACAAGCTGCTCACGCTGGCGCGGCTGGACGCCGGTGAGCTGCGGCCGGCCCGGGAGCACCTCGACGTCACCGATTTCGTGCACGAGTCCGCCGCCCGCTGGCTGGCGGCTGCGGAGGCGAAGCACGTCCTGGTCGACGTCGAGACGCCGGCGTCGGGCACGATCCTGGCGGACCGGGTCCTGACCCGCCGCATCCTCGACAACCTGCTCGACAACGCCATACGGCATTCTCCGCCGGGCGGGCAGGTGCGCCTCACCGCGTCCGCTCGCGATGGAGGCTGGCTCCTCGCCGTGAGCGACGAGGGACCGGGAGTCGCCGGTGAGCACCGCGATCGCGTCTTCGAGCGGTTCGCCAGGGCGGACAACGCGCGCGCCAGGGGTGACGACGGCGGAGCCGGCCTGGGCCTGCCGCTGAGCATGGCCTTCGCCCGGGTCCAGGGCGGTGACCTCCGGCTCCGCGCTGCGGCCGGCCGCGGGGCGCTGTTCGAGGTCTGGCTGCCGGACGTCCGGCTCGCCGGCGAGCGGGTGGAGCTCTAGGCTGGGTTTATGTCGGGCGGGCAGACTGCGGGCGTGCCGGACGAGGAGAGGGCCTCCCGATGAGGGTGCTGTTCGTCGAGGACGATCGCAAGCTCGCGACCAGCGTTCGCCGGGGACTGGAGGACGCCGGGCTCGCGACCGACGTCGTCTGGGACGGCGTGGAGGCGCTCGAGGCCGCCCTCACCACCGCCTACGACGTGATCCTCCTCGACGTCATGCTGCCGGGGATGGACGGAATCGAGGTCAGCCGCCGGCTGCGGGGCCGCCGGGTGCGGGTGCCCATCCTCATGCTGACCGCCCGGGACTCCATCGACGACCGCGTGACCGGGCTGGAGGCCGGCGCCGACGACTACCTGGTGAAGCCGTTCGCCCTCCGCGAGGTGGTGGCCAGGATCAAAGCACTCTCCCGGCGGCACCTCGACGACCGCAGCGCGGTGCTCACGGCGGGTCCGCTGGCGCTCGACACCGCCGCGCACCGGCTGATCGTCGGCGACCAGCGGATCGAGCTGACGCCCAAGGAGATGGCAATCCTCGAGTACTTCATGCTCCACCAGGGACAGCTGCTGACGCGGGACCAGGTGATCAAGCACGTGTGGGACTACAACTTCGAGGGCGGCCGCAACCTGATCGAGACCTACATCAACCGGCTCAGGAGGAAGCTGGCTGCCGCCGGCGCCGGCGAGCCGTTCGAGACCGTGCGCGGCGCCGGCGGCTACCGCTTCGAGTACGCGCGCCTGTGACCGAGGGCGGCATCTTCCTCGCGGACGTGGCCCTCGTCGCCGGCGCGGGGCTGCTCGCGCTGGCGGCCGGCGTCTCCGGGAGCGGGCGGCTCGCGGCCGGTCTGTACGGGATCGCGACGGGCGCGACGTTCGTGGTCCTGCCAGCGCTCGAGTGGGACGTGGCCCGGACCGACAACGCGTTCCTCGGCCTCTACTTCGTCGCGCTGCTCGCGGTGCTGCTCGGGGTCGTCCTGACCGGGCGTGCGGTGTTCGGAGGCCGAGCACAGCTGCGCGGCCGCGGCGTGGCGGCGGCGCTGGGAGCGGCCGCCATGGCGAGCGGCCTCGCCCTGCTGTTGCTCGCCGTCCGGGGGCCCGACGCCTGGCGCACGGGCTCGGGTCAGTTCGGCCTGGACGTCGTTGCGGCATGCGTGGCGCTCGGCGCGGCGGCCTACTTCGGGGCCGATCGGCTGGCGCGCGGCAGGGCCCGGCGCGTCGACTGAGCGGGCGGCGCTCAGCCGGTCTCGACCAGCTCGGAGCGATGCCTGCGGTAGATCTCGGCGTCGGCCGACCGATCGCGGTTGGCCTGCAGCTCGACGATCAGGCTCCGCAGGCGGGGCGTCAGCACGACCAGGTAGCGTGCGGACGGCGAGGCGGAGTACGTGTGGGCGACGCCGGCCGGCACGAACACGGTCGAGCCGGCGCCGACCTCCTCGGTCCGGCCTGCGAAGCGGAACGTCAGCGTCCCCGCCAGCACGTGCCAGGCCTCGTCGTCCTCGTGGTGGACGTGCAGGTGGGGCGGACCGCTGCCCCGCCACTCGTGGATGGAGAACGAGGCGCCGTCGACTGCCACCCGCTCCGGCTCACCTCCATCGCCGCGCGTGACGACCGGCCCTGCCTGCATCCGCGTCATCGTACCGGCGGCGCGTGCACCTCCCGCCGCATCAGCAGATGCGCGGCAGCGGGTCGCCGATCAGCATGTCCACGACCCGCGAGCCGCCGAAGGCGGTGTGCATGAACACCATGCCCGGTGGCTCGGCGCGCAGCTCCCCGATCTGCGACGCCCGCTCGCCCAGCGGGTGGGCGCGCATCGCGGCCAGGACGGCGCCGGCGTCGCCC
>DASQZW010000348.1:0-2333 GCA_035638495.1 Terriglobales bacterium
TCACCAACCACCCGCAGGGCGTCGGCTACCTGCTCAAGGAACGAGTCAGCGACATCGCCTCGTTCATCGACGCGGTCCGCCGCGTGGCGGCCGGCGGCAGCGCGCTGGACCCCGAGATCGTGGGGTTGATGGTCGGACGGCGGCGCAAGGACGACCCCCTGGAGGCGTTGAGCCCGCGGGAGCGCGACGTCCTGGCGCTGATGGCCGAGGGCAAGTCCAACGAGGCCATCAGCGAGCGCCTGTTCCTCGGCGTGAAGACCGTGGAGACGCACGTCGGCAACATCTTCTCCAAGCTCGGGTTGGCGCCAACGCGCTCCGAGCACCGGCGCGTCATGGCGGTGCTGGCGTACCTGCGCTCGTGACGCCGAGAGCCTGGCAGTACAAGCCGGGTCCTCGACCGGGAGCGGGAGCGGGAGCGCCGTGATTCAGGGCGCCGCTGGCTGAGCGGCTGCGCCCTTGCGGAAGCGCTCGTTCTCGGGGTGGGTCCGGAAGTGGTGGACGTCGCAGCGGAGGGTCAGATTCGGAAGCGTCGTGGGTCCCCCATCGACCCAATGCCTGACGTGGTGGGGGACGCAGCGCTCCGGCTCCACGTCGCAGCCGGGGGCCTGGCAGTGGCGGTCGCGCAGGTTGAGCGCCTTGCGCATCCGCGGCGACACCGTCCGCGTCCGCCGGCCCACGTGCAGGATCTCGCCCTCGCCGTCCACCAGCACCGGCGTGATGTCGGCGTCCTCGGCGATCCGGCGCGCGGTCTGCCCGGTCACACGCGGCCCCCAGTCGAGCTGGGCCATCCGCGAGCCCGCCTCCAGGCGCAGCGTCGAGAGCTCCGCGATCAGCATCAGGTGCGGCTTCTCGCCGGCCAGCGTGGGCAGCCCGCCGGCGTCCAGCTGGCGCCTGGCCAGCTCGCCCAGGGCGGCCGCCCGGCGCTGGGCCGGGCTCCGATCGTCGCCCCTGGCCGGACGCCGACCCATGAGCGCCCGGAGCGCCGTCTTCAGGGTGCAGCCGGTCTCGGCGTCCAGCTCGCCCTCCAGGCGGAAGACCCCGTAGGTGGTCTCCCAGAGGTTCAGCCACTGCCGCCCACGCTGCTGCTCCTCGGCCACCTCGGCCGCCTCCCGGTCGGCCTGGTGGCGGAGCTGGAGCCAGTGCCGGTGCAGGTTGTGGACGTCCATGCGCCTGGCCGCCTCGACCAGCATGGCCTCCACGTCCGAGGGCTCCATGCTGGTCCTGCCCACCTGGTCCATGGCCCGGCAGATGACGGACACGTGCTGAGCGCTGATCAGGCCCTCGCGGAGGGCGGCGGCGGTGCGCCGCAGGTGCTGGAGCTGGCGGGCGGTGCGGACCTGGGCGTGGGCGGCGCCGGGGGTGAGCTGGAGCTGCTCCTGGAGCCAGGGCGCGCAGCCGTTGAGCGCCTCCTCCGGCCGCCCCTCCTCGTGCCAGCGGCGGTCCAGCTCGGCCAGCCAGCGCGCCTCCATGGCCTCCAGGGCGCGGCGGCGGAGGGCGAACCAGCGGAGGTCGTCGCGGATGCGGTCGGAGGCGAGCTCGGCGGGGCCGGCGGCGTCGATCTCGTCGATGCCGTCCTGGACCGAGGAGAAGGGCGGCCGGCGGTGCTCGTCGGGGACCGGGGAGCCGGCCAGGGTGTAGAGGGACTCGGTGCTGGCAGCCATGGTACGTATGTTCGATGGTACGTGCGGCGGTGCCTCGGGTCAACCCACGTTGTCAAGCCTGGCGGTACAAGCCGGGCCCTTAACGGGGTATCTTGACAGCCGCCCCGCCCGGCCCCATCGTGGGCAGCGGCGACCAGCCCGAACCCCCAGGGTGGGGGGACCTTCTGGGGGTGGGCAGTGCCTCGGGTCCACCCACGTTGTCAAGCCTGGCGGTACAGGCCGGGTCCTTAACGGGGTGTCTTGACAGCCGCCCCGCCCGGCCCCATCGTGGGCAGCGGCGACCAGCCCGAACCCCCAGGGTGGGGGGACTCTTGGAGGAGGGCGGCGCCTCGTGGCCCGACGCGGCGGCTACCTCGACGACGCCACGAGCCATGTCGACAGCGCCGCCACGAGCACGACGAGAACGCCGACGAGGAGGCACGTTCCCGCGCCGGTCCTGGAGGATCGTGCCTTCTCGGGTGGGGAGGGACGCCGCCGGGTCCGCGCAACCGGTGCCGTTCGGTTCGGCCGCTCGGATCGCGCGGCCCTCGCCGCGGCGGGCCGGCGGGCCGGCGCCCGAGTGCCGCGGGGCCCTGGCCGCGCCCACGACTGCAGGCGGTCGGCGAGGGACCGGGCGCCGGTCACGTCGTCGGTGGACAGCGCCTCGTCGTGATGGGCCCTGTGGGCCAGGCC
>DASQZW010000349.1:0-10516 GCA_035638495.1 Terriglobales bacterium
CGACGGCGACCGCATCGCCGACGTCGCCACGACGCCTCCGCGGTCGGCGCGGCCGGTCGACATCGGAGCGGTCGCCCTCGTGCCGGGGCTGGTGGACGTGCACTCCGACTGCCTGGAGATGAAGGCACGGCCGCGCCTGTCGATGGAGCTGCCGCTGGCGGCCGCACTGGTGGAGCTGGACGCCGAGGCCGCCGCCTGGGGGATCACGACCCACTTCCTCTGCGTCTGCCTGGAGGACGACATCGCGAAGTACCGCAGCCCGGACCGCGCCCGCGAGACCGTGGCGCTGGTCGAGCGGCTGCGCCCGGACCTGCTGGTCGACCACCGCGTCCACCTGCGCGTCGACCTGACCGGCGACGGGCTGCCGGCGGCGGCGGCGCTGACCGAGAGCCCGGCCCTCGGGATGGTGTCGTACATGCTCCACCTGCCCGGCTTCGGCCAGTTTCCCGACGAGGCGACATGGCGGCGCTACTACACGACCGTCGAGGCGGAGGGCGAGACCGCCGAGGACCGGCTGCGGCGGCGGATGGCCCGCCTGGACCGCGTCGGCGAGGCCCGGGCCGCGGTCGCCGAGCTCGCCCGGCGGCGGGGCGTCTCCCTGGCCTCGCACGACGACGACTCCGTGGACGCGGTCCGGCTCGCGCACGGGCTCGGCGCGCGCATCAGCGAGTTCCCGGTACGCGCAGAGGCAGCCGCCGAGGCGCGGGCGCTCGGCATGGAGGTGGTGATGGGAGCCCCGAACGCGCGGAGCGGCCGGTCGCACCACGGCAACGGCTCAGCCCGCGAGGTGCTCGCCCGGGGAGCCCTGACCGTGCTCGCGTCCGACTACCACCCTCCGTCGCTGCTGGCCGCGGCCTGCGCGCTCGCGGACGAGGGCATGTGCTCGTGGGCCGAGGCGATCGCGCTCGTGACCACGGGGCCGGCTCGGGCCGCCGGTCTGGCCGACCGCGGACGGATCGAGCCGGGCGCCCGCGCGGACCTGGTCGCGGTCGGCCGCCGGTCGGGCCTCCCCGCCGTGGCCGGCACGTGGGTCGCGGGACGGCAGGTGCGCTGATGACGCCGGAGGAGCTGCACGACCTGATCGACGGCCTGGCCGAGGTGCCCTACGGCGGCGAGGCGGTGGACGAGCGCGCGCATGCGCTCCAGGCCGCCTGGCACGCGCTCTGCGACGGCGCCGACGATGACCTGGTCCTGGCCGCGCTGCTGCACGACGCCGGCCGGGCGGTAGATCCCGACCTCGACCACGAGCGCTCGGGCGAGGAGCTCGGGCGCCGGCTGCTCGGCGAGCGGGTGGGCTGGCTGATCGGCTCACACGCGCAGGCGAAGCGCTACCTGGTCGCGGTCGAGCCCGACTATGCGGACGCGCTCAGCCCCGCGTCCGTCGCCTCGCTGCGCGTCCAGGGCGGCGCGATGACGCCGGCCGAGGCGGGACGTTTCGCGGCGCACCCGTGGTCGGCCGACGCCGTCCGGCTGCGCCGCTGGGACGACCTGGCCAAGGTCCCGGGCGGCCCCGAGGCCGACCTCGGCGACCTGGTGGAGCGGTACCGGCGGCGGACCGCGACCGCGTCCGGCTGACCGCCGCCGACCCCGGCTTCCGTACGATGGCAGGGCCATGCCGACCGCTGTGTTCGCCGATGCCCTCTACGATCCCGCCACCGCCGAGACGGTGCGGTCCGCCACCGTCCTGATCGACGGCGGCCGCGTCCACGCGGCCGGTCCTCGCGACCAGGTCCACGTGCCGGCCGACGCCGAGCGCGTCGACGCTGAGGGCCTGACGGTGCTCCCGGGCCTGATCGACTGCCACGTCCACCTGCGCTCGCGCGGGAACGGACGCGACCTGGCGGAGCAGCTGCAGACGCCGCCCAGCCTCTGGGTGCTCAACGCCGTGCCGGCCGCCCGGGCCACGCTCGAGGCCGGGTTCACGGCGGTGCGCGACGCGGGCGGCACGCCCGCCGGCGTGCGCATGGCGATCGACCAGGGCCTGTTCCCCGGACCCCGCCTCAAGGTCGCGGTGACGGGCCTGAGCCAGACCGGCGGGCACACCGACCACACGTTCGCGTGCGGCGTCAACCTCACGCCGCCGCTGCCCGACGTGCCCAGCCCGGTGGTCGACGGGGTCGAGCCGATGCGCAGGCGCGTGCGCGAGACGATCCGGGCGGGTGCCGACTGGATCAAGCTCTGCACATCCGGCGGCGTGCTCTCGCCCAACGACCTGCCCCACCACCCCACGCTGACCGTCGACGAGATCCGGGCCGCGGTGGAGGAGGCCGCCGCCCAGGGCCGCAAGGTCATGGCGCACGCGCAGGCCAATGCGGGGATCAAGAACGCCCTCCGCGCGGGCGTCGCGACGATCGAGCACGGCATCTGGCTCGACGGAGACGCCATCGAGATGCTGCTCGACGGCGCCCGGGCGCTGGTCCCGACGCTCGTGGCCCCGCTGTGGGTCATCCGGCACGCCGACCAGGGGCGCATGCCGGCGTGGGCGGCCGAGAAGGGCCGCGCCGTCTTCGAGGATCACAAGGCCAGCGTCCGGCTGGCGATCGAGTCCGGCGTGGAGGTCGCGTTCGGCACGGACACCGGCGTGGGGCCGCACGGCTCCAACGGCGAGGAGTTCCTGCTGCTCCACGAGCTGGGCATGGGCCCCGACGACTGCCTGCGGGCGGCCACGACGGTCGCCGCGAAGGTCGTCGGCTGGGAGGGTCAGGCGGGAACGCTCGCGCCGGGCGCCTTCGGCGACCTGATCGGCGTGCCGGGCGACCCGCTGGCGGACCTGGAGCTCGTGGCCAGGGCGGACAACGTGCACCTCGTGGTGAAGGGCGGCGAAGTCGTGAAGAAGGCGTGACCGACCAGCGCGAGAGCGCGCTGATCGTGCCGGTGCCCGAGGCCGAGGGCCTGGTGGGCGCCTGGCGTGAGCGGTACGACGACTCCGCGCGGACGGGCGTTCCCGCCCACCTCACCCTGCTCTACCCGTTCCTCCCGCCGGAGGACGTGACCCCGGCGGACCTGGACCGCCTGTCGGCGCTGTTCGCGGACGTGCCCCCGACGCCGTACCAGCTGGTGGCGGTCCGCCGCTTCTCCCGCGGCGTCCTCTACCTCGCGCCGGATCCGGAGGCGTTCCTGCGCGAGCTGACCGGGCGCATCTGGGCGATGTACCCGCACCGGCCCCCGTATGGGGGGGTGTTCGACGACGTCATCCCCCACCTGACCGTGGCGCAGGCCCCCGAGCCCGAGGTGCTGGACGCGGTCGAGGCCGAGGTGACGCGGGGCCTGCCGGTGGCGGCCCACGCGACCGAGGTGTGGCTCATGCTGCAGGGCGAGGACGGCCGGTGGCGCGCCGGCCACCGGTTTCCCCTGGCCGGGGGCTAGGCCCAGACCGCGCCCGTCGCGGCGGCCGCCCGGCGCGCCAGCGCAGTGATCTTGGCGGCGTCTCCGCTGCGAACGGCGTCGGGCGGGAACAGCGCCGTCGTGAGGCCGACGGCGGCCACGCCGAGCGACAGGTACTCGTCGATCTGCTCGATCTCCACCCCGCCCGACACCCACAGCGGGATGCCCGGCAGCGGCCCCTGCACCCAGCGCACGTAGCTGGCGCCGCCGACCGCCTGGATCGGGAAGATCTTCACGATGTCCGCCCCCGCGACCCGCGCCTGGCGGACCTCCGTGGGCGTCAGCGCGCCGAGGACGCAGAGGATGTCCTCCCGCTTGCACGCCTCTGCCACCGCTGGGAGCACCACCGGGGTCACCACGAACGCCGCTCCCGCCTCGCTGGCGAGGGGCACGTCGTCGGGGTCCATGACCGTGCCGACCCCGACCGGCAGCGACCCGAGGGTGGTCCCGATCAGGCCGCGCACCATGTCGGGCCAGGAGGGTACGGTCGTCGTGACCTCGATGGTGCCGATGCCGCCCTCGATGGCGGCGACGCACGCCCGGAAGGCGGCATCGGAATCGTCGCACCGGATCACTCCCGCGACCCTGGTCGGAAACGCCTGCTCACGTGTCAGCAACGATGAGAAACGTACGACAACGCATCGGTGTGCGGCGAAGGCCGGCGTGTGGCCGGCGCGGTTACACTAATACATACGTATGACCGGAAGCCTCCTCGCCGACGGTTCCGCGAGCGCCCGGGAGCAGATCGTCCGGGCGGCGGCCGAGTCGCTCCTGGAGAACGGCTACGCCGGCACCAGCGTCCGGGCCATCGCCTCCCGGGCGGGCGTCGCGATCGGCAACCTCCAGTATTACTTCCCCACCAAGTCCGAGCTCCTGGTCGAGGCCTGGCGCTATCTGACCGCGCGGTCGGTCGACGAGCTGCGAGCGGCGTGCAACCAGCTGGACGACCCGCTCGAGGCGCTGGAGCTGGGGGTCGAGTCCATCTGGGACACGCTCCGCAAGCTCGGCGACATGCAGCTCGCCGCGTTCGACCTGCTGGTCCAGGCGCCGCGCACCGACCGGCTGCGCGCCTACCTGCCCGAGCTGTTCACCCGCTATCGGGAGGTGATCCAGGAGCAGATCGACCGGCTGGAAGCTGACGGCCGCGTCCGCCTGCTGGTGGACCGCGAGGTGCTGGTGCCGCTGGTGCTGAACACCGTCCTGGGCTTCGGCCTCTACTACGTCGTCACCCGCGACGACGACTCCTGCCTGCGCGCCCTCTCGGCCTTCCGCCAGCTCGCCGGCAGCCTCCTCGCGCCGGAGGAGCCGTGAGCACCACGGTCGAGGGCATCGAGGTCCACCTCGGCGGACTGGAGTCCGTCTGGGAGGGGGGCATGCGCGAGGTGTACGAGTACTACCGGCAGCACGCCGGCCCGTCCGTCGCGCTGGCCGCGGCGATGGTCGAGTCGGCCATGGAGCTGCAGACCAGCGGCGGCCGTGCCCCTGCTCCGCCGCAGCTGCTGCTCGGCGACCTCTGCCTGGCGCGCGCCTCCCGCCTGCTCGCAGAGACCCGCGACCAGCGCCTGCAGATCGGGTTCGCGCGGGCCGTCGAGCAGGTGGCGTCGGCGACGGCGGGCGGCCCCCCGTCGGACCCGCTGCGGACGCTGCTGGTGGCCGCCGTGGGGGACGCTGGGTGATCGCCGCGCGCCGGCTCGACCTCCCCACCTCGAACGCCACCGAGTTCGTCGACATCACCGCGCGCCTGCAGGACGAGGTGACCGCGGCCGGCCTCCTGAACGGGCGGCTGCACCTCCAGTCCCTTCACACCTCGCTCGGGCTCACGATGGGCCACGTCCGGCGCCGCGACGTGTTCCTCCTGCCCGCCTGCACCGTGCTGGTCGAGAGCGGACGGCTCGTGCTCGGCCGCCGGCAGTCGGTGTTCGCGGTCGAGCTCGACGGCCCCCGCCAGCGCCGCCTGGCCCTGCAGCTCGACGGCGACTTCGCCAGGGCGCCGGGCGCCGACGCGCCCCCGACCGACCGGGACCTCGTCGAGCTGGAGCTGGCGCGCCAGCTCCTCGTCGACCCGACGGCGGTGCAGCGGCCGATGCGGCGGCTGGTCGACGCGGGCGGCAAGCGGCTGCGACCGCTGCTCTCGATGCTGTCGGCGAAGCTGGGGCCGAAGCGCGATCCGCTGCGGGCGGCCGCCCTCGCCGCGGCGATCGAGCTGATCCACCACGCCACCCTGGTGCACGACGATTACGTGGACGAGGCGGCGACCCGTCGCGGCCGGCCGACGGTGGCCGCCAAGGAGGGCGCGCTGAGCGCGGTCGCCGTCGGCGTGTACTACTTCGCCAAGGCCACTCGGGTCATCGCCGAGCTCGGCAACCCCGACGTGACGTTCACCATCGCCGACGCGGTCGAGGCGGTCTGCCTCTCGCAGATGGACGACGTCCGGCTGCGGGGCAGCTATCCCGGGGACCACGCGATGTACCTCCGGGTGGTTCGGGGGAAGACGGCGGCACTGTTCGCGGCGGCGTGCCGGGCGGGTGCCCAGCTGGGCGGCGCCCGGCCGGACGTCGTGGAGCGCCTCGCCCGCTTCGGCGACCTGCTCGGGATCGCGTTCCAGATGGCCGACGACCTCCTCGACTACAGCGACAGCTCGGGCAAGCCGCGTGGCCAGGACATCCGGCAGCGCGTCGTCTCCCTGCCCCTGATCTACGCGACGGAGGACGAGCGACTGGGCGCGCGCGTGCGCGAGCTGCTGGCCGGGCCGGTCGGCGACGAGCAGGTGGAGGAGGTGCAGGAGCTGGTGGTCGCCACCGGCGCCCTCGAGCGGGTGGGCGACGAGGCCCGGGACCTGGTCACCGCCGCCCTCTGCGAGCTGGACGAGGCGGGCCTGGACGGGGTCCGCCCGGCGCTGGCGGACCTGGCACGATCCACGGTCGACCGCATCACCTGATCGCGCGCGGCCGCCCGCGGCCGCGCGAGCTCCCGTACATCGGGCTCGGACTAGGCGCGTTCCTGGCGCTGTACCTGCCGCAGCCGCTGCTCCCGGAGCTCGACCGCGACCTGGGCACCGACCCCGCGGTGACCGGCCTCGTGATGACCGCGGCGCTGCTCGGCTTCGCGGCCGCCGGGCTCCTTCCCGAAGGGGAGCCGGCGCGGACGCTGCGGCGGGCTGCATGGCTCGTGGTCGCGGGCAGCCTGCTGGCCGCGGCCAGTCCGGACGTGTGGGTGCTGCTCGCCGCGCGGGCGGCCCAGGGCGTCGGGGTCGGGCTCTTGGTGGCCGGCGGCCTGGCCGACGTCCCGCGGCGCCTCCCACCCTCCTCGGCCGGCCGTGTGACCGGCGCGCTGCTGGCGGGCACGGCGCTCGGCGGGCTGGGCGGCCGGCTGGTCGGCTACTCCGGGATCCTGCTGGGCTGGCGCGGTGCGTTCCTGGTCGGCGGGGCGGCCGTCCTGCTGGTGACGCTGCCGAGCCTGCGCGCGCTGCCGCTCGGTCTCGTCCCCGAGGCCGAGCGGGCTCGCCGGCCCGGTGGCGGGGCCCCGGTCTCCCTGATCGCGGCGGGCCTGTTCATCCTGTTCGTCTCGGTCGGGATGTTCGACCTGCTGCCGTATCGGCTGGCGGCCGCGCCGTTCCGGCTGCCGCCGCTGCTGGCGGACCTGGTGTACCTCGTCTTCGTGCCGGCCGCGTTCGCGAGCCTGATCGCGGGCCGCGCCGTCGACCGGTTCGGCCGGCGCGCGGTGATCCTCGCGACCGCGGGTGCCGCGGTGGTGCTGATGCTCGCGGGCCTGCTCCCGGTCCTCGCGGCGGTCGCCATCGCGGCGGCCGGCGCCATCTGCGGCACCGTCAGCCTCCACGTGGCCCACAGCGGCGGCGCCGCGGTGCACGGGCGGAGCGCGGTCGGCCGCTACCTGGCCGCGTACTACGTGGGCGGCGCGGCGGCGGCTCCCCTGCTGGCGGTGACGTACGCTCGGTGGGGCTGGCCGGGCGTGGTGCTGCCGCTGTGCGCGACGACGGTGGTCGTGGCCGCCCTGGCCCTGGTCCGCGAGCCCTGAGTCAGCGCCAGAGCGGCGCCAGGTGGGACTCGCACCAGCGCACCGCGAGCGGGAGGAGCTCGGCGCGGTGATGGGCGACCAGGTCGATCACGCGGCTGGCGACCAGCCCGGCGTAGGCGGCGCGCTCGGCCGGCGCCAGCAGGTCCGCCGCACGCTGCTCGGCCAGATCGGCGGCCTGGGGGTCGACCTGGCGCGTGTCCACCCGGCACCAGAACGCGAGCCATGCGACATCGTACCGCCAGTCGCCGGCCGTGGCCTGCTCCCAGTCGAACACGGCGCTGACCCGCTCGCCCTCCACCAGGAGGTTCTGGTGGTGGAAGTCGCCGTGGACGACATCGCCGTCCGGCAGGGCAAGACCGGCGACGCGCGGCGCCAGTGCCCGGATCTCGTCGAGCAGCCGCGCGGCGTCCGGGTGGCCGGCCCGCGCGAAGGCCACTCGCCGGGGCTCGTGGGCGCCGGCGAGCGCTGCCCCGACGTAAGACGGCCACACGCCCGGCGAGGCGCCTGCCATGCCGGCGTGGCGCTCGGCCAGCGCCAGGACCTGGCACATGTGACCGGCCGTCAGCCACTCTGGCACGGCGCCGGGCATCACCTCCTGCAGCGTGTAGAGGTGACCGGCGACCGAGCCCGTACGCAGGTACCTCGGAGCGGGATAGCCCGTCACGCGCAGGCGTTCGGCGAGGCCGACCGAGTCGGCCCAGCCACCGCTCCACGGGGGCACCTCTGGCATCACCTTCAGGATCGCGCAGCGGCCCGGCGCGTCCTCGACCAGCACGGCGCCGAACTCGCCGCCCGTGCAGCTCCGGACGACCCGGAGGCCGAGCGCGGCCGCGACGCGCTCACTACCATGCCCGCGAGGAGAAGTCGCCATGTTCACCCCAATCAGCGGCCGTTCCGTCGTCGTCACGGGCGGTAGCCGCGGAATCGGGCGCGGCATCGCCCGCGTCTTCGCGGCGGCCGGCGCCCGCGTCATAGTAGTCGCGCGCGAGCGTGAAGCGGCCGAGGCCACCGTTCGAGAGATCATGGGCCGGGGCGGCGACGCCTCCTACCTGCTCGCCGACCTGGCCGAGCCGGCCTCGGCCGACCGCCTGGTCGGCGCGGCGCTGGAGCGACACGGCCGGCTCGACGTCCTTTGCTGCAACGCCGGCATCTACCCCGCGTCGCCGCTGCGGGAGATGAGCGCGGAGGAGATCGACCAGGTGCTGGCGGTCAACGTGCGGTCGATGATGCTGAGTGTCCGAGCGTGCCTGCCCCACATGGAGCGGGCCGGCGGCGGCAGGGTGATCCTTACTTCGTCCATCACCGGGCCCATCACCGGGTATCCGGGCTGGTCGCACTACGGCGCCAGCAAGGCGGCCCAGCTCGGCTTCATGCGCACGGCGGCGATCGAGCTGGCCCGCGCCCGGGTGACGATCAACGCGGTCCTGCCGGGCAACATCGTCACCGAGGGCCTGGAGGACCTGGGCGACGACTACCTGCGCCGGATGGAGCGGTCGATCCCGCTCGGCCGCCTCGGTTCGGTCGAGGACGTCGCCCACGTGGCCCTGTTCCTGGCCAGTGACGAGGCTGGATACATCACCGGCCAGACCATCGTGGTCGACGGTGGCCAGACGCTGCCCGAATCGCTGATGGCGCTGGAGGAGAGCTGACAGACCTGGGGAGTCCCGGCGATCAGGCCGCCGGCGGATCGTGGACCAGGCCCGGCCGCTCGGGCGTGCGGACCAGGTACCCGCCGTCCGGGAGCTGTTCCAGCCGCCAGCCCCGGCGCAGCCGCTGGTGATGCGGAAGGCACAGCTGCCGCATCTTCTCGACCGCGGTCTCACCGCCATCCTCCCAGGGCTCGACATGATCGGCCTGGGTCCAGTGGGGCGGCCGGTCACAGCCCGGCCACACGCAGTGCCGGTCCCGCTCGGCAAGCGCCTTCCGCATCTTGCGGGTGGCGGTGCGGTACTTCCGTCCCACGTGCAGGGGATCGCCCTTCGAGCTGACCAGGATGGGCGTGATCTCGGCGTCGTCCGCGATCCGGCGCAGCGTCCTGGACGAGATCGGGAAGCCCCAATCGAGGAGCGCGGCCGGCGCGCCCAGGTCGCCGCGCAGCGTCTCGAGGCTGGCGGTGACCGTGAGATGCGGCCGCTGCCCGCCCCGCACCGGCAGCTCGCCCGAGTCCAGGACGCGAGTGACCAGCTCGTCCAGGGCGTCCGCCCGGCGCTGGCCGGGGGTGCGCTCGTCGCCGCGGGCGCGCGGGCCCATGATGCCGTCGAGGGCGGTCTTGAACCGGGCTCCCGCGATCGGGTCCAGGTAGCCCTCCACCTCGTACCCGCCATCGAACGCCTCGGCGAGCCGCAGGTAGCGACTGCGGTGCTGCCGATCCTCCTCGGCCTCCATCTCGCGCGGGGCCAGACGATGGACCAGGCCAAGCCCGTAGCGCAGGAGGTCGCGCGGGTCTCGCCCGCCGGCCTCCTGCACCAGCACCTTCTCGGCAACGCCGGTGTCGCCGTCGCCGCGCGCCACCTGCTCGACCGCGCGCGCCACCACGCTGGCGTGCTGCGGCGACAGCTCGCCGCGATCGTAGGCGGCGGCGACCACCGGCAGCGACGGGAGCTGGCGAGCCAGCCGGACCTGGGCGTGGGCGGCGCTGGGGCTGATGTGCAGGTTGTGGGCGAGCCAGGAGGCGCACGACAGGCCCTCGGTGAGGTCGCCCTCCGCGTCGGCCCGCCTGGCGGCCGCGTCCACGGCGCCGATGACGCCCGTGATCGCTGCCTCGATCCGGTTGCGCTGGCGGATGGCGACGCCCAGCACCTCGGTCAGCTGGCGCGGTGAGAGCCCCTCCGCGGCGGCCGCGCGGAGGGCGTCAACGACCTGCTGGGCTCCGGCCTCGACGAGTTCGCTGAGCTCCGCCACGCGCGTACGCACGTTCGGCATCGTAGCCGCCCAGGCGGTCCAGACCAACCCAGGCCGTTAACAAAAGGTCCTTCGGACCACAACTGAACCCGCAGCGCAGCCAGGTGCTAGCCGCACGGCAGCAGCCCGAACGCCTGCTTGGCGGTCAGGACGCGCAGGGCCGCCGCGTCGACCACGGCCCGGAACGCGGGGTCCG
>DASQZW010000350.1:0-5863 GCA_035638495.1 Terriglobales bacterium
CGGGCGGCCGAGCTGGAGGAGGTCAAGTCGGAGTTCCTCCGGCTGGCCTCACACGAGCTGCGTGGACCGGTCACGGTGCTCCGCGGCTACCTGGCGATGATGCACGCCGGCGAGGTGACCGGCGCCGGCCTGAGCCCGACCTACCGGATCCTGCTGTCGAAGGTGGACGAGATCAACCTGCTCATCGAACGGATGCTGGAGACGGCCCGGCTGGAGGATCGCCGCCTGGTCCTCGACGTCGAGTCGGTCGATCTGCGCGAGGTGGCGCGGACCGCCGCGGCCGGGGTCTCCATGCGACTCACCGAGAGCCACCGCCTCGAGCTTGACCTGCCCGACGAGCCGATCATCCTCATCTGCGACCGTTCCCGCCTCCTGACGATCCTGGCCAACCTGCTCGACAACGCGATCAAGTACTCGCCGTACGGCGGCACCGTGCGGCTCTCCAGCCGCGTCCGGGCGGAGAGCCGCTACGCGGAGATCAGCGTGTCGGACGAGGGCATCGGTATCGATCCGCAGGAGATGCGCACCGTCTTCACGCGCTTCGGCAGGGTGGTCAACGCCGACAACAGTCACATCCCCGGGACGGGACTCGGCCTCTACGTCGCGCGCCAGCTCGCCCGCATGCACGGCGGCGACATCGAAATCACGTCCCGCCGGCAGGTCGGCACCACCGTCGTGGTGACGCTGCCGATGCCGATCGACGACCAGCTGACCGCCGGCCGTGCGCACGCCGGACCGGCACCAGCCGTCTCAGCCCGAAAGGATTCTCGGTAGCCCACCCTCCTGGCCTGCGCGCGGGTGCGCCCGCACATCTCGCAGCTGCTCGACCTGCAGGTCCCAGGCCGGCCGGGCTCAGTAAACGTGCTGGAGCTCTTCGGGCTCGAAGGTCTCGATCGCGCTCGAGTCCACCTCGGCGACGTTCATCCGGCGCGCCACGGCGAGCGTCTCGAGCCGGCGCTTCAGCAGCCGCCGCCGGTATTCGACGTCGACGTCTGCAGCTCCATAGCTGCCGCCGAAGCCCTCGGTGAACCTCGCCCAGCGCTGCTCGACGAACTCCCACAGCTCCGGGTTCTCCGCGATGATCCGCCGTCCGAGATAGGTGCCGTACGCGATGTGCCGTCGCTCGTCGCGCTGGGTGAGCTTCAGACCTGCCTCGAGACCGGGGAGCTTGCCGATCCGGCGGAACGTCTCGCTCCAGCGCCGGTACCCGGCGATCGCCGCGACGCCCTCGACCAGCTGGTTGTAGATCAGGGTCGCGTCCAGGATGGCCCTGGGCGACCGGTCGGTGTCGAGCCGGCGCATGACCCTCGTGAGCGCGCCGTCGAACAGGCCGGGGCGGCGCTGCCCGACCGCGGCCTGCTGCTCCCGCACGAGGTCGTCCAGCGAGGAGGGGTCCAGGCCGACGGCGTCGAACCACCTGCGGAACATCTCGGTGTGCTTGGCCTCTTCCATCGCGAACATCGACAGGTACATCGTGTCCTCGAGGCGGCCCAGGTCGGACATGCAGCGCAGGAGGGGGACGATGTCGAGGGTCACCGCTTCCTCACCGACCATGAACCCGCGGGCCGACATCGCCACGAGCGTCCGCTCCTCGTCGGACATTCCCTGCCAGTCGATGGGGTCCTGGGAGAAGTCGAGGTCGGCCGGGTCCCAGAAGAGCTTCTTGGACTTCTCCCACAGCTTCCACGGCACCGACCCGTAGTCGAGGCCGCGCGTGGACCGGTATCGGGCGATCTGCGTCTCCTGGATCTTGCCGCCGGCCACAGCGTCGGTCATCTCTCTCCTCCGAAAACCGGAACGGACCAGTTCCAGTTTACGCCGTCACCAGCCGGCAGGCAACACCGAGTTCCTATTCCGCCGGCAGCCCCAGGGCGAGGCAGGTGATCGTCGCGAGCTCCCCGAGTGCCCCGCGGCGCTCGCGCAGTTCCGTGGCGAGGTCGGTGACGCCGTTGACGAGGAGGAGCGCGGCGAGCCGGATGGTCTGCTCGGGCAGCGCCGACCCGAGCCGGAGTGCCACGACGGTCAGGAGGTCGGCGATCCGCCGGCGGTGCTCGTCGTAGGCGGCGGCCAGCGGCGAGTCCGGCCGCGCCTCGGCCCTGATGGCCGCGACCAGGCGCGCATCGGCTCCCCGGTAGCTGACCAGCGCCCGGATGACGGCGCGGATCGTGTCGAACGCGCTTCGGTCGCTCATCGCCTCGGCCGTCTCGAGAGCGCACCGAAGATACTCGGCCCCGAACTCCCGAAAGAGTTCGACGAAGCACGCCTCCTTGTCCACGAAGTGCTCGTAGAAGACGCGGTTGGCCAGCCCGGCCGCCGACGTGATGCTCGCCACGCTCGTGCCGGCCACGCCGTGCTCGGCGGCCAGGACGGCGGCCGCGTCGAGCAGGTCACGCCGCTGACGGCGGAACCGCTCCTCGTAGGGGATCTTGGCCCAGGCCCGCCGGGTCGTCGTCGGGGTCGGTTCCGGAACCTCAGGCGGCGAGGGGTAGTCCGGAACGAGGCGCCCGGCCATGCCAGGAGTGTAGTTCGTCGCCGGCCGGGCCGGGGACCGGCGCCTAAGATGAGCCCAGGTCATGGACGAGGATCAGCACAGCCAGCCGGCGCCGCCCGCGGACCTGTCCGGCTACCTGGACGCGCTGGCGCGCGTCATGTTCCAGACCGGCATCAGCTGGCGCGTGGTCGAGGCGAAGTGGCCCGGTACACGAGAGGTCTTCCACGAGTTCGACCCCGATTGGGTGGCCTCGCTCGACACGGCCGGCATCGAGCGTCTCATGGGCGACACGCGGGTCATTCGCAACCGGAAGAAGCTGGAAGCCGTGGTGACCAACGCGCGGCGTATCCTCGCGCTGGCCGCGGAGCACGGCGGATTCGACCGGTACCTCGACTCGCTGGGCGATTTCGAACAGACGAAGGATGCGCTGAAGAAGCAGTTCGCGTTCGTGGGCGAGGCCGGCGCCTGGTTCTTCCTGTGGTCGGTCGGTCGTCAGACCCCGGCCCACCAGCGCTCGGGCTGACGTTCAGGAGCGCACAGGCGGCCGCCGGATCCACTCGTAGAGGTACGCGGCCGCCAGCGTCCGGTGGGGGCGCCAGGGTTCGCCGATGGCGTCGACCTCGGCCGGGCTGGGCACGTGGTCCACGTGGTACAGCGCTCTGACCGCCTGGCGCAGTCCGAGGTCGCCTGACGGCAGCACGTCCTCCCGGCCCAGCTGCCCGATGAGGAACAGGTCGGCCGTCCAGGGCCCGATGCCCCGCACCGCGACCAGCTGCGAGCTGGCCTCCTCGTCGCTGAGCTCGTGGAGGCGATCGAGCTCCAGGCGGCCGTCGAGGATCCGGGCCGCCATGTCCCGCAGCGAGGCGATCTTGGCCCGCGAGAGGCCGACCTGGCGCAGCTCATCGTCCGACGCGGCGGCGATGGCCGGCGCCGGATCGCGCTCGCCGACGAGGGCCATGAGGCGGCCGTAGATCGCGCTGGCCGCGCGGGTCGAGATCTGCTGCCCGACGATGCCGCGGGCCAGCGACTCGAACCGGCCCTGCGACCAGCGAGCGCTCCAGGCCGCGACGTCGATGGGCCCGATCTGGTCGATGAGCTGCGCCAGCACCGGGTCCGCGGCCCTCAGCGCCGCCATCGCTCGGTCGCGCTCTCTCGCCGTCATTCCGGTCAGTCCGCTAGCCCCCGGCGACGCGCGCCGGCACGATGGACAGCGCCGACCGCAGGCGCGCCGCCCGGCCCCACGGCCATCGCGTGGCACCGCACTCGATCGAGACCCGCAGGCGGCCGCCGGGCGCGCGGGCGACGTCCATCGGCAGCCAGAGCGTCACCAGCAGGCCGATGCTGGACCGGGGGTCGACCTGGAGCACGTCCGGTGTCGTATCCGTCCCGCCGGCGGCCGGCACGATTGATGCCACCGCCGGGCACGTCCCCTGGACGCCGGTGACCGTCACCCGGAAGTCCCACGCCGCGCCGGAGGCCGACCCCATGTTCGTGAGCAGGGCCACACACGTGCCGGTGACCTCGGCCGGCTTCCTCTCGGAGACGCTCCACGCGCCCGGCGCCGGCCCGCTGACGAGCCGGAGGCCGACGTTCGGACCCCGCAGCTCGATGCGGAGCAGCGCCGCCAGCGCGAGGAGGACGGCCACGATCGCCAGCGACAGGCTCAGCCACGTCAGCAGTGCCATCGGCGGAAGTGTAGAGACGGTGGCGTCGCGGGTCAGCAGCCAGAGGACGTTCGGAGCGGCGAGCCCCCCGGCCAGCCGCGCGGGCACGGCCGTCGTCAGGCCGCTCGCCGACACGTCGAGCGCGCCGGCGGCGGCACCGACCCTGGCCGGCGCGCGAAGATCGGGCGCCCGCAGCACGGTGGTGACCGTGGTCCCCGGCCACACGAGCATCCGGAGGTCGGCGCCGGCGACGATGACCGAGCCGGCGCCCCACGGCGTGGCGTAGCGGCCGAGCACCTGTCCTCTGGCGACCAGCGTCACGACCCGCAGGGCGATCCGCACCGCGTCCATCAGCCGCTGCGCCGCGGCGAAGCACTCGTCCAGCGAGCCCAGGCCCTGCACGAGCGCGAAGACCCTGATCGGCTCGCCGCCGGCCGGCTCGAACGTCGCCGCTCCGAGGAAGACCGCCCTGGCCTGCTCGCTGTTGCCGGTCTTGATGCCGATGACGCCGTCCCGTCCCAGCGCCCTGTCCACGTTCGAGATGCTCCCCGCGACCGGGATCACGGCCTGCTGCTCGTCGACGACGCGGGCGAACACGGGGTCGGTCATCGCCTGCTCGCCGAGGCGGACCAGGTCCTCGGGCACGCTGACCGTCGTGGGGTCGAGTCCGCTGGGGTCCGTGTAGGTGGTCCGGGTCATGCCGAGCGCCTGCGCGCGGGCGTTCATCTCGGTCAGGAACGCGGGCACCGAGCCGCCGACCCAGCGAGCCAGGAGGATCGCGATGTTGTTGGCCGAGGGCAGGAGGAGGGCCTCGAGCGCCTGGTACTCCGTGAGCTGCTCTCCCGGGACGACCGGGACGGTGGAGCCGCCCTTCGCGACCTGGTCACGGTAGTCTGCGACCTCCTGCTCGGTGATCGTGAGCACCGGACCCTGGTCGCCCACGCGCAGCGGCCGCTGCTCCAGCGTCAGGAGGGCGGTCATGACCTTGGCCACGCTGGCGATGGGCAGAGGCCTGGCCGAGGGCGTGGCGGCCACCACGCCCAGTCCGGCCGCGCCCACCGCCGCCTGGCCGCCGTCCGGCCACGGCAGCGTCGGGGAGGTGCCCTCGACGCGGACGCCGCCGGCGACCTGGGTGGCGCGCGCTCGCGGGACCGTGCGCGACAGGTTGTCCGCGGCCGGCGCGGCAGCGAGCGCCAGTGCGATGAGGGCGACGGCCTTCAGCACGGGCCGCAAGTATAGGTAGGCTGTCCGTCACCGTCGCCTTCCGCCTCGCGGCGGACACCGGTGAGGCTCCGAGCTGGACGTTCCGTCCGGGGGCCGAGCGCCCCGGCCTACCATATGGGCGCGATGCGCGCCGACCGCGCCCGGCCGTGAGACTCTCGCCGAGCGACTTCCGACCCGGTCGGATCCTGATGCTCGGGTTCCTCGCGATCCTGCTCAGCCGCGACCTGTTCAACCTCCTCTCCGAACCACCGGCGTCCGCCAGGCTGGGGCTCTCGCTGCTCCTGGTCGCCGCCGTGTGTGCCAGCTACGGGTGGTTCTGGCTGCGCGTCGCCGGCGACGGTGACGACCGCCGCGCCACCGCGGCGCTCGCCGTGCTGTGCGCGAGCGTCGTCGCCTACACCGTGCTGGACCCGTCGCTGAGCTACCCGTACTACTACCCCTTCTACTACTGTGCGATCGTTGCCGGCGCGGCGTACTCCTGGCG
>DASQZW010000351.1:0-15286 GCA_035638495.1 Terriglobales bacterium
GCAGGTAGCCCGGCCGGCCGAACGTGGTCAGGATCAGCACGCGGCACTGCGGCAGCCTCGTTCGGAGCTGGGCCGCCGCCGCGATGCCGTCGCCGCCGGGCATCTCGATGTCCAGCAGCGCGACGTGGGCGCTCGCCTCCAGGGCCGCCCGCAGCACCTCGTCGCCGCGACCGACCTGGGCCACCACGTCGATGTCCGGTTCCAGGGAGAGCAGCGCCGCCATCGCGCCGCGGACCAGCTCCTGGTCCTCGGCTAGCAGGACGCGGATCACGGCGCAGCCGTCGTCAACGGCCGCGGCGCCTCCCGGAGCGGCAGGCTCACGGCCAGCCGGAAGCCGCCCTCGGCCCGAGGGCCCGCGATCAGCGTGCCATCCCGGGCAGCCACGCGCTCGCGCAGCCCGCGCAGCCCGTTGCCGTGGTCGCAGCCGTCGCAGCCGACGCCGTCGTCGAGCAGCTCCAGCTCCACGTGGTCGCTCGAGCGGACCAGGCGGACCTCGGCGTGTGAAGCGCGGCTGTGCCGGATGACGTTCGTGACCCCCTCGCGCATCGCCCAGGCCAGTGTGCTGTCGACCGGCGCCGGCAGCCCGCCCGCGAGCGGCTGCAGCCGCACGTCGATGCGGGCCGCTTCGAGCGTCGCCCGAGCGCTCTCCAGCTCCTGGCCGAGCCCGAGCTGCCGGTAGCCGGCGACGGCATCGCGCTCCTCGCGCAGCGCCTCGCGGGCCACGCGCTCCACGTCGCGGATCTCCCGAGCCGCCCGCGTGGGATCGGCGTCGCCCAGCCTGCCGGCCAGCTCGGACTTCAGCACGATCACCGACAGACTGTGGCCGAGCAGGTCGTGCAGGTCGCGGGCGAAGCGCAGCCGCTCCTCGGTGACCGCCAGCCGGCCGACCTCCTCGCGGGCCTGGCCGAGCTGGAAGTTGGTCTGCAGCAGCATGCCGATTCCCAGCATCGACAGGCCCGCCAGCAGGGCGCCGCCGAGCGTGTAGGGCCAGGTGTCGAGCGGGGTGTGCGTGAGCACCGCCAGCGCCAGCGTCAGGACCAGGACCCCGAGGACCATCGCCAGCCCGGAGCGCCGCTCCCAGCTCGAGGCGGCGGCGACCACCGCACAGTAGATGAAGAGAGGGAGCCAGCCAGCGTCGGAGAGCGTGATGCCGGCGGCGATCGCGCACATGCCCACCAGCAGGACGACGGTCTCCCGGGGCAGCCTGCTCTCGTACGCGAGGTGCAGCCAGTACCAGATGTAAGCGAAGACGAACAGCGCCAGCGCTCCGAGAACCAGCGCGCGGGTCGGGAGCGGTCGCGACGAGGTCACGAGCTGGTACACGGCCGGGATCAGGTAGCCGAGGTACGCACCGGCGAAGAGCAGGCCCCAGCGGCGGCCGCGGCGCACGTGGTCGACCATGTCGATCATGAGCCTACGTCCGGACGAGGCGCCGGGGAAGTGACGGCCCTCGTCATTCCCCGGTGACGGATGTCACCCGGAAAACCCGACGTCCGCGACTGGTGCCTCTCGTCCGCGGCCCAGTACGCTGGGCCGCGTCATGGAACCCGCTGTCGAGCTCATCGAGGCTCACAAGAGCTATGGCTCGGTGCAGGCGCTGAAGGGCGTGAACATCGCCATCCCCGAGGGGGAGCTGATCGCGATGCTCGGGCCGAACGGCGCCGGCAAGACGACGGCGATCAGCCTCATGCTCGGCCTCCGCAAGCCGACGGCCGGCCGCGCCCTCCTGTTCGGGATGGACCCGACCCAGCGGAGCGCGCGCAGCCGGTGCGGCGTGATGCTGCAGGAGTCGGGCGTGAACGGCGCGCTCCACGTCCGTGAGCTGGTCGACCTCTTCCGAGCCTACTATCCCCGTCCGATGCCGGCCGACCGGGCAATCGGCCTCGCCGGCCTCCGGGAGCAGGCCTCGATGTCGGCCAGCAAGCTGTCCGGTGGGCAGCGGCAGCGCCTGTACTACGCGCTGGCCGTCTGCGGCGACCCCGACATCCTGTTCCTGGACGAGCCGACCGTCGGGATGGACGTCGAGTCCCGCCGCGCGTTCCTCGACGGCATCAAGGAGTTCGCCGCCGAGGGCAAGACGATCGTGCTGACCACGCACTACCTGGAGGAGGCCGACGAGCTGGCCCAGCGCGTCGTCGTGGTCGACCGCGGCGTCGTGATCGCGGACGCGTCGCCGGCCGAGATCAAGGGCAAGGTGGCCGGCAAGCGCGTGACGTTCGACACAGACCGCGCGCTCGGCGAGGAGGACTTCCGGGGCATGCCGATCAACCACCTGGAGCTCAGGGGGAGCCATGTGCGGCTGCTGAGCAACCAGCCCGAGCCGGTGCTCGGCGCGCTGTTCCGTCGCGACGTGAGCATCCGCAACCTCGAGGTGGTCGGCGCCGATCTGGAGGAGGCGTTCCTGGCCCTGACGTCGCACGACGTCGAGGCCGCCGGCGCGAAGGAGGAGGCAGCCGGATGAGCACGGCCATCGCTTCGACCCCCACGTTCGACGTTGCGCCGGCGTGGCGCATCGTCCTCGCGCAGATCAAGGCCACGCTGATCGGGTACTGGCGCCTGCCCACGTTCGTGATCTTCTCGATGGCGCTGCCGGTGATGTTCTTCCTGTTCTTCGGCCTGCCGTACGCCCACGACAAGCTGCCCGACGGGTCGAGCGTCGGCGTCCTCGTCATGGCCAACCTGGCGGCCTACGGCGTGAGCAGCATCCTGGTGTTCAACGTCGGCATCGGCCGGGCGCAGTCTCGGGCCCAGAAGATCGACCTGCTCCAGCGCGCGACGCCGCTGCCGGGGTGGGCGGTCATCGCCGCCGACACCGCCGGCGCGCTCGTGCTGGCGGTCATCTCCGTCGTGGTGCTGTCCGTGTTCGCCGTGCTGGCCGGCGGGATCAGCCTGGGCTTCGGCGATTGGGTGCTGCTGGTGGTCCGTCTGATCCTGGGCGCACTGCCGCTGCTCGGCCTCGGCCTCGCGATCGGCTACGGCACCGGCGTGAACGCCGCGCCGGCGGTGGCCAACCTGATCTACCTGCCCCTGAGCTTCGCATCCGGGCTGTTCATCCCGCTGCAGCAGCTGCCCAAGTTCATCCAGCAGATCGCGCCGTACCTGCCCACCTACCACTACGGGCAGCTGGTCCGCCACGGCCTCACCCCGACGGACGAGTCGCTCGGCACCGCCGTGCTGTGGCTGATCGTGTGGGGCGTGATCCTCTTCGGGATCGCGATCCGGGCCTACCGGTCCGACGTCGCGCGCAAGTTCAGCTGAGCTCGGCCCGGGCTCGGGTCACCAGGGCGAGTCGCCGAACGCCTCACGATAGCGTTCGGCGAACTCGTCTCGCGTGTACCGCTGCTCGATCGTCCCGGTCTGCTCGACCACGTAGGTTCCGGCGAGCGAGGCGACGCGGCCGGCGCGCTCCACGTCCATGCCGCTCAGGAGGCCGTGGACCAGCCCCGAGCGATAGGCGTCGCCGGCGCCGATCGGGTCGACCTCTCGGCGTGCCGGAGCCGGCGGGATGACGCTCTCGCCGTCCCGGGTGGCGATCCGCGAGCCGTGGCGGCCCAGCGTGGTGACCACGATCTCCGCGAGCTCCAGGAGTCCGGCCTGGTCGCGGCCCGTGCGCCGGCGGATGAGCTCGAGCTCGTAGTCGTTGCCGATCACGATCCACGCGCCGCGGCTGCCCTCCTCCAGGTCCTCCCCGGTCATGTGCGGCAGCTGGTGGGCGGGGTCGAAGACCCATGGCACCCCCGCCTCCCGGCACTCCCGCACCAGGCGGAACATCGCGTCGGGCGCGTTGGGCCCGACGATCACCGCCGCCGGGTCGGGCACCGTGTCGGCCAGGCCCAGGATCGCGGCGCGCCACATGGCGCCGCCGTAGTAGCCCCAGATGTTGTTGTGGTCCGCGTCCGTGGTCGTGTAGCCCGTCGCGGTGTACTCGTCGGGCAGGAGGCGGAGGCCGCGGCAGTCGATGCCGAGGCCCGCGAGCCACTCGCGGTACTCGACGGCGTCAGCGCCGGCCGTCGCCAGCACTGCCGCGGGGTGCCCGAGCAGGGCGAGCGTGTACGCGTAGTTGGCCGCGACGCCGCCGCGCCGCTTCTCCATGGTGTCGACCAGGAAGCTGAGGTTGATGATGTGGGTCTTGTCGGGGACGATCTGATCTCCGAACCGACCCTTGAACGTGAAGATGTAGTCGAACGCGACCGAGCCAGTGGCGACCACCGTCATAGCGGTTCTGAAGGCTAACCGAAACGGGACGCCCCCAGACTGGGAGCGTCCCGCGGAACGGGAGGAGAGTCGGTTCAGGCGGTCTTGGCGCGCGGCTTCGCGGCAGTCTCCTTCTTGGAGGGCGTGCCCTCGCCGGTCAGCTCCTTGCGGGCGCGCGCCGGCGGCTTGGTCGCGTCGCCGAGCTGGCGGAGGGCCTTGCTCGCGACGCCGAGGCCTTCGCTGACGAGCTCGAGGGCGCGGTACGTGGCCTCGCCGACGGGGTCGTCGCGGCGGGCGCGGTCCTTCACGTACTTGAGGCCGCTCTTGGCGATGTTGTCCATGGTGGTCGCTCCTTCGGGATGGGTTCCGGGGTGTTCTTGACGCTGCGCGTCATTATAACGCAATCTAACGCGTCGCGTCAGTGGCGGCCAGGCGATCGATCAGCGCCTGGGCGAAGGTGCCGAAGGCGTCGTAGTGGGCCACTCGCCGCCGCTTCTCGGGCTGGATCCACTCCGGCCGCAGGCCATGGCGGCGGCCCCACTCCTCGAGCTGGGGCCGCAGCCCGATCACGTGGACGAACGGCTTGCGCATGGTCAGACCGCGCGGGGAGAGCCGGCCGTCGTAGCTGTCGAAGTTGCGGTGGACCGCGATGCCGCCCGCTTCCGCGAACGCGATCGCCTCCCGGATCTCACGCCGCTCGAAATAGCGCTCGTGAAGAGCAAGAGGGGGCGGGCCCCCCCTTCCGGAATCCCCGCTGCTTTCGGGGACGTTGGAAGCGCCTTCCCACCCCACGAAATCCGCACCCCCGGGTACCCCCGGCGGAGGGAGCGGGGTGGAGTCCCGCGATTTCGCGGGGACCCCGGGTTCGGCGCCTCCCTTCGGGTCCGTGCGCGACGTTCGGCGATCGCGGGAAGACGGACTCATTCACTCGGGCGGAGCCCATTGTTTCCGACGACCTCGACGTCTCCCAAGACGTGCTTCATCACCGTGAAGCCTGCTCCCCACTTGAACGCGAGCGGCGGTCTCGACACAGCGGTCGGTAGGCGCAGAGGAAGCAGGGGCGGTCGCGGTGCTCGGGACCCAGCGCGAAGTCCCCGGCCGCGATCTTCCCGGCCGTCTCGACCACGCGCGCCTCGGCGCCCTCCGGGTCGGCCGTGACCTCGATGGCGTCGCCCCGCCGGAGGTCGAACAGCACCAGGTCCGGTGCGGGGCCGCCCGGCAGCAGGCCCCGCCGCGCGGCAAGGCCGTACAGGCGTAACTGCGCCGCGTACGTCTCGCGGAGCCGCTCGTCAAGGCGCGCGTTCGTCTTGTAGTCGACCAGCACCGTCCGGCCGTCGAGCTCGCAGATCCGGTCGACCAGGCCTTTCACGCGAACGTCGCCTGCCAGGCGGAGGTTGAACTCCGCCTCGGCCGCGAGCGTCCGCGCCGCTGCGAGGGGATGCTCCAGGTACCGGCGCAGCAGCTCGCGGCCGGCCTCCGGGCCCTCGTACTTCGACAGCAGGTCGCCACCCGTCGTGTGCCACGCATCGAGCGCCCGGTGAACCGCGGCGCCGAGCTCGGAGCCTCCCCGCCGCGCCGCGCGGGGAAGGAGCTCGTCCGGCGGCGCCGGCACCCGCCAGACCTCCTGGAAGCGATAGCGGACCGGGCACACCTCGAACTGGTGCAGGTGCGAGAAGCTGAGGTGAACCGGCTCGGCGGCCGCCGTCCGGGCAGCGGCGCTCGAGCGCTGGGCCGCCAGCCGCTCCAGCTGCGTGACGACGGCCTCCACCCTGGGCGCCGGCTCGCCGTCGCGGCCCGGGATCGCAGCGGCACCCGGCAGGCGCAGCTGCTCCGCCTTGATCACGGTCGCCGCCTCCGGCCTGGCCAGCGCCCACTCCAGCAGCTCCGCGAAGTGGTCGTCCGCCTCGGCGCTCACTTCGCGCGGCTCACGCTCGTCGCGGCTGGCGCTGACGTAGAGCAGGTCGCGCGCGCGTGTGAGCGCCACATAGACGGCTCGACGCCGCTCCTGCCGGGCCAGCTCGACCGAGTGCGCGCCCGGCGCGTGCTCCTTGAAACGCGGATGCTTGCCGTCGCGCCAGTACTTCATCACGAAGCCGAGACGGTCCGGATCGAAGAACAGCCGCTCCAGATCGCGCGGGTTTGGCGGCCGCAGGTTGACCAGGAACACCACGTCGAACTCCAGGCCTTTGGCTCCGTGGACGGTGAGCACCCGCACGGCGTCGGCGGCCTCCACCTCCGCCTCGCCGACCGGGACGACCGCCTCCATGATCCGGTTCAGGTGGACGACGAAGTCCGCGATGCCGGCGAGCGGCGCGTCGCGCTCGAACCGGCTGGCCAGCTGGAAGACCTTCCGGAGGTTCAGGATCGCGCGAGGGCCCTCCCGGCGGGCGCGCAGCTGGCAGTGCCGGAGGTATCCGGACCGGTCGAGCAGGCGGTTGAGCACGTCCGCGACCGTCATGCCGTCGCGCGCCGTCGCCAGGTCGTCCGCGACGGCCAGGATCCGCTCCACCCGCGCCGCGGCCTCCGGCGCCAGCTCCGGCCAGCCCTCCGACCGTGCCTGGTCCAGGCAGTCGCGGAGCCGCATGCCGTACCGGCCCATGCGCCGGCGCGCCAGCACGTACACGGGCGCGTCGCCCAGCCTGACGATCGGGCCCTGGAGGACACGGGTCAGGGCGCCGTCGTCCATCGGGTCGGCGACGAGCCGCACCAGCGCGAGGACGTCCTTGACCTCCTCGCGGTCGAAGAAGCCGGAGCCGCCGGTCGTGACGAACGGGATGCCGTGCGCCCGGAGCTCCTCCTCGAACTCCCGCGGCAGCAGCTTCACGGAGTGCGCGAGGACGGCGATCTGGCCGGGCCGGCGCCCGCCCTCGATGAGCCGGCAGATCTCGCCCGCGACCAGCCTGGCCTCGCGGCGCGCGTCGGCGGCCATCACCACGCTGACGGCTTCCCCGCCCGATCCGCGGGCGGCCACCAGGTCCGGCTCGCCGGCGAAGTCGAGATCGCGGCGGATGAACGCGGTCGCCGCGTCCAGGATCTCCTGCACCGAGCGCCGGTTCACGGTGAGCGGCATGCGCCGGCCGGGAAAGCGGCTGCGGATGTTCTCGATCTCCGCGTCGCGCCACCCGTAGATCGACTGCTTGGCGTCGCCGACGACCGTGACGTTGGCGAACGCCGGCGCGGCCAGCAGCCTGACCAGGTCGAGCTGGATGCGGTTCGTGTCCTGGAACTCGTCCACCAGGACGTGCCGGAACCGCTGGCGGCAGCGGTCCTGGAACTCGGGTACGTCGCGCAGCGCCTGGATGACCGCCAGGATCAGGTCGTCGAAGTCCATCCGGCCCGCGTCCCGCAGCCGGGACTCATAGGCGGCGTAGATGGTGTGCAGGACCTCGATGGCCTCCAGCTCGGCCTGCGCCGGGGGCGTCAGCCGCTCCGCCTGCGGGGCGGCCTGCGTGTGGAGGTGGATCTCCAGCGCGCGGTCGCGGAACTGGGACGTGGTGACCCCGCGGCCCTTCAATTTCAGGGCGAACGTCGGGCCGTCCTTGATCAGTCCGTTGACCTCATCGGGGTTGAGCGCCTCGAAGTCGCGATCGAGGCCGGGCTCGGCGCCGCTCCGCAGCCGGGCCTGGAGGCGCTCGACCAGCAGGCGCTGGCCGACCTCGTCCAGCACGCGGATCTCGCGCGGGATGCCGACCAGGTATGCGTCCTCGCGCAGGATGCGTGCGCAGACGCCGTGGAACGTGCCGATCCAGGCCTCGTCGAGCGGCCTGGCGAGCTCGCGCGAAAGGCGCTCGCGCAGCTCCGTGGCCGCGGCGTCGGTGAACGTGACCGCGAGGATGGCCTCCGGCGGCACACGCTCGTGCTCGACCAGCCACCGGAAGCGCTGGACCATCGTGTAGGTCTTGCCGGTGCCGGGTCCGGCTGCGATCAGGTACGCGCCCTCCGGGCCCGCTTCGATGGCCGCGAGCTGCTCCGCGGTCGGGTCCTGCTCGCCGATGGAGGTGATCATTCCGGCGGCTGCCCTCCGTAGGGACAGACCTGCGCGTGCGGACAGCCGAACCAGCTCAGGCACGTGCCGATGCTGGCCCGCGGCGCGGGCGTGAAGTCCCCGGCCCGGATCCGGCGAATGGCCTCGACCGCCGCGGCCCGTCCCCGCTCCAGGTCGTCGGGCCCGACCGCCCGCTGCATCCACTCGCGAACGCCGGGCGCCGTCGCGCCGATCGCGAACAGCACCTGCCGCATGCTCCCGAACACCGTGTCCTTCGGGTACCAGAGTGAGAGGAAGCGCGGCCGAAGGCCCAGCGCCGCGCCCTCCTCGTCGACCCCCTCCCGGCACGCCAGGTAGTACATCAGCAGCTGGACGTCCGCCAGCTCCGGCCCGAAATAGTCGTCGTACGCGTGCTGGGCGGACCGGCCGCGACCCGTCTTGTAGTCGACCACCTCACAGGTGCCGTCGCCCGTGTCGTTGACCCGGTCGATCTTGCCGCGCACCTCCGCGCCGTCCAGCCACAGCGTGAACTTGCGCTCGACCATCAGCGTGCCCAGGCGCCGGATCGGCTGCAGGCTGGTGGCGAAGCGGACGTAGTTCTCCAGGATCCGCCGGACCTCCTGCTCCTCGGCCCGGCGGTCGAGCACCGACTCGACCCGGTTCAGGTACGCCTCGAGGTGCGCCTGCAGCGCGGACTCCAGCCACTCGCGCTGCATCTCGGGGGCCAGGTGGCGCCACTCGGACTCGCGCCGGTGGAAGTCCTCGAGCACCCGGTGCAGGAAGCTGCCGCGCTCCATCTCCACGCCGCGGGGCGGCGCCGTCAGGCCGGGATGGTGGTTGTACCAGTAGAGGCGGGGGCACTTGAGGTAGTCGTTCAGCGACGTCGGGCTGAAGTGGCCGGGGTCCACCCCCTCGGGCCGCTGAGCGTACGGCTCGAACGCCCGTCCGGCGGCCGGGTCGGTGACGAAGCCGAGGTCCACGCCGAGAGACGACAATCGCTCGCGCTGCGCTGCCTCCAGCGTCACGCCGGCCAGGAGCGTCTCTGCCTCGGCCATGGTCAGCAACGAGCCCGGCTGGAGCCGGGCCTCGGAGCGCGTCAGCTCCGTCCGGGGGGTGTCGGGGAGCATCTCCAGGAAGGGCGACGCGCCGGCCGCGCCGTCGTACTCGTCGGCGTACGTGACGTAGACGTGTCGCCGTGCGCGGGTGATCCCGACGTACGCCAGGCGCGCCTCCTCGGCCGCGTGTTCGAGGGGGTTGGAGGGCCAGGACGGCCGGAAGCCCGGAAGGCTGCGCTCCAGCCACTGCTGGTCCGCCTCCTCCAGGAGCGGGTGGGGGCGGGCCGCGAGCGGGAACAGGCCCTGGGCGAAGCCGCTGACGAAGACCACCTCGAACTGCAGGCCCTTCGCCTGGTGCACCGTCATCACCTGCACCGCGTCGCGAGAGCGGGCTGCGGCCTCCGCATCGTCGACCGCGCGCGAGATCAGCGCGTCGAGCCTGGGCGCCACGTCCGCCAGCAGGGGCGCCGCGCCGTGGAGGCGCTCCCAGACCTCCTCCAGCTGGGCGAAAGCCTCCAGGGCCGCGCGGAGCTCGTCCAGCGCCTCGGTGCGCTCCTCGTCGGGGAGCGGCAGGTTCAGGACCCGCTCCATCACGCCCGCCTCCAGCAGCACCGTGTGCGCCAGCGCGTGGACCGGCAGGCGTCGGGCCCGGCGGGCGACCTCGTAGTAGGCGGTCACGGCGGAGTGCAGGGCCCGCAGCTCGTCCGGCGTGAGGTACGCCGCGAAGTCGGGCGGCGGCGGAGGCTCTGCCGGCGGCGCGGGCTCTGTTGGCTCGTCCGGGGAGGGCTCGTCCGGATCGGGCGGCAGCGGCTCTGTTCGCTCGTCAGAAGGGCCCTTGCTCTGATCGGGCGGCAGCGGCCCCCCCACCCCCTCCCCTCTCCCCCCTCGGGGTGGAGGGAAGGGCTCGCTCGCTTCGCTCATTCGGTCTGCCCACGGGAGGGGCCAGTCGCCGGGGTCGACCGCGTGCAGCCAGTGGAGCACGCGGTGGACGACCTTCGCGAACACCCGCCCCTCCTCGATCGCGTGCCGCCGCAGGCGGCCGGCCGCGCGGGCACCGACCCCGCTCAGACCGGACGCCAGCAGCCGCTCCAGCGACTCGGGCTCGTCGGGCTCGCGCACAGCGCGGAGGTAGGTGAGGAGGAAGCGGACCACCTCGTTGCGCGCCAGCGCGCCGACCCCGCGCACCTCGTAGGGGAGGTCGAGCGCGCGAATGGCCTCCTCGAAGGGAGCGGACAGGGCCGTGGTGGACCGAAGCAGCACCGCGAAGTCGCCCGGCCGCAACCCCGGGTCCTCCAGCAGCTGCCGGCGAATCTCGCGCGCGACGAAGAACGCCTCGTCCACGGCGGTCGCCTCCCTGGCGAGGCGGACGGCCGCGCCGGCGTCCGGCTCGGTGCGGGCGCTGGCGAAGCGCCCCTCCGGCCGCGCAGGCTGCGTCGCGGCAAGGAGCCGGTCCCCGGCCTCCAGCACCGACGGCGGGCAGCGATGGCTGACCTCCAGGACGATCTCCCGGCCGCCGTAGACTCGCCCGAACTCCTCGGCCAGCAGCCTGGGCACCGTTCCCCGGAAGCCGTAGATCGACTGGTCGGGGTCGCCGGCCACCAGCAGCCGCGGCCGCCGGCCGGGGGGCGCGAGCGTGCGCAGCAGGTGGAACTGCGCCGGGTCGACGTCCTGGAACTCGTCGACCAGCACGTACCGAAACTTCCCGCGGTAGTGCTGCAGGACCTCCGGCAGGGCGTCCAGCAGCCCGATGGCGTCGGCGATCAGGTCCCGGAAGTCCCGCAGGCCGGCGCCGTCGAGCCGGGATTGGTACGCGCCGTAGATCCCGGCCAGCGCCTGCAGCCGCCTCGTCCCGGTCGCCTGCGCCAGCAGCGCCAGTTCCTGATGTCCGACCCGGTTCTGCTTGAGGAGCGCCACGAACGCGAGCGCGTCCTGCGCGAAGCCGTCCGTGCGCAGGACCCGGCCGAGCGTGCCCAGATCGGCGCCGTCCAGCTCCTGCAGCGTGCCGCGCATCGCCACGAACTCCTGGAAGCCGCTCATGAGGAGGCGGCCGGGGTCCGGCCGGTGGTCGCGCAGCAGCCGCGCGCAGAAGCTGTGGAAGGTGCTGATCCACGCCTCGTCGTAGGAGTCGCGCAGCCGGTCGTCGAGGCGCCGGGCGATCTCACCCGCCGCAGCCGTCGAGAACGTGAGCACCAGGACCTCCCCGCGGCCGGCCAGCCCGCGCTCCACGAGCTGGGCGTAGAGGTCGACGAGCGCCTGCGTCTTGCCGGCGCCGGGCCCGGCCAGCAGCCGGGTGGGGCCGTCGAGCAAGTCGGGCGAGACGGGGGGCCTGGCGGTCATGGCGTGCACGAACAATTGTTTTGCACCAGCGTCAGTATGGCAACGGAGCCTGTTAACGCGAACCGAACTCGGCGACGGCCGGGATCAGCTGGCGCCCGACGATCTCCACCGGCTCCAGCGTCTCGACCCCCGGCACCGAGCCGATCACGGTGTCGATGCCGAGCGAGGCCAGCCGGCGGAGCCGGCCGATGAGTCTGCCCAGGTTGGCGCCCTTGTCGCCGACGTCGAACGTGAAGATGCAGGTCTTCTCGATCGTGTCGTAGTCACGATCCTCCGTCTCGCAGTGGCGCTTGAGCACGTCCAGCTTGTGCGCCAGCTGCGGGGTCGGGAACAGGTTGCACGCGTCCGCGTACCGGGCCACCAGACGGAGCGTCTTCCGCTCGCCGCCGCCCCCGATGAGGATGGGCGGATGCGGCCGGCTGACGCTCTGCGGCGAGTTGAGCGGCCGCTCCAGGCGGTAGTGGCGGCCCTCGAACGGCTCCTGGTCCCCGCTCCACATCCGGAGGCAGATCTGGACCGTCTCCTCGAGGCGCTCGAAGCGCTCCGCGAGCGGCGGGAACGGGATGCCGAGCCCGCGGTGCTCCTGCTGGTTCCACGCGGCGCCGATGCCGAGCCAGGCGCGGCCGCCGGAGAGGACGTCCAGCGTCGTGACGGTCTTGGCCAGGACGCCCGGGTGACGGTGGGTCACACCGGTGACCATGGTCATGAGCTTGAGTCGCGACGTGACGCCGGCAAGGAACGCGAGCGCCGTGTACGACTCCAGCATCTCGCGGTCGGGCGGCCCGAACGAGCGGATCTGGAAGAAGTGGTCCATGACGCTGATCGAGTCGAATCCGGTCTCGTCCGCGGTCCGGGCGATCGCCGCGAGGTCGGCACCGAGGCGGCCGGGACCGCCGGACCAGGTGAAGGTCGGGATCTGCAGGCCGAGCTTCAAGGAAGGGTCATCGTCGCACAGCCGCGCCCGTTCACGGGTCCGCCGCGGGCGTTCGCAGACCGGCCAGCAGCGCTTCGCCCGACGGGTGGGCCGCCAGCGCGGCGACGACGTGGTCGAGGCCGACCACCACGGCGCGCTCGTCGGCCAGCGCGCGCCGCAGCGCCTCCTCGAGCACCCACTCGACCTCGTTCGAGCGGGGCTTGCTCCAGGGACGGTCCGGCGGGCGCGCCGAGACCGTTGCGCGGCGCGCCCGTTCCACCTCGCCGCGTACGCGGTCCGCGGAGACGCCGAGCGCATCGAGGATGCGGGCGCCCGCCGACTCGTCCGCGAGGACCACGCCGAGCAGCAGGTGCTCGGTGCCCACGAATGGATCGCCCATGGCCCGCGCCTCCAGGAAAGCGACCTCGAGCGCCCGGCGCAGCGACGCAGACGCGATCACCGGCAGCGGCGCAGCCTGTGCCGGCTCGGGCCGGGAACCACCCAGCGCCCCGGCCACGGCCGCCCGGTCCACGCCGCCCGTCCGAAGCGCCCTCGCCGCCACGGCGTCGTCCCCCACGACGAGGCCCAGCAGGAGGTGGTCGGTCCCGATCTCGGGTGACCAGCGCGCCTCGGCCTCGTCCCGCGCGAAGGCGAGCGCGAGCCTCGCGCTGGCGGTGAGGCGCTCGAACGGGGGCCGTGCGGCCGGCGGCCCGCCCGGACGCGCGCCGAGGCGGGAGCGGGCGGCCGCGTACGACTCGCCGGTCTTCCCCATGCGGCGGCGGACGAGACGTTTGAAGTCCTTGTCCTCTGGCACCGGTCGTCACCTCCTCGGCCGCCCGGGTCATCCCCCAGCGACGACCTCCGCGGCCGAACCAGGCACGACCTGCTCGTGGGCCCGGAAGTCCGCCAACCTTTGCCTCGGAAGGGGGCCCGGCTGGGGCGGGCCGTCGAGGTTGGGCGCGGGCCAGCGCCGCTGGATCGAGTCTGCCGGCACCGTGGGCGGCTGTCAACGCCGGCAGCCAACCTGCCGAAACGCCGAATCGCTGGATGAGGTACCCTAAATGGTCGGCCCACCCGCATCCCCGGAGGTCTGCCCGTGCTTTCGCCTGCCCTGCGCCGCTTCCTGCCCTATCTCCGTCCGCACGCACGCCTGTTCGCGCTGACGGTGGTCGCGGCGGCGGTGTCGCTGGCCGCGGCGACCACGATGCCGCTCCTCATCAAGTCGGTCATCGACGGGCCGATCACCCACCGGCAGCCCCAGGAACTGGTGCCCTTCGGGCTGGCGCTCATCGTACTGGGCGCCGTCGAGGCCGCCGCGAACTTCGTGCGCCGCAACTACTCCAACCTTGCGTCGCTGCGCATGGAGACCGAGCTGCGCAACGACTTCTACGCCCACCTCCAGGACCTCCAGGTCGCGTTCCACGACAACTGGCAGTCGGGCCAGCTGCTCTCACGCGCCGTCGCGGACATCCAGACCGTGCGCCGCTTCATCGGCTTCGGCCTCGTGTTCGCCGCCTTCTTCGGCGCCCAGTGGGTGCTCGTGCTGGCCGTCCTGCTCCGCCTCGACTGGCGGCTGGCCCTGCTCAGCGCGCTCCTCCTCCTGCCGCTGATCGTCGTCAGCAACCGGTTCTTCCGCCGCTACGCGCGCATCGCGCGCCGCGTGCAGGACCAGCAGGGCGACCTGACGACCGTCGTCGAGGAGATGGCCACCGGCGTCCGCATCATCAAGGCCTTCGGCCGCAACCGACTCCTTCGCGACCGGTTCCAGGCGCAGGCCGCGCTGCTGCGCGGCACGAACCTCGACGGCGTCCGGGTCCGCGCCTCCACCTGGACGACCTTCAACCTGCTGATCAACCTGGACCTCTGCGTGGTCCTGCTCGTGGGCGGGTTCTCCGTGGCCCACGGCGACCTCTCGATCGGCGGCCTGGTCGCGTTCATGACCTACCTCTTCATGCTGATCTGGCCGCTCGACGCGCTCGGCTGGATCCTGGCCATGGGCGAGGAGGCCACCACCGCCTCCACGCGCCTCAAGGAGGTGTTCGACTCCCGCCCTGAGATCGTCGACCCGCCGAAGCCGAAGCTGCTCACCCGGGTGCGTGGAGGCATCGGCCTGGAGGACGTCGGCTTCCACTACCCGGAGGGGGGCGGCTGGGTACTGCGCCACCTCGACCTCACCGTGGAGCCGGGCGAGACCGTGGCGCTGGTCGGGGCCACGGGCAGCGGCAAGACCACGCTCGCCACCCTCGTGCCTCGCCTCTACGACGTGACCGAGGGCAGGGTGACGCTCGACGGCGTCGACGTGCGCGAGATCTCCCTTCGCTCCCTGCGAGCCCAGATCGGGGTGGCGTTCGAGGATCCCATCCTGTTCTCCGCCTCCGTGCACGAGAACCTGGTCATGGGCCGGCCGATCACGTCCGACGCGGAGCTGCGCCGCGCCCTCCAGGTGGCGAGGGCCGAGTTCGTCTGGGACCTGCCGTGGGGCCTGGAGACCAGGGTGGGCGAGCAGGGCTACTCGCTGTCGGGCGGCCAGAGGCAGCGGCTCGCCCTGGCCAGGGCGGTCCTGGGCGCGCCGCGGGTGCTGGTCCTCGACGATCCGCTCTCGGCCGTCGACGTCCACACCGAGCGCGAGATCGAGGAGGCCCTGGCGTCGGTGCTCCGCGGCGTCACCGCGCTGGTGGTCGTGCACCGCCCCTCCACCCTGGCGCTCGCCGACCGGGTGGCGCTGCTGGAGGGCGGCCGGATCGCCGCCGTCGGCACGCACTCCGAGCTGCTGCACGGGTCGCACCGGTACCGCTCGCTGCT
>DASQZW010000352.1:0-7674 GCA_035638495.1 Terriglobales bacterium
AGCAGCTCCAGCGCCTCGGCACCGGCCGCGCCGAGCACGCGGGCGGCCGTCTCGCCGCCGGTCAGCACCAGGCCGTCGTGGTCGCCGAGGTCGGGCTCCTCGCCGGGGCCCAGCACCTGGACGGGCCAGCCCCGCCCCGCGGCGTACGCCGCCTGGGCCGCGGCCGCGAGGCTGCCTACCACCGCCAGGGGCCGCGCGCAGCCCTGCGGCGGCGCGGTCGGCGGCGGTCCCAGCCCGAGCGCGCGTCCGAGGGCCGCCGCCAGCCCGGCGCTCCCGGCCGCGACCCGATCGCCGTGCGCCAGCACGTCCGCCGCCACGCGGTCCAGGTCCGCGTCGGTCTCCGCGTCACGCAGCTCGACGTACCCGTCCACCACGAGCGGCGCCAGCAGGACGCGCAGATCGACCTCGCCGCCCGGCCACCGCTGGACGCCGTCGACCGTCGTCCGGCCCTCGCCGGGCAGCGCGGGGGCGACCAGGCAGCGGCCGCGGACGACGGCGCGCGCCGACTCCAGGTCGGCGACGGGGCTGCCGCGCAGCATGGAGTCCAGCTTCCGGTACAGCAGGTCGCCCCTGAGGCGCTTCGCTGCGAGCCGGCCCCTGGTCCCGGCCAGGATGGGCTCGCTGCGCGTCTCGGTGCTGACCGCCGCGCAGGCCGCGTCGCCCGCCGGGACGTTGGGCCAGAGGCCCACCAGCACCGGCCCCGCGGCCAGGAAGGGGAGGGAGCTGTCGCATCCGCCGGTCAGATCGTCCGCAACCACCGCGATGCGAATCACCGCGATCAAGATACCGTTAGCACTGGAATGGCCATACTCTCGGACCAGGTCAAGCGTCAGCTGCAGGACCGCTTTGCGGAGCACCTGAGCGGGCCGGTCCAGCTCACCCTGTACACGCGGCCCGGCAGCGGGCGCCTCATCCTGCCCAGCGGCCTCGGCTGCGCCACGTGCGACGACGCGAGACAGCTGGTGGAGGAGCTGCAGGAGGCCGCGCCGGACCTCGTCCACCTCCGCGTCGTGGACGTCTCCGCCGAGGATTCGGACGTGACCGAGGTCCCGACGCTGACGGTCGCGTTCCCGGGCGAGGAGCCCCGAATCCGCTGGCAGGGGCTGCCGGCCGGCTACGAGTTCGCGACGGTGGTCGACGCCGTGGAACGGGTCTCGTCGGGCGCGCACGGCCTGGCCGACGCCAGCCTGGACGCGCTGGCAAGGCTCACGGAGCCGGTCGACGTCATGGTCTTCGCGACCCCGACCTGAAGGTACTGCCCCCAGGCCGTGAGCCTGGCGAACCGGATGGCGCTGGCCTCCCCCAATGTGAACGCTCGCACGATCGAAGCCAGCGAGTTTCCCGACCTGTCCCGCAGGTTCGGCGTCCAGGGCGTGCCGCGCACCGTGGTGAACGAGCAGGGCGCGTTCGTCGGCGCTCTGCCCGAGGCGCAGTTCGTGGCCGCCGTGCTGGAGCTGGCGGGTGTCTCCGGAGGCGGCGAGGAGGAGGAGGAGGACGCGACACAGGCATGAGCGAGATACCCCGGGAGGAGCTGAGCGCGACGCTGGCCGCTCGTCACGAGCTGGGCCCGGAGTACGACACCGCGCTGGTGGACTCGCTGGCCGACCGGGTCGAGCAGGTCGTGCAGGCGCGGGTGGCCGCGCACCAGGTGACCGCAGCGCCGCCGCAGCCCTACGTGCAGGGGCCGCCGACCGCGCTGTCCGCCAGCCAGCGCCTCGCGGTCGCGGCGATCTCCCTGGGCGTCGCCATCCCCTGCGTGGCCATCGCCGGCGGCGAGGCCGGGGTGGTCGGCGTCGTGGTGACCTGGGCGGGCATCGCCGCGGTCAACCTGGCGGCCGCGATCAACCTCGGGCGCGGACGGCAGTAGGCACGCCGATGGGCTGGAGCCGCGTCTCCGTGTCCCTCAGCGTGGCGCGGTAGACGAGGACGCCGGCGACGGCGACCGCCAGCGCGACCAGCACGGCCAGGATGGCGACGGCGACCAGAGTCCGCGCGGCGTTCGTCACTGCTGCCCTCTCGTGCCGGGCAGCCTACCACCGCTCGCGCGCGCGTCAAATCGGAACGAGCGCTCGGCCGTGATCGACTGCGACCTGGCGCTGGCGGCGCCCCCGGTGTCGGCGCTGCGCGACCACCTGGAGGCCTACTGGCGCGACTCGGTCACGGAGCGCGGGATCCGCAGCCTGGAGCCGAGCTACGAGCTCCCTGGCCGGGCGCCGCGCCGGCCCGAGCCGGGTCCCGGCACGACGCTCGCGATCGTTCGCCCGCTGGCCGCGATCGAGGCCCTGCACGCGGAGGACCTGGCGGCCGCCCTTGCCGGCGGCCTCAACGACTGGCTCCGCGCGGAGTGGCTGGACCGCGACCCCCGGCTCCGCGGTTCGATCACCGTCGCGCCCCAGAGCGTGGAGGCGGCGGTCGCCGAGATCGAGCGACTGGCGTCGGACCGCAGGTTCGTCCAGGTCCTGCTCCCACTGCGCGGCCTGCACCCGCTCGGCCGGCGCCTCCACTGGCCGATCTACGACGCCTGCGCCAGGCACGCGCTGGCTGTCGCGGTGCGGCCCGGCGGCAACGTGGGCAGCGCCATCACGCCGGTGGGGTGGCCGTCGCACCTGGCGGAGGACCTCGCGGGCCAGAGCCAGGCGTACCAGTCGCAGGTCACCAGCCTCGTGCTGGAGGGCGCGCTGGGCGCGCACCCCGCCCTGCGAGTGGTGCTGGTCGCCTCGGGCGTGACGTGGCTGCCGTCGCTGACCTGGCGCCTGGACAAGAACTGGAAGGGCGTCCGCCGCGAGGTGCCGTGGGTCGACCGACCGCCGTCGGAGGTCATCCGGCGCGCCGTGTGGCTCACGGTGCCGCCGGTGGACGCGCCGCTGGATGCGCTTCCCGAGCTGCTGGCCCACGAGGGGATGGCGGCGATGCTGCTCCGGGCGGGCGGCCAGGGACCGGTGCCCGACGGTGTGAATTTCGACGCAAATGCTCGCCAGGCGTACCCGCGCCTGGGACACTGAGGGCATGGCCACACAGGTCGCGACCGGTCTGGTCGACTGCGACATCCACAACACGCCGGCCTCGGAGGCCCGGCTGCGGCCGTACCTGGCGGAGCGGTGGCGGCGGCATGTCGAGCGCTTCGGGACCCGCACCCGGCACGGGCTGGCGACGGGATATCCCTATCCCAAGGCGACGCCGGGCGCGGCACGAGTGGACGCGTGGCCGCCGGACGGCGGCCCGCCCGGTTCCAGCCTGCAGTTCCTCCGCGAGCAGCTGCTGGACCCGCTCGGCGTCGCCTTCGGGATCCTCAACTGCCTGGCCGCCGGCGCCGGTCAGACGGACCCTGAGCTCGGCGCGGCGCTGTGCCGCGCGGTGAACGACTGGCAGCTGGCCGAATGGCTGGAGCCGGAGCCGCGGCTGCGCGCATCGATCGTGATGCCCTACGACGACGGCGAGCTGAGCGCCGCGGAGATCGACCGCCTCGCCGGCGTGTCCGGGTTCGTGCAGGCGCTGATGCTCGTGCGGACGCTGGAGCCGATCGGCCGGCGCCGGTACTGGCCGATCTTCGAGGCCTGCGAACGGAACGGACTGCCGCTGGGCATCCATTTCGGCGGCTACGCCGGCCACCCGATCTCGTCCTCGGGCTGGCCGTCGTTCTACCTCGAGGACCACACCGGGATGGCGATGTCGTTCCAGGCGCAGCTGGTGTCCCTGGTGTTCGAGGGCGTGTTCGAGCGGTTCCCCGGCCTGCGCGTCGTCTGCATCGAGGGCGGCGTCGCCTGGCTGCCCGCGCTGGCCTGGCGCATGGATCGCGTGTTTGAGGAGCTCCGCGACGAGGTTCCCGAGCTGAGCAGGCGCCCATCCGAGTACCTCCGCGAGCACGTGTGGCTCACCACCCAGCCGGTCGAGGAGCCGGAGCGGCCGGAGCAGCTGCTCCAGGTCTTCGAGCGCATCGGCCGGGACCGGCTGCTGTTCGCGACCGACTACCCGCACTGGGACTACGACGACCCGGCCCGCGCGTTCCCGGCGCCGCTGCCGGCCCGCATGCGCGAAGGGGTCTACGCCGGCAACGCGCGAGCGCTGTACGGACTGCCCGCTGGTCCCTCCTCCCCGGCGGGGGAGGGGTAGGGTGGGGGGGAACTGAAGCACTCGATCGGGCCGGCGTCGGAGATTCCGCGCGGCGAGCGGCGGATCGTCACGCTGGAAGGCCGCTCGGTCGGCGTGTTCAACGTCGGCGGTGAGTTCTTCGCCCTGCGCAACGCCTGCCCGCACCAGGGCGGCCCGCTCTGCCAGGGCGTCCTCAGCGGGTTCGCCGTGCCGGGCCGTCCCGGCGAGTACCGGTACGTGCGCCGGGGCGAGATCCTGCGCTGCCCGTGGCACGGCTGGGAATTCGACGTGCGCACTGGACAGTCGTACTTCGATCCGGCCCGCACCCGCGTGCGCACCTACCCGGTCGAGCTGCTCCCCGGTCCGTACCGGGCCGAAACCTATGAGGTCACCGTGGAGGACGACCTGCTGCTGGTGGACCTGGACTCCGGCTGACCGGGGGGAAGGTCCAGCACGCAGAGATCTGCCCGGCCGGCGGCCAGGATGGTGTTGACCTCGTCCAGCGTTGTGATCTGGCCGAACGCGATCGTCGGCACGCCCGCCTCGTTGCGCACGCGGTCGGCGTAGCTGACGCCGTACATGCGGCCGTAGTCGGGGTGAGACGTGGCCACCGTCTGGCCGGTGCGGACCAGGAGGACGTCGGCGCCGGCCTCGTGCAGCATCGCCGCCGCGGCGATCGACTCCCGCTGGCGCAGGCCGCCGCGCGCGTGGTCGGAAGCCGAGTAGGCCACCGCGAGCGGGAGGTCGTCGGGCCACATCCGCCGGACCGCGCGCACGACCTCCAGCGGGAAGCGCATGCGAGACGCCAGGTCGCCGCCCCACGCGTCGGTGCGCCGGTTCGACAGCGGGGAGACGAACGACGCCAGCAGCCCCCCGCGGGAGCAGTCGACGAGCAGCATCCGGTGGCCGAGCTCCGCGGCCCGCGCGGCCACCGCGGCGAAGTCGTCACGAACCCGTTCCATGCCGTCGCGGTCCAGCTCTGCCGGCACCGGCAGCCAGGGGGCGTATGGGAGCGGTGAAGCCGACACGAGGGGCCAGCCTGCGGCTGCCGCCAGCGGCCGATCCACGCCGAATCGCGGCGGCCGGCACGCCGAGCGGCGGCCCATGTGGCCGATCTGGAGGCACCGGAGTGAGCCATCGGGGCGCGGCGGTCGCGGCACTCCGACCGGCGTCTCCGGCGATGCCCGCCCGTCGAGCGACACCGCGTGCAGCTCGCTCAGGACCAGCCCCGCGCCCGCGTCCGACGGGCCGCCCATGAGCACCAGCCGGTTGGGGATCGTCAGCCCCCGCAGCCGCAGCGGCGCGAACACGGGGGGAGGGGCGGCGAACGTCCTGCGGCCGGTCGCCCGCTCCATGAAGTCGGCCTCGACCCGGCGGACGAAGTCGGCGTCACGGACGGTCAGGTTCGTGTGGGTCACGCGCGGGGTGCGCGTCATCAGCTGGTACGTGAACTGGAGCGGCTCGAACGTGAAGTAGCGGGTAAGAGACTGGAAGTAGTCGCAGGACACGCGCGAGGCGTCCTGGAGGCGTTCGACCACGGGCTGGCGCTCCAGCTCGAACTCCGCGAACGCGGCCGGCAGGCTGTCGTGCTTGACGAACGCCCGGGCCAGCGCGATCGCGTCTTCCAGCGCCAGGCGGGTGCCCGAGCCGATGGACCAGTGCGCGGTGTGGGCGGCGTCGCCCAGCACCACCACGTTGCCTGCGTGCCAGGTCTCGCAGCGGACCCACGGAAAGCTGACCCACAGCGAGCGGTTGGACAGCATCCGGTGCCCGTCGAGGTCGGCGGCGAAGACGCGCTCGCACAGCTCCAGCGAGCTCCGCTCGTCCAGTTCGTCCAGGCCGGCGCCGCGCCAGGTGTCCTCTGTGATCAGAACGACCATCGTGCTGTGGGCCTCGTCGTAGGGATAGCAGTGCGCCTGGAAGAGACCCCACTCCGTCTCCCGGAAGACGTAGGTGAAGACCGGGAAGGCGAGGTCGGCACCGAACCACGCGTACCGCGACGGCGCAAAGTCCACGGTGGGACGCAGATGCTCCGCGAGCACGCGGCGAACGAACGAGTTCGCGCCGTCCGCGCCGACGACCAGGTCCGCGTCCAGGTGCCGGTCCAGTGAGTCGACCTCGACCCCGAACGTCAGGTCGGCGCCCAGCTCGCGAGCTCGCCGCTGGAGGACGCCCAGCAGCCGGCGCCGTCCGAGGCCGCTGAACGCGTTGCCGCGCACCCGCGTCGAGGTGCCGCGGTACCGCACGTCCAGGGGGTTCCAGCGCGCGCCGGCGTCCATCATCGCGACGTAGCTGGCGTAGTCGGCGTGCTCCAGCTCGTCCAGCGATCCCTCGGAGAACACGACGCCCCAGCCGAACGTCGCGTCGGGCGGGTTGCGTTCGAACACGCGGACCTCGTGGCGCGGGTCGGCGCGCTTCATCAGGATCGCGAAGTACAGCCCGGCGGGCCCGGCCCCGAGCACGTCGATCCTCATGGAAGGACTTCGGCAAGCCGGTCGAGCTGGTCCGGACTGGACACGGTGGGCAGCAGGACGAGCTCGTCGCAGCCCTCCTCCTCGTAGCCTCGCACCAGGTCCTTGACCGCGGCGGGGGTGGTCAGGTTGCCGGCCGCGATGCGCTCCTCGAAGCCGCCGGTGAACCGGTAGTAGTCGCGGAGGTAGGCGGCGCCGGCGTCCCGGGTCGCCTCGTCCCCCAGCGCGAAGTAGGCCTGGCCCCACAGCCGGGGCGCGCCCGGCCGGCCGGCGTCGACCCACGCCGCTCGCGCCCGCGCCGCCGCCCCCGCGAAGGCGCGTGGCGGCCCGCCGCCGTGGACGTAGCCGTCGGCGTGGCGCGCGGCCCTGGCGAACGCGGCGCTGCCGCCGCCCCCGACGAGCAGCGTGGGCCCGTCGGCCTGGACCGGCCGCGGCCCGGCCGCGCCCCCCTCCCAGTGCTGCCGGAGCTCGACGAGCTGGCGCGTCAGTGCGTCACCCCGGCCGCGACTGCGGACGCCGGCGGCCTCGTAGTCGTCGTGCCGGGCGCCGAGGCCGAGCCCGAGCACCAGGCGGCCTCCGGAGAGGGCGTCAACGGTAGCCGCCTGCTTGGCCAGCAGCGCGGTCGGGCGCAGCGGGCCGATCACGACCATGGTCACGAGCCGGACCCGACCCGTCACCGCCGCGCAGGCCGCGAGCGAGGCGAGCGGCTCCCAGCACTCGTACACGAGGCGGTCGATCACGCCCAGGCTGGCGAACGGCCCCGCGTCCGACCGGCGCGCCCAGTCCAGCACCAGGTCGCGACCAGTGCCGGGCGTGGAGGTGGGCAGGCCGACGCCAACCTGCATCACGAGAGCTCGAAGTGCAGGGTGTCGCCCTCGAGGCGCCCGGGAGCGCCCCAGCCGGTGCTGCCACGCGCGACGATCTCCGCCACCAGAGCCGCGCGTTCGGGGTGTGCCCGCACGGGCTCGCCGCTCCCGTCCAGCCGGCCGAGGAGGAGGCGGACGCCAGTGACCCGGCCACCGCCGGCCACGTCGACCAGCGCCACGGCCGTGTCGCGCGGCATGCGCGGCGCAAGCGGCCCGTCGTAGCCGAACACGAAGGAGCCCAGCCCGTG
>DASQZW010000353.1:0-8530 GCA_035638495.1 Terriglobales bacterium
GCGCATCTTCGACTACCAGAAGCGCCCAGAGAGCGAGTGGGTGACCACCGCCGAGATGGATCGGATCGGCGGGCTGCTGGCCGGCTCGCTAGCCCGCCGCGGTCGGGGGCCCACATACACGAATGAGCTCCCCTCGCGCAGCGCGTCGCAGTCGCGGAAGCGGACGGTGACGGCGCCCGCGCGGGTCCAACCCCTGCGCTCGTAGAGGGCGATCGCGGCCCCAAACTGGGTCGCGACATCGAGCACCGGCCAGCGATCCGTCCCAGGCGCGGACGGCCTCGGCCAGGCCCTCGAGCTGTGCCAGGTCGGCCTGCCTGCGGCGCCGAACGTCCACCGGGGCAGATGATGAGGCCGTGGCGCCACTGCTCGTCCTGGTGAGCGGTGCGCCGGGCTCCGGCAAGACCACGGTGGCGAGGGAGATCGCCCGCCGGCTGCGGCTGCTGCACCTGGAGCGGGACGGCATCTGGGACGGTCTCCGGTTCACGGCCGCCCGCGGAGCCGGCGATGAGACGGCGCACGGCGTGGGCGTCTGGTACGAGGCGATCGCGCTGCTGCTGCGGTCGGGAGTGAGCCTGGTCGCCGACGGCACGCTCTACCGGGGTTGGGACGAGGAGCACGTGCGGCCCCTGCTGGAGCTGGGCGACGTCGTGAACGTGCACTGCCGCACTGCCGCCGCGATGGATCGGTATCGTGCCCGCCTGCTCCGGGCCGGAACACCCGGCCACGAGGCCGCCGCGCTGATCGCCAGGATCACGGTCGATCGGGCACGCGTCGAGGAATCTCTGGGCCTCGGATGCGCCGCCCTCGAGGTGGACACGAGCGACGGGTACGACCCGCCGCTGGAGGAGCTCGTGCGCCTGCTCCGGCGATGACGGGGCGGGGACCGGCGGCGCCGGCCGCCGGTCCCCGCGAATCACTGCCTGGCGAAGAACACGTCTGGATCCGGGCGGCCCTGCGGGTACATGAAGCTCGTGACCACGTCGCGGTTGTCACCCCACGCGAAGTAGCGGTGCCCGGCCGCCGCGACGTTGGCGATGTAGTCGCCCATGTACGTCTGAGCGAGGATGGGGTCGGCCTGGGGGAAGGTCAGCGCGCCGGGGAACGACCGGTCGGTGACGCGCTGGAACGTGAAGGTGGAGCCGTCGCTGGAGCTGGCGAGGTCCACGTCGAGCGTGTTGTTCGGGTTGCGGTGGTAGTAGAGGACCTGCAGGCTCACGCCGTCCGAGCTGAGGGCCGGCTGCAGCTCGTCACCGCCGCCGGAGGTGACGCTGGCCGGCGCGGACCAGTGCACGCCGTCGGCGGACTGGGACAGGACGATGTGGCTGTGCCCGGTGCGTCCGTCGTTCCACGCGACGAACAGGTGCGAGCCCAGCATCGCCACGGTCGGGAAGTCGGCGTTTCGCATGACGCGGCCGGGGGCCAGCTGCAGCGTCCCGGTCGGAAGCGAGAACACCGCGTCCGCGACCTTCGCCTCCGGCCCGAAGTGCTGTCCGCCGTCCCGCGAGCTGAAGATGACCTGCGTCAGCGTCCGCGGGTTGGAGGGTGCGCCCGGCGTCGTGGGGCAGGTCTGTGAGATCTTCTCGGACGCGACGAACAGGTTCCCTGTTCCCGGGTCGACGAACGGCTGGGCGCCGAAGTACTGGGTGAAGGCGGTCGCGTTCGGGTCGCCCGGGCAGGCCTGGAACAGCGGCACCTTCGCCGCGTAGGTCACGGTCCAGTGGCCGCCGGCGTCGATCGACCGGGCCACGGCGAGGCCGGACATTTCGACAGGACCCCCGCCCCCGCCACCGCCGCCTCCGGCGACCGCGGACGCGATGCTGAAGTCGTCCCACGCGTCGTACAGGTTGTCTCGAGCGGACGCCACCGGGTCCGGGCCCGCGGTGAGCGCCGGCTTGTCGGCGAAGAACGCCGCGGCGCTCTGGGGCAGGATCACCGTCGGCGCGCTGAACGTTCGTCCGCTGTCCGTCGACTTCGCCACGCCCACGAAGCCGCCGTTGAGGCACGAGACCAGGGTCGAGTAGTAGACCGCGCCGGTGCGGTCGGCCGCGAGCCAGGGGTCGCCCGCGTTGATGCAGCCGGCGGCGTTGGGAAGGGCGCCGCGGTCGACGAAGCTCTCGCCGCCGTTGCTGGATGACGCGAAGCCGGACAGGCTGGCGCCGGCCGTCGGGATGAGCAGCGCCTGCTGCGAGTCGTTGAACCCGACCACGACGCTGCTGCGGGTCACCGCGATCGTGGTCTCGCTCTGGGTCGTCTGGTCCTGCTGGTGCGTGTCCTGGCGCGGATCGTTGACCCGGACGTTCTCCAGGCCGGACGCCGCGACCGGGGCCTCCGGCACGGAGCTCTGCCGGCTGGGAGCCTGCGGCGTGCCCTCGTCGCCCGCCGCCGTGTTGGCGCCGAGCACCGGGTTCAGCCCGGCCATCGCCGCGAGCATGGTCAGGCCCATGGGCGTGATGGACTGAGCCGCAGGGGACTGGAGCAGGTCGCGCGCGGCCTGCGCGCGATCGGCGGGGGACGCGGTCTCGGCGGATGGCGTCCCCGAGAAGGCAAACGAGACGAACAGGCCGACGAGCAGCAGCCGCGAGAGCGGCTTCGAGATCATGCCTCACCTCCGGTCCAGGTGCTGACGGGACTGCGACCCTACTACGCTCGGCCCGGCCGTTTGGTGACGGGCGGCCGCAGTGAGCAATCGAAGGCTAGATCTCGGGGACTGAGTGCACGAGGGACAAATGTCCCATTCAGTAGGTCAGGTGACCTACGGCGCCGCCTGCGCCTCACCGACCAGCGCGACCACCCGCTCCAGCGCCTCGACGCGCGCCGCCACGGAGTCGCCGCGCACCGCCACCCGCAGCGTCGTGACGCCCGCCGCCCGGTAGGCGCGCAGGCGCTCGCGGACGGCCGACTCCGATCCCAGCAGGTTCGTCCGCATCGCCAGTTCCAGCGGCACCCGTTCCGCGGCCTCCTCGCGCCTGCCCTCGCGCCACAGGCGCTGCACCTCGCGTGCCGCCTCCCCGAAGCCCTGGCGGGCGAACGCGTCCAGGTAGAAGTTCTGCGTCGCGGAGCCCATTGCGCCGAACGTGAACGCGTAGCCGCGGGCGTGGCGGCGCGCGATCGCCTCGATGTCGTCGCCGAACTCCACCGACACCGGCACCTGGAGGTCCAGGTCCTCCAGCCGCCTGCCCGCCCGCTCCGCGCCCGAGCGCAGGGGCCCGAGGAACACCTCGGCCGATTCCGGGACGAAGCTGCCGCCCACCCAGCCGTCGCACAGCTCGCCAGTCATCTCCAGGCTGCGCGGCGCCAGCGACGCGACGTAGATGGGCACCAGCCCCGGCGGCGCGGAGCTCCGGAGCGCTCGGCCCCGACCACCGGGCAGCGGCAGCCGGTACACCTGCCCCTCGTACTCCAGTCTCTCGCCCCGGAGGACCGTCCGGACGATCTCGATCACCTCGCGGATCCGCTGCACGGGGTGGTCGTACGGCACGCCGTGCCAGCCCTCCACGACCTGTGGGCCGCTGGCCCCCAGGCCCAGGATGAAGCGCCCACCCGTGAGGGTGCGCATGGTCGCGGCGGTCATCGCGATCATCGCCGGCGTGCGCGCGCCGACCTGCATGATCCCGGTACCCAGGCGGATGCGGCTGGTCCGGCCCGCCACGAACGCGAGCGGGGTCACCGCGTCGAACCCCCACGCCTCCGCCGTCCAGACCGAGTCGACCCCCAGCCGCTCGGCCTCGACCGCGAATGCGGCAGCACCGGCCCAGTCCCCCGCGTGGTCGCCGGCCAGCGGCACCGAGACGCGCACCCGGTCAGGCCTCGAAGCGGTCGGCGAGCGCCTCGATCTGGCGCATGTGGTCGAGGTCGTGGACGCGCATGAAGAGCATCCACTCGCGCCAGTTCAGCGGGCCGAACGTGGGGTGCGGGATCGTCACGTCGAGGTGCTCGTCGCCCCGGGCCTGCAGCACCCGGGTGTAGAAGGACTCGCGCAGCGTCTCGAACGTCCGCCAGTAGTCCTCCGAGGTCGAGAGGCCGGCGGCAACCCTCCCCGACACGACGTCCCGCACCCTCCCCGGAGCCCGGCCGTCGGTGATGATCGCGCAGATCGCGGCGTCGCCGAACTCGGTCATCTCGAGCACATGGGTGAACACCTCGGCGGCGGACCACTCACCGTCCGCGGGCCGCTCGTCGAAGCGGTCCGCCGGCACCCGGCCGGCGGCCGCCCGCAGCGGCAGCACGTCGCGCCGCAGTTTGGCGACGAGATCGGGGATGCTCAGCCGGGCGGCCTGGGTCACCAGGTAGCCGCGAATCCGCTGTGCCTCGGACGCGTCCATGGACCCAATGTAAGCAGGCCGCCGACGAACTGGCCGCTGAATTCGAGGTCGACCGCGACTCACTCCAGGCAGAATCAGCTCAGGGATGACCGCCAACATCACGGACGTGGCACGCCGGGCAGGGGTGTCGACGGCCACCGTCTCCCGTGTGCTCAACCGGAACTACCCGGTGTCGGAGGGCGTCAGGCAGCGCGTCATGGTCGCGGTCCGGGAGCTGGGCTACGTGGCCAACGCCCACGCCAGGGCGCTGCTCACGTCGACCTCCGGGACCGTGGGCGTCATCCTCCACGACGTCTCGGACCCGTACTTCGCGGAGATCGTGCGCGGCATCCAGGAGGTCGCCGCGCTCGAGGACCGGCTGGTCGTCATCTGCAACTCGCTCCGGGAACCGCAGCGCGAGATCACGTACATCGAGATGCTGCGTGCCCACCGGGTGGACGCGATCATCATGGCCGGCGGGCACATCCTCGACGACCGGTACCTGGCGGCGCTGCGCGAGCAGGCGCTGCAGCTCGACGCCCAGGGGAGCCGGCTGGTGCTGTGCGGCCGGCATCCCGTGCGCGCCGACGCCGTCGTGCCCGACAACACCGCTGGCGGCGCGCGGCTGGTGCGGCACCTGCTCGAGCGCGGCCACCGGCGCATCGCGTACGTCGCCGGACCGCCGAACTTGAGCACCACGCAGGACCGCCTGGAGGGGTACCTGGACGCGCTCGCGTCCTCCGGCGTTGCGCCCGATCCGTCTCTGATCGCGATCGGCGACTTCACCCGTGAGGGCGGCTACCAGGCGGCGGCCGGCCTGCTGGCGGCCGGCGTCGCCTTCACCGCCGTCTCCGCGGCGAACGACCTTGCCGCGGTGGGCGTGCTGGCGTGCCTGCGCGACCGGGGCCTGCGCGTGCCGGCGGACGTCTCGGTAGCCGGCTTCGACGACGTGCCCGTCGCCCGCGACGTCACGCCCGCGCTCACCACCGTGCGGGTGCCCATGGTCGAGATGGGACGCCGGTCGATGCGGCTCGCCCTGCGCGACCCGAACGCCCCCCACGAGCTGGTGCGTCTGCACACGGAGCTGGTCGAACGGCAGTCGGTCGCCGCGCCACCGACGGCGTAGAACGCATCCTGCGCCTGGCCCGGGGCGAGGAGATCGAGAGCCCGCGGCTGGAACCCGCCACTGAACTGGTGGTCCGGGACAGCACGGCGCCCCCGGGCTGAATGAAGCCTCAGCTCAGCGGGATGTCGTAGTCGCCGCCGCCGAACCGCGGGGTCCACACGAGCACCAGGCCCGCGGGCCTGTCCCCCGTGGCCTGGAAGCCGAGGCACTTCGGGCCCAGCGTCGCGCCGGTCGTCAGGTTGACCCCTGCCCACAGCGGGCAGGACGTGAACCAGCTCACGGCGTGCTTGACGCCGGCCCCATCGAGCAGCACGAAGTTGAACGGGTCGGCGTGCTCCTCGCGGTTCAGCCGGTTCGTGAACGTGACCGAGACGGTCGCGTAGACGTTGCCGGGCTCGGGCCGCTCGAACGGGCTCCCGCTCGGGACGTCGTACCGGAAGCCGTTCACGGTCACGATCCAGCCGTAGTTGTCGCTGGCGCACGGCTGCGGCGCGCACGACCCGTCGCGAGCGATCGGGGCCGCCACGCTCGGCGAAGCGACCGCCCGACGTGGCGCGCCAGAGTTCGCCGCGGCGGCGGCCACGACGAGCACCAGGAGCACGACCGCCGCCACGCCGACGATCCACGGCCAGGTCCGGCGCCTGGCCGGCACCGGCACCCACTGCGAGCCGTTCCACCACCACCTGCCGTCCGGCGAGTACATGCCGTCAATGATGGCGCGGGGCGCCGGGCATGGTTTTGACACTGCCGGCGCGGTCGTGACGCGGATGACGCAGGCGGCGCCGCGCCGGGGGCGGGACGCTCTCGAGCAGCCGTCGTGGTGATCGAGGCGCTCGCCACTCGTCGAGTGGGACCCCTGAGGACTCATCGAGCCCGCCCCGAGGGGGGCGGTGCCCGATGGCCCGCGGATGAGTTGGAGAGTCGGACCTAGGGGAAGCTGACCAGGTTGACCGGGACGGTCGCGCTGCCCTGAGCCGCCGCGCCGGTGTCATTGATGACGTGGTCGATCACGCCGACGCCGCCGAGTGAGACGGTCAGCAGGTCGTGGAACTTGACGCCGGGCGTGACCGGCGCCTCGAAGGCCCGCGAGGCGTGGATCGTCGGGTTCACGTGGAAGAAGCAGTAGGCGCCCAGTGCCCAGCCCTCGTGGGCCTGGACCGTGTCGGCCACCTTGTACGCGGCCCAGCCCAGGATGCCATCGTGGGAGTAGGTGGCCTGGTCGGGCGGGTCGTACGGCAGCTCGTTCTGGAAGAAGACCGTGCGGCCGTTCTCTCCGTTCCAGAGCACGTTGAACTTCTGGAAGTGCTCGACGAAGAGGCCGTACATGGTCACGTCGTCGCCGTTGACCAGCACGCCCGTGTCGCTGGTGTTGCTGGTCCACCCGACGGCCGTGCCGTGATCGGCCCGCCAGGCCCAGATGTCGTCCACCAGGACCTCGCCGCTGTTGATCACGAGGCCGGTCGAGACCTTCGCCGGGCCCACGCCGCCGACCCGGAAGAACACGTCCTGGATCATGGTGGGATCGTCGGCGTCGCTGGCGTGCGCGCCGCCGTGGTGGCCCGTGCCGACCTGGAGCAGCGCGGGCGAGTTGACCGGGCCGGCGTCGAACAGCACGCCGGACAGCTTCACGCCGGCCACGTCGGCGACCTCCATCGCCGCGTCGCCGTCGTCGGGCACGAGTGTGGGGAAGCCGAGACCGAGCACCACGGTGTCCGGGCGCCTGACCTCCAGCGCCCGGTCCAGGTGGTACACGCCGGGGCTGAGGATGAGATTCTCGCCGCGCGCGAGCTGCGAGTTGATCTCCTGCGCCGAGTCGCTCGGCCGCGCGATGAAGAAGTCGTCGATCGGGATCGACTCTCCGGCCGTCGTGCCGTTCGTCCACGTCGGTCCGGACGAGTGGTTCTGCAGCGCCGGGACGAACACGCTGAAGCCGCCGGAGGCGTCGACCGTGAGGAAGGGCTCCTCCCGAGTCGCACCCGGGCTCGTCGCGAGGGTGGTGAACGGCGGCGGCCCGCCCGCCTCCTGGGCGATGCTGCCGAAGCTCTGGGGGGGCACCTTGCCGGTGTCGCCCATGAAGACCTGGTTCCAGACCCCGTTGGTCCAGCCGTCGAGGCTGGTATTCCTGACAATGAATTGCTGCTGCGAGCCGTTGAGTACGGTGCTGTTGGAGAACACGGAGTCAGCGATGAAGCCGCCGCTCGAGAAGTTCGGGCTGCCGCAGTAGTCGAACAGCGTGACGAAGCCGTTGACGTTGACCCGCCGCACCGGTGACGCCTGGGACGTCGCCCAGAACTCGGCCGTGTTCAGGCAGCCCGCGCTCTCCCTGCCAGGAGGGGCGGGTGCGTACGCAGGCGCCGTCTTCGGCAGCGTGACGTTGATGGTCAGGTTCGACAGCGAGCGCCAGAAGTTGACGAGCGCCGTGCAGCCGCCGGAGTCGCACTGGTTGAACACGTCGATCGCGCCGTTGACCGTGACGTCGGTCGGTGACGCCCCGAGGCCGGCGACCGTGGTGTAGTACCCGACCTGGAAGATCAGCGGGGAGGCCGCGGACCCGTACGTGCCGGGCTCGAACAGCAGGGCGAAGCGCTGCGTCCCGAACTGGTTCCCGACCTGCTCGGCGGCCACCGCGTCGACCGTGGCCTGGATCTGGCTCTGCGGCATGCCGGGGTTGAAGACGAAGACGTTGGGCCCGAAGTCCGGCTGCTCCGCAGAGGGCGTGGCCCGGATTGTCGTGGTCGCGGTCGCCGTCGCGGGTGCCAGCACCGCGAGGGCGACGAGGGCGAGGGCGGCCGCGACGAGGGCGAGCCGCCGCGAAGCGAACGTACGCACGCTCATGTCGTCATCTCCTCTCTCTTCCTCCTTCATGCGACCCCTGTGTCGGACCCGCAGCCGCAGCTCTCGCGAACGACGAGACGGACCGGGAGCACGACGTCGGGGTCACCGCCGCCGGCGCTGATCCTCGAGTAGAGGACGTCGAACGCGGTCGCGCCCAGCTCCCGGATGGGCTGACGGACCGTGGTCAGGGGCGGGTGCAGGTGACGCGCGACGGGGACGTCGTCGAAGCCGGTCACGGCCACCGCGCTGGGCACGTCGATTCCCCGCC
>DASQZW010000354.1:0-19987 GCA_035638495.1 Terriglobales bacterium
CTTCGTGCTCGATGACTGAGAACCGCAGCCTCTACGCACTGACCGCGGGCGCGACGGCCGCCATGCTAGTGGCGGCCTGGTCGATCTTCGTGTACGCGCCACAGGACGCCCTCGAGGGGCCGGTGCAGCGCATCTTCTACCTGCACGTCGGGTCCGCGCTCGCCGCGTTCGGCTGTTTCGCGCTCGTCCTGGCGGGCGGCATCGCGTACCTCTGGCGGGACAGCCTGCGCGGCGATCGGCTGGCGAGGGCGTCGGCACTCGTCGGCCTCGTGTTCACGACCAACACCTTCGTGATGGGGATGATCTGGGCCAAGCCGATCTGGAACTGGGATCCGAGCCAGACGTGGGACGCCCGGCTGACCTCGACGGCGGCGCTCTGGGTGATCTACGCCGGGTACCTGCTCGTGCGCCGCTTCGCCACGCCGGGCCGGGCGGCGATGCGGCTGGCCGCGGTGGTCGGCATCGTCGGCTTCGTGGACGTGCCCATCGTGTACTTCAGCGTCGAGTGGTGGCGCACGCTGCATCCCGGCCCGGTCCTGGTCACGGCCGGCGGCCCGCAGCTGCCGCCGGAGATGCTGCTCGCCGTGATGGTGACGACCCTGGCGGTCGGCTTCCTGGCCGCGGTGATGGTGGCGATCCGGTACCGCATCGAGGCGCGCCGCGACGAGCTGGAAGAGCGCGCCGTGGCAGCCCAGCTCGAACCGTCACGGACGAGCGCTTCGTGAGCTACCTGCTCGTCGCCTACATGTTCGCGGCGCTCCTGCTGGGCGGCTTCCTGGCCTACTCCTTGATCCAGCTCCGGCAGCGCTGATCCGACCCGTGAGCGCGCGGGACCGGGTCCTCGTGGTCGGGGCCGGCGTGGCCGCGCACGGCGCGGTCGTTGGCCTGCGCCGGGCGGGCTTCGCCGGCGAGATCGCGGTCGTCGGGCGCGAGCCCCATCCGCCGTACGAGCGGCCGTACCTGTCCAAGCGCTACCTGCTGCACGAGGTGCCGCGCCCGCAGCTGTTCCTCCCGCCCCTCGACGCGGCGCTCCGGCTCGGTGAGGAGGTCGTCGAGCTGGAGCCCGACCGGCACACCGTGCGCCTGGCCGGCGGCGAGCGCCTGGAGTACGGCGCGCTGCTGATCGCGACCGGCGCCCGCCCGCGGCTGCTGCGCGGCCACGAGGACGCCGTGTATCTGCGCGAGCTCGAGCACGCCGACCGGCTCCGGGCCCTCCTCGACGAGGGCCGGCCGGTGGAGGTGGTCGGCGCCGGCTTCATCGGCTGCGAGGTCGCGGCGGTGGCCAGGCTGCGCGGCCTGGCGGTGACCGTCTTCGAGGCGCTGGACCGTCCCCTCCGCCGCGTGCTCGGGCCTGAGCTCGGCGCCTGGCTGGGCGACGTGCACCGCGACCGCGGCGTCGACCTGCGAACGGGCGTGCGCGACCTGCCGCCCCTGGGTCCGGCGACGCTGGTCGCGGTGGGCACGGAGCCGAACGTGGAGCTGGCTGCAGCCGCCGGGATCCGCTGCGAACGCGGCATCGTGGTGGACGAGCTGGGCAGGACCGACGCACCGGACGTCTACGCGGCCGGCGACTGCGCGCGCTTCTGGAGCCCGCTCTTCGAGTCCCATGTTCGCGTCGAGCACTACCAGACTGCGCACCGCCACGGGACCGCCACCGGTCGCGCGATGACCGGGGAGGGGGCGCCCTTCGCGGAGGCGCCGTGGTTCTGGTCGGACCAGTACGAGCTGAACCTGCAGTACGTCGGGGCCGGGCTGCCGTGGGACCGCTCGGTCGTGCGCGGCCGGCTCGGCCAGCCACCGTTCACGACGTTCTTCCTGCGCGAGGGCCGGCTCGTGGGCGCGCTGGGCGTCGACGACGGTCGGACGATCGGACAGGTGCGCCGCCTGATGGAGGCGCGTGTCGACGTGGCCGCCGATCAGCTGGCGGACCCGCGGGTGGATCTCAAGCGCCTGTCTCGGCCAGCGCCCTTCTGATCGGCGGCAGGATGCCGTCCAGCAGGCGCGCGGTCAGACCCCAGATCACTCCGCCCTCGACCGGCAGGCTCCGGCCCAGGCGCGACCACCGGCCGTCCTGCCAGGCCGACTCGTCGAGCAGTCGCGCCAGCGGCACCTCGAGCACCGCGTCCAGCTCGCCGGTGTCCGGGCGGAAGCGCACGTCCTCCCGCGACAGCCAGGCCACGAACGGCACGACCGAGTAGTTGGTCACCGCGGCGTAGAGCGGCCGGCCGGCGCCGAGCGGCGTGAGGTCGGCCGCGCGCACGCCGATCTCCTCCTCCGCCTCCCGCGCCGCCGCCTCCCATGCCGATTCGTCGGCGATGACCTGCCCTCCCGGAAGGCCGATCTGGCCAGGATGACTGCGAAGATCTGCTCTACGCGCCACGAATGGCATGTACAATGCCCCTTCCCGTCGGTAGAGGACCGCCACGACCGCAGCCCGCCGTGCGCCGCTGCGGAACGTTCCCCAGTCCTCGACCGATTGAAGTAGCGAGGGGAGACGGCTCGAGAAGGGATTGGAGGGCAGGCCGTCTGGTTTGCGCATCGCTTTCGGTGTGGAAAAAGGTAGGTGTAGATGATCGACGAGACGAACTTAGCGATCGAGGAATTGGAAGAGGAGATCCGCCGCGAGAACGACCGCAGGTACGCGTTCTACCGGATGCTCAACGCAACCGACCGGGTCCTCTGGCGGCTCGAGGAGTTGAACCGGGACGGAATCAAGCAGATTCCGAATGACATGCGCGGCCGGATGAAGGGTTCGCTGACGGAGCTCCCGACGTCCTGCCTGGAGGTCTTCCGGGACAGCGACCACGTGCAGGAAGTGCTCGACTCCGTATTCGAGATGCAGGAGCGCCTGTTCCGCTGGCGTGACCCGCAGCGGATGCCCGACGACGAGGAGGAACTCGAGAGGGTCGCCGTCTAGCTCACGGCGATGGTGCGGTAAGCCGCGTCGAGGCGCTGGCGGCGCCTGCCGCGGCCCGAACGTGCGCATGCGTTGGGTGGGGATCACGCGCGTATTCGAGAAGTTACCGCCGCCGGCCGCCCTGGTCGAGCCCGACGTGGTGAGACGGGAGCGCTCGGCGGCGGTTGGTGGGACTGGAACGGCCCCTCACTGACAGCCCGCTCGCCGACTGACTGCTCTGTGTGCAGTGTACCGGACGACAGACTGCTCGTGTTGTCGGCCACAACGACGCTCATTATTTCGCGCTTGCATGGCTGATCTTTTGCCGAAGCGCCCATGATTACCTGGGACATGAGCACCACCACCGCGCACGCCCTGACGGAGGGACGAGGGCCGACAGAGGTCGTCTCGCGCTACCTCGAGGCGATCTACTACATGGACGCCGAGGCGGAGCCGGTGCGCAGCGCCCGGCTGGCCGACTGGCTCGGCGTGAGCCGGCCGACGGTGACGGTCGCTTTGCGCCGCATGACCCGTGACGGCATGGTGCGCTTGAACGGCCGCAAGGAGATCGAGCTGACGGATCGGGGCCGGGACGCGGCCGCCGCCATCGTGCGCCGGCACCGGATCATGGAGCGGTGGCTGACGGACGCGCTGGGCCTGGACTGGGTGACCGCCGACGAGGAGGCGGCGCGACTGGAGCACGCCGTGTCCGATGTGGTCGAGCACCGGCTCTGGGAGGCCCTGGGCAGGCCGACCTCCTGCCCGCACGGCAACCCGATTCCCGGCTACGCGGACGTGCGGGAGCACGAGGTGCGGCTCTCGACCCTGTCGGAGGGCGCGGCGGCGACCATCAGCCGCATCTCGGAGGTCGCCGAGCGCGAGGCGCCGTCCCTGCTGCGGTACCTGATGGACCGGCGGCTGGTCCCGGGCACGCGACTGGACGTGCTGGAGGTCGACCAGGTGGGCCGGACGCTGCGCGTGCGGGCCGCCGACCGCGACGTCACGCTCAGCCACGAGACCGCCGCCAAGGTCTGGGTGGAGCCGGCGCCCGCATGACGGCACTGCGGATCGCGGTCGAGCTGCCGTCGGACGGGGTCACACCCGGCGAGTTCCTGGCCGACGTGCAGGCGTACGAGGCGGCGGGCGCGCACGCCGTGTGGCTGACCGCGGCATCGCTCGAGCCGCTGACGCTGATGGCGGCCGCGGCCGCGGTCACCGCACGTGTCAGGCTGGTCGCGTCCCCGCCGGCGCCGGGAAGGTGGCCGCCGGACCTGCTGGCGTCCGTCACGGAGACGCTGCGCCACCTCAGCCGGGACCGCGTGACCACCGGCGTCGACGGTGTGGTCTGCGATGTCGACGACGCGGCGGAAGCGGTCGCGCGCGTGCGGTCGGCGCAGCCGGCGCCGGACTTCGAGCTCTGGGTGCGGGTGCCCGCGCCGGCCGGAAGGGCCGCCTGGCGTGAGTCGCTTGCCACGTGCGCGAACCTGGAGGCGACCGGGGTCGTCGTGCCCCACGCGCCGAACCTGCTCGACATCCTGCGCAATCCGGAGGAGGACGACCGCTCGGACCTGGCGATCGCCACCGGCTGAGCGGGCCGGCCTCAGAGGGTCCGCCAGCACCGCATCGCCTACGGGCCCGGGCGAGATTCACTTGTGAAGGTGCGACGTCCGGACGGAGTGAGGCCATTCTGGTGCGAACGGGCGTTCGGACACAACCCTTTACACCGACCCGGTAGGATCGGCCGGTGAACGCCCTCGAGGTCATCGGCCGGAAGCGAGACGGCGGCGAGCACCCGCCGGAGGAGATCCGCTTCCTGCTCGACGGATACCTGGGCGGCACGCTGCCCGACTACCAGCTCTCCGCCTGGCTGATGGCGGTCTGCACTCGCGGCATGACCAGGGCCGAGACGCTGGAGCTGACCCGTGCCATGGTCGCCTCCGGGGAGGAGCTCGACCTCTCGGACATCCCCGGCGTCAAGGTCGACAAGCACTCGACCGGCGGGGTGGGGGACAAGGTCACGCTGGTGGCCGCCCCGCTCGCGGCGGCCTGCGGCGTGAAGGTGCCGAAGCTCAGCGGGCGAGCCCTGGCGCACACCGGCGGCACGCTGGACAAGCTGGAGTCGGTGCCGGGCGTCACGGTCGACCTGGCGCCGGACCGGTTCCGGGAGCAGGTGCGCGCCGTCGGCCTGGCCGTCGCCGCCCAGTCGCCCCGGATGGTGCCGGCGGACCGTGCGCTGTACGCGCTCCGCGACGCCAGCGCCACCGTCCCCTCCGTCCCGCTGATCGCGTCCAGCGTGATGTCGAAGAAGCTGGCCGCCGGCGCGGACGCGATCGTGCTCGACGTCAAGTTCGGGCGGGGAGCGTTCATGCCCGATGTCGAGAGCGCCGGGGAGCTGGCGGCCGAGATGGTGCGTATCGGCGAGGGCGCCGGGCGCCGCACGGTGGCGCTGGTCACCGCCATGGAGAGCCCGCTCGGGCGCGGCGTGGGCAACGCGATCGAGGTCGTGGAGGCGATCGACGTGCTGGCGTGCCGGGGCGACCCCGAGCTGACGGCGGTGGCGGTGCGGATCGCCCGCGAGATGTGCGCCCTGGCCGGAGTCACGGCCGACCCCGAACGCGTGCTGGCCGACGGCTCCGGACTGGAGCGCCTGTGGGCGATGCTGGAGGCCCAGGGCGGGAGCCGGCAGCGGCCGCCGGCGGTCCATCCGGCGCGCCTGGCGGTCCCGGCCGTCGCCGACGGGTGGGTGGCCTCCATCGACGCGCTGCAGTGCGGTCTCGCGGTCATCGACCTCGGGGGCGGTCGGATCCGAAAGGACGACCCGATCGACCACGCGGCCGGGCTGGTGATCGCGGCGCCGGTCGGCGCGCGCGTGCGGCGCGGCGACCCCCTGGTCCACGTGCACGCGGCGACCGAGGCGGTGGCCGGCCGCGCGCTGTCGCGCCTGTCGGGGGCGTGGCGGCTCGCCGCCGGACCCGTGCCGGCGGAGCCGCACGTGCGCCGCCGAATCGACCGTGACGCAATCGGGGATCAGGAGGGACACGCCGGGCGTTTAGCAGAGCAGGGCCGTGGTAGAGATGAGAGTTGAACGGACATCGAAAGGAGCGACGAAATGACCGACGACACGCCCAACGCGCCCGCCCGGCAGGCGGACGCCCCGGCCGCGGCCCCGGAGACGGCCCCGGCCGATGCGCTGGTACTCACCCCGCCGGCCGCGGTGCCGGCGGTCTCGACGCAGCAGGCGGCCGTCTCGACGAAGGTCGACGACGTGACCGCGAAGCAGATCGAGGAGGCGGTCAACGCCTTCGTGGACGCGCTCGTGTCCCTGGATCCGCACTCGCCCGAGTTCCAGCGCAAGGTCGAGTCGGTCAGCCAGATGGGCAACCAGGAGATCCGGCGCTCTTCAGAGGCCTCCAACCGGTTCCTGGACCGGCCGGCGGCGGCCATGGACCGCGGGCCCCTGGGCGGCGGCTCCAAGGTCTCGACGTCCCTGGTCCAGCTCCGGCGCCAGGTGGAGGATCTCGACCCCACCAGGCAGGGCCTGGCGGGCGGCCGGGGCCTCCTCAGCCACCTGCCCTTCGGCAACCGGATGAAGGACTACTTCGCCAAGTACCAGTCGGCGCAGCACAACCTGGACGCGATCATCCAGGCGCTGTACCACGGCCAGGAGGAGCTGCAGCGCGACAACGCGGCCATCGAGCAGGAGAAGGTCAATCTCTGGCAGATGAAGGGCCGACTCGAGCAGTACGCCTACATGGCCAACAAGCTCGACGAGGCGCTGGACGCGCGCGTCCGGGGGCTCGAGCTCGCCGACGCCGAGAAGGCCAAGACGCTGCAGGAGGACGTGCTGTTCTACGTGCGCCAGAAGCGCACCGACGTCCTGACCCAGCTCGCCGTGAACATGCAGGGCTACCTGGCGCTCGACCTGGTCCGGAAGAACAACCAGGAGCTGATCAAGGGCGTGGATCGGGCGACGACCACGACGGTGTCCGCCCTCCGCACCGCGGTCATCGTGGCCCAGGCGCTCACCAACCAGAAGCTGGTGCTCGACCAGATCACCGCGCTGAACACGACGACGAGCAACCTGATCGAGTCGACGTCCGTCCTGCTGCGTGAGCAGACGGGCCAGGTCTACAGCCAGGCGGCCAGCGCCACCGTGGACGTGCAGAAGCTGCAGACGGCGTTCAACAACATCTACGCGACCATGGACATGATCGACAAGTTCAAGGTCCAGGCGCTGGACAACATGCGCACTACGGTGAACACACTGCAGACCGAGATCAGCAAGGCGCAGACGTACGTCGAGCGGGCGCGCACCGCGGAGATCGGCCAGGCGCACGCGGCCAGGATGACGAGCGGCACCGGAGACGAGCTCGCCCTGCCGGGAGGACGGTAGCGGCGACGTGAGCCCGGTCCTGCGCTACCTGGTCAGCCCCAAGAACCTGATCGGCGGCGCCCTGGCGCTGCTCGGACTGGTGCTGCACCTGTTCGGGCTGCTCGGGCCCTTCCCGGTCTGGGTCCTGGTGGTGGTCGCGCTGTACGCCGTCGGGGCGCTGCTGGGCCCCCGGCGCCGCCCCCAGGTGGCGAAGGACACGTTCGATCCGCAGGAGATCCGGCACTCGCTGGATCACACGTATCAGATGACCCACGGCCGGCTGCCGGTCGACGCGCAGTCCAGGGTGGCGCGGATCCGGGCCGAGATCCTGGAGCTGCTGCCCCACGCCGCCGAGTTCCCGCCCGGCTCGCAGGACCTGTACGTGCTGCGCCGGATGGCGGTCGACTACCTGCCCACCACGATCGAGGCCTACCTCGCGCTGCCCGCGACCTACGCGACCGAGCGGGTCGTGCAGGACGGCAAGACGCCGCTCCAGGTCATGAACGAGCAGCTCGAGCTCCTGGACTCCAAGATGGAGGAGATCGCCGAGGCGGTGCACCGCCGCGACTCCGACCGGCTGCTCGCCAACGGGCTGTTCCTCGAAGAGCGGTTCGGGCGGACGAGCGGCGGTCTGGCGCTGCCTCCCGACCAGCGGGGAGCCGGGTGACTTTCGAGAATCGATGGCGCAGGTGGGCAGAATTGCTGCGAAGATAGGGAAAATCGCAAGGTATCGAGGGATGACGATGAACCAGGGAACGGAGCGACCGGGGAGGGCTGGATGATGGCCATAGTGGTCCTGGCCATCCTCGGCCTCCTGGCGATCCTGCTGAGCCCACCCGCGTGGGTGATCTATCTCGTGCTGTTCTGGGGCGGGCTGTGGCTGCTGTTCGGCAGCCGCCGGCGCATGCGGCGCCGGGAGCGGAACGCGCGGAGGGCTCGGCGCTGGGGCGACGTGATCGACCAGGCGCCGGCACCGATGCCGCCGCCGGCGCCGATGCCCGCGCCCCTCCCGCCGCCGCCCCAGCCCGTCGTGAACCTGCACCGGCTGCCGGCCGACGCGGAGAAGCAGGCGGATCGCATCAGGCGCAAGGCCGCGGTGCTGGGGCAGCACCCCGACCGCTTCCCGATCGGGTCGAAGGACCTCTACACGGTCCAGCAGACCTCGGCGGAGTACCTGCCGGAGACGGTGAAGACCTACCTGGAGGTGCCCACCTGGTCCGTCGACACGCCGACGGCCGACGGCCGCACGCCGGTGCAGATCCTGACCAGCCAGCTGGACCTCCTGGAGGGCAAGCTGGACGAGATCGCGGAGTCCGTCCGGAAGCAGCGGGTCGACAACCTGCTCGCGAACGAGCGCTTCCTCGAGCAGAACTTCGGCAAGCCGGAGCCCGAGGAGCTGACGCTCCCTCACTGAGCGGCCGGCCGGCCAGGACTGCCGGATACACTTCTCGGCCGTGGCGGAGCAGCGCAAGTATCACGTCGGCCTGGCCGCGGGCGAGGTCGGCCGGTACGTGCTCGTTCCGGGCGACCCGTTCCGGACCGCTCTGATCGCCCGCCACCTGGAGGATGCCAGAGAGCGGGCCTGGTCGCGCGAGTACCGCACCTTCACCGGCCGCGTCGGCGACACAGCGGTGTCCACCTGCTCCAGCGGGATCGGCGGGCCCTCCATGGCCATCGCGGTCGAGGAGCTGGGCGACCTCGGCGTCCACACGTTCCTCCGCGTCGGCACGTGCGGCGGGGGCCAGCCGGGCATTCGGTTGGGCGACCTGGTGATCGCCACCGGCGCCGTCCGGAGCGAGGGCACCCCGGACGCGTACGTGCCCCGCGAGTACCCCGCGATCGCGTCCCACGAGGTCGTGACGGCGTGCGTGGACGCGGCCTCGGCGGCCGGCGTGCCGTTCCACCGGGGCGTGATCCGCAGCGTGGACGCGCTCTACGCCGACCTGCTGCCAGACCGCATGCCCAGGCCGGCCGAGCTGCGGGCGGAGCTGGAGCTGTGGGCGCGCGCCGGCGTCGTCGCCAACGACATGGAGTCGTCGACGCTCCTGGTGGTCAGCGCGTTGCGCGGCTGGCGGGCGGGCGTCATCCTGCTCTGCGTCGACGAGCTGGGGGCCGGCGAGATCCACCACCTGGACGCGGCGGCGATGGACCGGCTGATCGGCGTGGCCGTCGAGGCGGTCCGGCTGCTCATCGAGCGAGACCGTGCCGCTGCACGTTAGCCGGCACCCGGTCGTCGGGCACTGCCTGGCCGGCCTGCGAGAGCAGCGCACGCCGCCGGAGGAGTTCCGCGCGCTGGCCCGCCAGGCGATCACCTTCCTGCTGTACGAGGCGACGCGCGACCTGCCGGCCCGGCAGGGGACGGTGTTGACGCCGCTGGCCGAGGCGCCCGCCACGCGCGTGGCGGCGGAGGTCGTCGCCATCCCGGTGCTTCGCGCGGGCCTGGGTCTGCTCGGCCCGGTGCTGGAGCTGCTGCCCAGGGTCAGCGTGGGCTACATCGGCCTGGAACGCGACGAACACACCGCGGTTGCGCGCATCTACTACAACAAGCTGCCACCTTTGGCCGGGAAGGTGCCGCTGCTCCTCGACCCGATGCTCGCGACCGGCGGATCGGCCGTGCAGGCCGCCGACGTCATCGCGGAGGCCGGCGGGACGGGCACGCGGATGATCTGCGTGGTGGCGGCGCCCGAGGGCGTGCGGGCGCTGGAGGAGCGGCACCCCGAGGTGGAGGTCTTCACCGCGGCGCTGGACGCCGGACTCAACGACCGGGCGTTCATCGTGCCGGGGCTCGGCGACTTCGGGGACCGGCTGTTCGGGACGGTCTGAGGAGGAGACATGGGCGAGATCGATGGGCTCCAGCTGCGACTGGAGGCGGCCCGGCGGGAGTACGCGGCCCTGCCACGCGAGGGCTGGGGCGAGCTCGGGCCGGCCGACGAGCTGACCGGCGAGCGCTGGGACCGCGGCAACGTCCTGGGCCACGTCGCGGAGATGCTGCCCTTCTGGACGGCCCAGGCCCGGGTGGTGCTCGGCGGCGGCGGCGAGATGGGCCGCGACTCGGTGGGCATGGCCCAGCGGCGGATGGGCATCGACTCCGGCCGGGAGGCCGGTGAGGACGGCCTGCTCGCCCGGATCGACGAGGGCATGGCCGAACTCCAGGCGCTGCTCGCCGACATGCTGGACGCCGACCTGGATCGGCCGGTACGGTACCGCGCCGTGGACGGCCCGCGCGACGCGGACCTCCGCTACGTCGTCGAGCACATCCTGGTCGGCCACCTGGAGGACCACCTCGCGCAGGTCCGCTCACTCGACGGATAGCCTCACGGCCGCCGAGGCGCGGCGGATCGCGCTCGCCGCTCAGGGGTTCGCCGACCCGCGCCCCGAGGGCGTGCCGGACCGGCGAGCGCTGCGTCGCGTGCTGGGCCGAGTCGGGGCGGTGCAGATCGACTCGGTCAACGTGCTCGTCCGCTCGCACTACCTGCCCCTGTTCAGCCGCCTCGGGCCGTACCCGGTGGAGCTCCTCGAGCGGGCCGCGTACCGGGCGCCGCGCGACCTGTTCGAGTACTGGGGGCACGAGGCGTCGCTGCTGCCGGTCGCCACGCAGCCGCTCTTCCGCTGGCGGATGCACCGTGCCGCGAACGAGGCGTGGGGCGGTATGCGGCGAATCCAGCGGGAGCGGCCGGGCTACGTCGAGGCCGTGCTCGAGGAGGTGCGGGCGCGCGGCCCCATGGGCGCCGCCGAGCTGGAGGACGGCGTCCGGCCGCGGCGCTCGGGGCCGTGGTGGGACTGGCACGACGCCAAGCGCGCGCTGGAGTGGCTCTTCTGGTCGGGCCGGGTGACGTCAGCCGGCCGGCGCGGCTTCGAGCGCCTGTACGACCTGCCGGAGCGCGTGCTGCCGGCCGCCGTGCTGGCGACGCCCACGCCGGACGAGGCCGGCGCCCAGCGAGAACTGCTCCGGGTCTCCGCCCGCGCGCTGGGCGTGGCCACCGAGCGGGACCTGCGCGACTACTTTCGGCTCGGCACCGCCGAGGCGAGGGCGCGCGTTGCCGAGCTCGTGGAGGCCGGCGAGCTGCTGCCCGTATCGGTCGAGGGCTGGCGCCAGCGCGCGTACCTGGACCCGGCGGCGCGCGTACCGCGGCGGGTCCGGGCGCGGGCGCTGCTGTCGCCGTTCGACTCGCTGGTCTGGGAGCGCGGACGGACGGAGCGGCTGTTCGGCATGGAGTTCCGGCTGGAGATCTACGTGCCCGCCCAAAAGCGGGTGCACGGCTACTACGTGCTGCCGTTCCTGCTCGGGGACGCTCTGGCGGCTCGGGTGGACCTCAAGGCCGAACGGGCTGCCGGGGTGCTGCGGGTCCGGGCGGCGTGGGGACAGGACGGTCACGCGCCGGATGGGGTCGCCGGAGAGCTGGTCGCCGAGCTGCGCTCGATGGCGGGCTGGCTGGGCCTGGAGCGGGTGGAGGCGGACGACCGCGGCGACCTGGCGCCCAGCCTGCGGCGGGCGCTGGGCTAGGCGGGCGTCACTGCCAGGGAATCCGGTCCGTCAGCTCCGGCTCCGGGAACATCAGGCCGCGCACGCCCGCATACGCGCGCAGGACCTCGTCCAGCACGTGCGCGCTGGCCCCGTACATGGAGCCCGCGTCGAAGTCGAAGATCGGCGACAGCCTGCCCGCCCCGAGCCGTACTGCCCGGTAGGGCACTCGCCCGGAGAAGAAGTCGGGCAGCGGCATCCGGATCAGCTCCGCCACCTCGCCTGCGTGCGGCGAGGCCACGGCGCCGTCCTCGACGAGCACGACGAACGGGTTCAGCGTGAAGCGGCTGGTCGCCGTCGGGAAGCGGCCCATCGCCGCCAGCACGCGGACCTGGCGGCGCGGGATGCCCAGCTCCTCCTCCAGCTCCCGGAGCGCAGTGTCCCGCAGGTCGGCGTCGCCCTCGTCCCGCTGGCCGCCCGGGAACGCGATCTCGCGCGCGTGGTGGCGCATGCCCGCCGTCCGCTTGATCGCCCAGACCTCCAGGCCGCGGCCGCCGACGTGGATCGGCACGCAGACCGCGGCCTGGATGCGGCCCTGCTGCCGGCCCTCCGGCCTCGGCGGCCGGGCCGAGATCGCCGCCGCGAGGGCGTCGATCTCAGCGCCGGCTTCGCGCGCGCTCAGCCCGTCGCCAGCAGGTCGTCGACCTTCTTGGCCGCGTCGTCGAGGCCCTGTTTCGCCGACTTCTTGCCGTCCACGATGTTGCCGAGCTCCGTGAGGATCGTGTTCTGGCACTGGTCCCAGACCGACACCGACGGCGCGAACATGGCGTGCGGCAGCTGGTCCACCGCCACCTTCAGGTTCGGGTTCTGCGGGTAGAACGAGGTCTGCATGGTCTTGAACGCCGACTGCCGGACCGGCATGTAGCCGGTCTTCTGCGACCACTGCGCGGTGTTCTGCGCGTTCGTGAAGTACTTGATGAACTGGAACGCCCCCTGCTGGACGTCCCTGGCCGCCTTGGAGAACACGCACGCATTGGTCCCGTACATCTCGACCGCGGCGCCCTTCGGGCCAGCCGGCACCGGCGCGGTCTTCAGGTTGAACTTGCCGCCCACCGCGGCGGCCACGAACGAGTAGCCGGCGATCGTGTTGACCATCATCCCGATGTGCTGGGAGCCGAGGTCGTTCTCGTCCTCGAAGCCCTGCACCCGGTGGGCGTAGCCGCCCTTGACCAGGTCGGCGTAGACCTGGATGGCCTGCTGGCCGGGCGCCGCGTTGAACGTCGACCTGGTCTGGTCCTTGCTCAGCAGCGTCCCGCCGAACTGGGTGTTCATCGCCTCCCAGACGTTCTCGTAGCCGGTCGCGAGGCTGAAGTCCGTTCCCCACCGCTGGCCGGGCACGGTCAGCTTCCTGGCGTCGGCGGTGAACTCGTCCCATGTGGCCGGCGCGTGGTCGATGCCCGCCGCCTGGAACATGTCGGCGTTGTAGAAGAGGACGGCGTCCGACTTGTTGAAGGGCCACATGTAATAGGTGCCGCTCAACTTGCCGTCGTTGAGCATTATCGGCCAGTAGTCCTTCAGGTCGGTGGCGCTCATCCCGTCCTTGGCGTTGACGTACGGCGTCAGGTCGGCCAGCGCCTTGCTCTGGTTGAACTTGGCGGCCCAGTTCTCGTAGCACTGCGCCATGTCGGGCGGCGTGCCCGCGGCGAGGGCGGCCAGCGTCTTCTGGAGCAGTGTCCCGTAGTCCGGGTAGACCTGCAGGTTCACGGTGACGTTGGTCTGGCTGTCGTTGAAGGCCTTGGTGATGGCCTCGAGGGTCGGCTTCTGGCTGCCCCCGGCCATCGCGTGCCAGAAGTTCACTGTCACGTGGTGGTTCAGTGCCGGCAGCTGCTCGCTGGTCGCAGGGGCGTTCCCGCCGCCGCTGCTGCCGCCGCACGCGGCCACGCCCAGCAGCAGCGCGAGCGCGGCCGTCACGATCCCTCTCCTACGCATCGCTCACTCCTCCTCCTCTCAATACGTTGGTTCGTGTCAGCCCCGGATCCCCGTCGAAGCGATGCCCCCGACGAGCTGGCGCTGGGCGATCAGGAAGACCACCAGGATCGGCAGGGTCGTCATGAACGCGCCGGCGGCGAGCAGCTCGGGGCGGGTCGAGTCCGTGAAGCTGAAGGCGGCGAGCCCGACCTGCAGGGGCCGCACACGGTCGGTGGCCGTCACGATCAGCGGCCACAGGAAGGCGTTCCAGCCCTCGATGAACTGCAGCAGCGCGATCGTCACCAGCGCCGGCCGGGCCAGCGGCGCCGCGATCGACCACAGGTAGCGCAGGTGCCCGCAGCCGTCCAGCTGAGCGGCCTCCCACAGGTCCTTCGGCAGCGTCAGGAAGTACTGGCGCATCAGGAAGATGCCGAAGACGCTGGCCGCCAGGGGCACGAACTGCACCTGGTAGGTGTCGAGCCAGCCGAGCCGCGAGAGCGTGATGTAGTTGGGGACGAGCGTCACCTCGGTCGGCACCATGTAGACGGCCAGCACCAGTCCGAAGGCCGCCGCTTTGCCTGCGAAGCGCATCGAGGCGAACGCGTAGCCGGCCAGCGTCGACGTGACCAGCACCAGGACCACCCGGCCGGCCGTCGTCACCACGGTGTTCGCGAAGAGGCCCGGCCAGTTCACGAAGCGCCAGACCTCGACGTAGTTCTGCAGCTGCCACTGCGGCCACAGGTTCGGGGGAAACGACAGGATGGCGTCCCGGCGGCTCAGGGAGAGGACCAGCATCCAGTAGAAGGGGAACAGGAACGCCGCCGCCAGCGGCACGGCGAGCAGGTAGCGGAGTCCCAGCCCGGGCAGACGCCGCCTCACGTGTAGAACACCCGGCGCGCGGAGAAGCGCATCTGGATGCCGGTGACGGCGAGGATGATGACGAAGAACGCGACGGAGATGGCTCCCGCGTAGCCGGCGTGGAAGAACGCGAACGCCTGCTGGTACAGGTAGAAGCCGATCGTCTCCGCTGCGTGGTCGGCTCCGCCGGTGTTGCCGGTGAACACGTACACGGGTACCACGACCTTGAACGAGCCGATCAGGTTGATGAACAGCAGGAAGTACGTGGTGGGAGAGAGGAGCGGCCAGGTGATGCGCCAGAAGACGCGCCACGGCCCGGCACCGTCGACGCGTGCCGCCTCCTGGAGCTCCGCGGGGATGTTGGCGAGCCCGGCCAGGTAGATGACCAGGTTGAGGCCCGTGTGCTGCCACACGCCGTAGATGATGATCGACGGCATGATCCAGTCGGGGCTGTGCGTCCATCCCGGACGCGGCAGGTGGAGGGCGCCGAGCGCCGCGTTCAGCACCCCGTAGTCCGGGTTGAAGATCCAGATCCAGATGACGATGGTGGCCACGAACGGGGTGACGTAGGGCGCGAAGACGGCGCCGCGGAGCAGGTGACGGCCCGGCAGCCTCGTGTCGAGCAGCAGCGCCAGGAGCAGACCGAGCCCCATGCCGGCGGGGACGGACACCGCGGTGTAGTAGACGGTCTGTCGGACCGCCTGCCACCACAGGTCGTCCCGGAGCAGCAGGCGCTCGAAGTTCGCCAGGCCCACGTAGGTCGGGTTGTTGGCGATCAGGTCCCAGCGGAACAGCGAGAGGCCGAAGACCCAGACGGCGGGGATGAGCAGGAACGCGAGCAGGACGACGAACGCCGGCGCGAGGAACGCGTAGCCGCCCAGTGACGAGCGGCCGAACGGGCGGCTCGCGCGACGGCTGATGACGGGGGAACGTGTGAGCGGTGTCGAGGGATCCACTGGGGTAGCGGATTAGTATCCATCGCCGAGAGCGAATGCGGGTTAGGGGAAGGTTAATTGATCGGCGAGCCGATCCCAGGCCATGGAGCGGGTACGATAAGCGGCTTCCTCGATGACGATTGACACCGGCTTGACGTTCCTGCACCTCGGAAACCCCACGGGACTCAAATTCGTGCTCGATCACGACGGCGTCCGCGCGATGTTCGAGATGGGGATCGAGCACGCTCCCGGGGTGATGCCGTTCAGCCTGGGCCTGCAGCCCCGGCCAGGCCGCGAACTGCCGGACCTGCAGGCGGTCGGCATGGCGCCGCGCGGGACGGGCGTGCTCGGAACGTGGGACCGCCGCACCAGTCTGTTCGTCAGCCACATGCACCTCGACCACGTGGCGCTGGTGCAGTCGGTCCACCCCGACGCTCCCCTCTACTACCCGCAGCGGATGGAGCCGCTGCGCGACGCGTGCGTGCGGGCCGGCCACCTGACCTGGCGCGACCCGCCGGGCACCCAGGTGCCGGATCGGGGCCGCATTCGGGTCGGGGCCATCGAGGTCGAGTTCGTGGCGGTGGACCATGACCTGCCGGGGGCGACGGGGTTCCTCGTGCGAACCCCGGACCTCACGCTGGCCTACACGGGCGACCACCGGTGGCACGGCTTCCATCCCGAGGTGACGGAGCGGTTCGCCGAGGCCGCACGCGGGGTGCGCGTGCTGCTCCAGGAGGCGGTGTCGCTGAGCTGGGACCCGCCCGCCGCCGCCCCGGACCCGCTGAATCTCGGGCCCGACACCGGGGAGGAGGACGTGGCCAGGGCGTTCGGGGAGGTGCTGGACCGGGCCGGCGGGCTGGTCGTGGTGAACCTGTATCCGATGAACCGGCTGCGGGTGCACGCGTTCGGCGCGGCCTGCGCGGCGCGGGGCCGGGTGCTGGTGCTCCAGCGGCAGGCGGCCACGATGGCCGACTGGCCGCTGGTCCTCGAGGACGTCGGCTCGGTGCTCCACGACCCTGGCCGCTACTGCGTCCAGCTCGACTTCGAGTCGCTGCCGACCCTGATCGACCTGCGCCCGCCGGCCGGCTCGATCTACGTGCACAGCAACGGCGTGCCGCTGGGGCCGTACGACCCCGCCTACGCCGTGATGGTGGCGTGGACGCAGGCCCTGGGCCTGGAGCTGGTCAGCCTGGGCTCCAGCGGGCACTCACGCCCGGCGGACGTCAGGCGCATGGTGGAGGCGGTCGGTCCCGCGGTCGTCCTGCCGGTGCACAGCCGGAGGCCCGAGGCGCTGCTGGTGCCGGGCGTCCCGACCCTGCTCCCGGAGGTCGGGCGGAGGTACACGCCGGTGGACCTGGTCGCCCCGCCTTAACAGGGTGGGCTGACCTTCACCCACGACACGGCCATACTGGACGCCAGGAGCTCATCGATTGTCCAGCAGGCCACCATCACCCGCACCACCGGCGTCGCCGAACCAGCAGCAGCGGCCGGGCCGTAAGCAGCCGCCGCCGAGCATGTGGCAGTCGGTCTTCAACTGGCGGTTCATCATCACGTTCCTGCTGGTCCTGGCGGTGAACTACCTCGTGGTCAACGTCCTGCTCCAGCCGCAGCAGCCGAAGCAGGTCACGCTCTCGTACAGCGACTTCAAGTCCCAGGTCGCCGCGGGCAACGTGGTCGAGATCACGAGCCAGGGCGACGCGATCACCGGCACGACCAGGAAGGCCGTCGCCGACTCGTCGAAGTCGAGCGACACCTCGACGCACTTCGCCACCCAGGTGCCGGCGTTCGCCGGCCCCGGCCTGGACGCCCTGCTCGACGAGCACGGCGTGAAGTACACCGCAAAGCCGGATACCGGCGCGCCGCTGTGGCAGACGCTCCTGTTCTCGTTCGGGCCGACCCTGTTGATCATCGTGGGCTTCCTCTATCTGACGCGGCGCGCCACGGCGACCGCCGGCGGAGGCGTGTTCGGGCTGGGCCAGAGCCGCGCCCGCCTGTACGACGCCGAGCGTCCCGCGACCACCTTCGCCGACGTCGCCGGGATCGACGAGTCCAAGGCGGAGCTGCAGGAGGTCGTCGACTTCCTGCGCCAGCCGCAGCGCTACCAGCGGCTGGGCGGCACCGTGCCCAAGGGCGTCCTGCTGGTCGGCCCGCCGGGAACGGGCAAGACCCTGCTGGCCCGGGCGGTCGCGGGCGAGGCCGGCGTGCCGTTCTTCAGCCAGTCCGCCTCCGAGTTCGTCGAGATCATCGTGGGCGTCGGGGCGTCGCGGGTCCGCGACCTGTTCACCAAGGCGCGCCAGGCGGCGCCCGCGATCATCTTCATCGATGAGCTCGACGCGATCGGCCGGAGCCGGGCCGCCGCCATCCGCACCGGCGGAACCGACGAGCAGGAGCAGACGCTCAACCAGATCCTGACCGAGATGGACGGCTTCGACTCGCGCGAGGGCGTCATCGTGATCGCGGCCACCAACCGCGCCGACGTGCTGGACCAGGCGCTCCTGCGCCCGGGGCGGTTCGACCGGCGGGTGCAGGTGCAGCCGCCTGATCGCGCCGGCCGCCGGGCGATCCTGCAGATCCACACGCGCTCCGTGCCGCTGGCACCGGACGTCGACCTGGACCAGCTCGCCCAGCAGACGCCCGGCATGGTCGGCGCCGACCTCCGCAACCTGGTCAACGAGGCGGCGCTGACCGCGGCCAGGCGGAATCACGACGCGGTCAACATGGTGGACTTCACGGACGCGATCGAGAAGGTCCTGCTCGGCGCCGAGCGGAAGATCATGATGAGTCCCCAGGACCGGGAGCGGGTCGCCTACCACGAGGGCGGCCACGCGCTGCTCGGCCTGCTGGTCCCGGGCGCCGACCCGGTGCGCAAAGTCACGATCGTGCCCCGCGGCCGGGCACTCGGCGTGACCGTGCAGAGCCCGGTGGACGACCGGTTCAACTACCCCGAGGACTACCTGCGCGCCCGCATCGTGGGCGCCCTCGGGGGACGCGCGGCGGAGCAGCTCGTCTACGCCGTGGTCACGACCGGCGCCGAGAACGACCTGCAGCAGGTCACGATGATCGCCCGGGAGATGGTGACCCGGTGGGGCATGAGCCCACAGGTCGGACCGCTGAGCCTGGGCGCGGAGGACGGCACGAACCCGTTCGCGGTGCAGCAGAAGCCGTACAGCGAGACGACCGCCGCGCTGATCGACGCCGAGATCAAGCGGATCGTGGAGGAGTGCTTCGTCGAGGCCCAGCGCCTGCTGGGGGAGAACCGGGGCCGCCTCGACGCCCTGGCCGCGGCGCTGCTGAAGGAGGAGTCGCTCGACGAGCCCGAGATCCTCCGCGTGACGGGCCTGTCGCCGCAGGCGGTCGCAGCCGGCACCTCGAGCGCCGCGCAGAACCTCTGACGGATCGTCTGACCGGCTTCCTCGCGCTGAGATTGAATTCGCGCATCAGGCGCGCAGGCGCCACGCCGCCAGCGCCTCGCGCTGCTCGTGGGCGGTCAGGTCGAACGTGATCGGCGTCACCGAAACATAGCCGTTGGCCAGCGCCCAGGCGTCCGTCTCCTCGTCCTCGTCGCTCAGGCGGTAGGTTCCCACCAGCCAGTAGTACGGCTGCCCCCGCGGGTCCCTGCGGAGCTCGTAGCCCTCCTCGTACAGCGAGTCGCCCTGGCGGGTGACGCGAATGCCCCTGATCTCCGCACGCGGTAGGTTGGGCACGTTCACGTTCAGCAGCACCTTCGGCGGCAGTCCGCGCTCCAGCACCTGCGCGGCGACCCGGCGGCCGATGGTCGCCGCATACGCCCACTGCGGGTCGGTGACTGTCGCCAGCGAGACCGCGATCGACGGGATGCCCAGGATGCGCGCCTCCGTCGCGGCCGAGACGGTGCCCGAGTAGATCACGTTGGTGGCCGTGTTCGACCCCAGGTTGATGCCGGACACCACCAGGTCGGGCCGCCGGTCGAAGAGCGTGCCGACGCCGAGCTTCACGCAGTCCGCCGGCGTGCCGCTGCTCGCGTAGCCCATGAGCGTCCGGCCGCGCCAGTACTCCTTCACCCGCAGGGGCGTGAACGTCGTGATCGCGTGGCCGATGGCCGAGCGCTCGGCGTCCGGGGCCACGACGGTCACGTCGCCGATCCTGGCCAGCTCGTCGTAGAGCGCGTGCAGGCCGGGAGACGTGATCCCGTCGTCGTTCGTCAGCAGGATGCGGGGCGGTGCCGGGCTCAGCTGGAGACCCGCAGCGTGACCTTGCCGAACTGCTCGGCTCCGTCCAGGTGCTCCAGCGCGCCCACGACCTCGTCCAGCGCGTACGTGGAGTCCACCACCGGGCGGAGGCCGGCGTCCACCGCCGCCAGCACGGCCTCGAACTCGCTCGCGTTGCCCATCGTCGAGCCGAGCAGGTCGGCCTGGGCGAAGAACAGCCGCGGCATGTTGACCTCGGCCCTGACCCCGGTCGTCGACCCGCAGAACACGATGCGGCCCCCCGGCCGGATCGAGCGGATGGACTCGTCG
>DASQZW010000355.1:0-10813 GCA_035638495.1 Terriglobales bacterium
CGCGTACGTGCCCTGGACCCAGCCGGTGAGCGTGTAGGAGTGGTTGGGCTGGACCGCGATGGTCTGCGTGCACTGGGCGTTGTCGGAGTTGTTCGCGGCCGCCGCCAGCGCGTGGGAGCCGGAGTGGACCGGGCCGGTGACCACGCTGTCCAGCGGCGAGCAGGTCCAGGGTGACAGAGAGCCGGACTCGAAGCCGGGGTTGGCCAGCAGGTTGCCGGTGGCCGGGGTCGGTGTGGGCGTGGGCGGCGGAGGCGTCGGAGTCGGCGTCTGAGTCGGCGTCGGGGTGGGCGTTGGTGCCGGTGTCGCGGTGGGCGTCGGTGTCGGCGAGGGCGTTGGCGTGGGGGTCGGCGGCGTCGCCGTCGGGGTCGGTGTTGCCGTCGGCGGGGGTCCCGAGCCCTGCAGGCCGCTCACGACGGCTGTGAGCAGGGTCGTCGACGGGTCGTCGGCGTCGAGCGAGAAGATGAACGCGCCCGCGAACCCGTGGCTCTGGATGTACTGGTCCTTGATCGCGATGGTCTGCGGCGTGTCGAGCGTGTAGAAGTTGTTGCCGCTATAGATCCACGCGCTCTGCGTCGTGCTGTCGAAGAACATGTCCGAGCTGTTGACCAGTCCCGCCGTCACCAGCTCCTTGTAGTCCGCGACGCCTCCAGTCTGCGTGAACGGGAACGAGGCGCTGGGACCGGTGGCCGCCTGGTACAGGCCGTTGGTGCTGCCGGTGGCCACGCCCGTCCAGCCGCGCGCGTAGAACGGGAACCCGAGCATCAGCTTGCTGGCCGGGAAGCCGCCGCTGAGCCAGGTGTTGACGCTGGTGTCGATGTTGTACTTGATCGGCGTGGCGGGGTCCTTCGGCGAGTCGTGGATCGGCGACTGGAAGTTCGTGGTGGTCTCCCAGGCGCCGTGCATGTCGTACGTCATCACGTCGGCGAGGTCCAGGATGCCGCCGACCTGGCTGGTCTGGATCTTGGCGATCTTGTCCTGGCCGGCCGGCACCGCCGCCGTGAGCAGGTAGTGCTTGCCGCCGTTCTGCGCACCGAACGCGTCGAGCTCGGTCCGGAACTCCTGCAGCAGCGCGGTGAAGTTCTGCGTGTCGCCGGCGCTGACGTGATTGCCGACGTGGCCGAGGATTCCGGGGTACTCCCAGTCGATGTCGAAGCCGTCGAAGATGTTCGCCGCGACGCCCTGTCCACCCGAGGGGTCACCGCCGATGCCGGTCGGCAGGTTGCCGCGCAGGAACATGTCGATGCACGAGCTCACGAACTTCTGCCGTGACGCCGGCGTCGCTGCCACGTCCGAGAAGTACTTGGAGTAGGTCCAGCCGCCCAGCGAGAGGACGATTTTCAGGTTCGGGTGCCTGGCCTTCAGCTCCTGCAGCTGGTGGAAGTTGCCCTTCAGCGGCTGGCTGAAGACGTCGCTGGTCCCGTCGACGCTGATGCTCGAGTCGAACGACTTCTGGTAGTCGGCGTACGCGTCACCCGCGCCGTCGCCGGCGTTGGGATCCTGCTCGTTGCTGGCGTCGGACGCCTTGATCGCCTCGAAGCACGTGAGGTTCGTGGGATCGATGTTCTCGAAGTCGTAGATCAGGATCGAGAGCCGGGAGGCGATGTTCTCGGTCTCCAGGTTCTTCACGTAGTAGGCGTTGCCGTAGATGCTCCACTGGTCGAAGTACGCGGCAGTCTGGAACCCGGCCGCGCGGGCCGGCGCGGGGCCGCGGGCCACGTATGCCGTGGCCGCCAGGAGCAGGGCTGCCACGGCGAGGACGGCGGCCACCCTGCCGCCTCGGAACCAACCGTGCCGTCGCTGACCGTGGGACATGCCGCGACCTCCACGACTGCCGGCGGCAGCCGCGGCTTCCCCCCACCACGGCCCTGCCCATCCGGTTGCGTCAGAGGTGAGGATATAACTTTATACGGATCCACGCAAGAGAGAGGGCCAGCTGGCCCTGTCCGAAGCGACCCCCTCCCTACCCTCCCCCCGCGAGGGGGGAGGGTCCTTCCTTGGGGGAGTGGCTAGGCGGTGGTCGCTGCGCCCTTCAGGGGCTCCGGCGGGGCCACGAGGCGGCGGGCCAGCTCCAGCACCTTGCGCCGCGCCTCGATCAGCTCCGGCGTGTCGGCGCGAGCCCGGTTCAGACGCTCACGGGCGTCGTCGATGGCGCCCAGCAGGCCCGGGTCGTTCTCGACACGGCCCAGCTCCGTCTCCGCCGCCTCGATCGAGGAGCGGTCGCGCGTGACCTGGTCGAGCTCCCCTTCTGCCTGGCGAGCCCGCTCGTCGCGATCGCGCTTGAAACGCCCCGCGTCGCGGGCGTGGTCGCAGACGACCGTCGCGAACCGGTGCGCGGCCTTCTCCTGCCCGTGCGGGCACGGCCACAGCGCGGTGCCGGTCCGGCCCACGACCAGCAGGAACAGCGCGGTCGTGCTCTCGGTCAGCGCTTCCAGGAACGCCTCGGACTCGGGCGCCTCGACCAGCACCAGGTCCGCGAGCGCCTCGCGGTGCTCGGACCACAGCGCCTGCGCCGAGTCCAGGTAGGCGGCGGCGCCGGCCGCTGGGACCCGCCCGGTCGGCGTCTCCAGCAGGTTCGCGTGCAGCCGCAGCGGGCCCAGCCCGGCCTTCAGCTCGCCGGGTCCGGGGGTCAGCACCGTGCGCATTCGAGCGCGGGCCTCGTGCACCGCCCAGGCGTGCGCCTTCTCCGCGGACTCCACGGCCCGCCGCGCGTCCTGCAGGGCGCGCAGCCGGGCGTCCTCGGCGGCCGCGAGCTCGCGCTGCGCGGCTGCGGCGGCATCGGCACGCATCCGCTCGGCCTCGTCCACCTCGGCCAGGCCGTGGGTCATGGTCGCGGCGCGCTCATCGAGCAGGCGCGCGACCGCGAGCATGTCGTCCGCCTCCTTGATGCTCGGCTGAGGCGCGCTGCGGCCCAGCCGGACCATCAGGGACCGGTACTCGGAGCCGATCGACTCGCGCTCCTCCTCGAGCTGCCGGCGGTCGTCGATGGTGGCGCCCAGGCGGCGGCGCAGGCCGCGGTTCCCGTCGGCGACGTTGAGACCCTCGGACACGCGACCCAGCCGGCTCCCCGCCTCGCGCGCACGCTCGACCAGGTCGCGCAGCGGTCCCTCGGGCTGCCACTCCGCTGCCCGCTGGCCCAGGATCTCGCCGGCTTCCGCGTAGCGGTCCTCGGCGAGCAGCGCGAGCGTGGTGGCGAGATCCTCGGGTCGCTTGCCCTCCAGGTCGACTGTCCCCTTCCAGCGCGCGCCGTCCCACTTCCAGAGGCCGTCCTCAGTGGTCGCGGGAACCCACCGGCGGCCGTTCCACCACCAGGCTCCATCACCCGAGAGCAGCCTGCGCGTGTTCGCCGGGCTCGCAGCCTCTGGTTCAGCGGTCGTGACTTCGTCCGGGCTCATGTCCCTCTCCCACAAGGTCTCCTATGGATTCCTGACAGTCAAAATTTGGGGTCGAGCCGCGGCTCGCGGGGGGTGTCGGCCACGGACCAGGCAGCGGCGAAGACTGGAGCGTGAAGTATGAGCGACCGTACCCTGGTCTTGCGTCCTCGCCAGCCATCGGGCAACCTCGATTGTCGGGGACAGCCTAGCGCAAGGTGCCCGGGTGCGGTCCACCATCGCGGCCCGGGCGTGGGCAAAATGGGAGCTTGGCCATGGACCGTCAGGACGCGGGGTTCAGTCCGGATCCACTGCGACCGGGGATCCGACCGCGGGCGTCGGTCCGACCGGCCTCCCGCCCATCGTTCGGATGGGTGCGGGATGCCCATTTCGTGGCGATCCTGCTGGGCACGCTCGCGGCCCTGGGACTGATCGGGGCCACGCTGAGCTTCGTCGTCGACCTCTTCGTGGCGCCGTGGCGCCTCTACACGTCCGACCTCGAGGAGTCGCTGCACCTGCTGGCCAGCGTGATCGGCCTGGTCGGCGCGTTCCGGCTCGCGCGCGGCGCGCACCAGGCCAGGCAGGTCATCCTCGTCGGCCTGACGCTGAACACGGCGGCGACCCTCGCATTCGGCAGGTCGACGCTGGCCCGGCCCGAGACGCTGCTGCCGCTGGCGACCTGGGTGGTGCTGGCCGCGCTCACCGTCGCGGCCCGCGTGCGCTATCCCTGAGCGGCGCAGGGGCGGTTCTGCGTGCCGGGCAGGAACAGCTGCCCGTGGGCCCTGACCAGTCCCGCGGGCTGGCTGTACCAGTGTGAGTAGTCGCGCGGGAGGCCGTTGACGAAGCGCGCCTCGATCGTCCTGCCGACGTCGGTGCCGTACGCGGACGTCGGCGGGCCGGTGCCAGCGGCGTTGGTGTTGCCGGCCCAGGCGCCGACCACGATGTCCGGGCTGTAGGCCATCATCCAGGCATTCGGGTGGATGCCGGTCTGGCTGCCCGTCGTTCCGGACTTCGACGCCATCTGGCGGTTCCAGCCCAGGTTCCACACGCGCTGGTAGTCCTGCAGGACGTTCGTGATGAGATACGACTGGGCGGGAGTGAGGACCGTCTGCTGGCCACCCTGGGTCCCCGGCTGGCTCTGGAACAGCGGGTCACCGGCGGAGTCCTCGATGCGCAGGATGCCCATCAGGGGCATCTTGCGCCCCTGGTCGGCGAACACCGAGTAGCCCTGCACCTGGTCGTAGATGCTGACGGTGCTCGTGCCGATCGCGGTGGCCAGGTTGGTGCCGAGCTTCGAGGTGATGCCCATCTCCCTGGCCAGCGCGTCGACGCGGTCCATGCCCTCCAGCTGCCCGACCTGCACCGCGGGCACGTTGCGCGAGAGCACGAGCGCCCTGCTCGCGCTGATCGCTCCCAGGAACTTGCCGTCGTAGTCCTGCGGGCTGTAGCCGCCGAAGTCGGTCGGCCGGTCCTGCAGCGTGCTGCAGAGGGTGATCTTCTGGTCGCGCAGCGCGGCCTCGTACACGTAGGGCTTGAATGTCGAGCCCGGCTCGAGCTGCGCGGTCACCACGTCGAACTGGCCGCCGATGGCGTCGCTGTCGTAGTTCGCCGAGCCCACCCAGGCGAGGATCTCGCCGGTCGACGGTCGGACCGCCATCAGAGCGCCGTTGTTCACGCCCAGGTGGGAGAGGTCCCTGACGCCGGACGTCACGGCCTGCTCGGCCAGCGTCTGCAGTCCGATGTCCAGCGTGGTGGAGATGCGGCCGCCCTGCTGCAGCGCCGCCTCGCCGATGTCGGCTTCGGCCTCCTGCATGATCCAGTCCACGAAGTGCGGCGCCCGCGCGGCGCGATACGACACGTCGAACTTGAGCTCGGACCGGATGTCCTCCTGCTCGGCCTGCGTCTCCTGTGCCGGCGTCAGGGCACCGATGCTGCGCATGCCGGCGAGCACGTACAGCTCGCGCGCCCGCGCGCCCGCGTAGTTGAGCTTCGGGTCGAGGCCGTTGGGCGCCTGCAGCAGCGCGGCCAGGAAGGCTGCCTGTGCGGCGGTGAGTCCGGCCGGCGACTTGTCCGTCCCGAAGTAGACCTTGGCGGCCGACGCCAGTCCGTAGGCGCCAAGTCCGTAGTAGACCCGGTTCAGGTACATCTCGAGGATCTCGTCCTTCGAGTAGCGCCGCTCCATCGCGTAGGCGAGGAACCCCTCCTCCAGCTTGCGCGAAACCGTCTGCTCCGGCCCCAGGAGCTGGAGCTTCACCAGCTGCTGCGTGATCGTGCTGCCGCCCTCCACCACCCCGCCCCGCACGACGTCCGTGGCCGCCGCGCGCAGCAGGGAGGGCGCGTCGACCGCCGCGTGGTGGTAGAAGCCGCGGTCCTCGGCGGCCAGCGTCGCGTACTTGTTGAGGTCACCCATCTGAGACAGCGGCGTGTAGATGTGGAACTGCCCGTCGGGGCTGCGCTGGGCGATCAGCTGCCCGGCGCGGTCGTAGATGTCGACGGTCCGGTCGATGGCGGCCTCGTTGCCGGGCCGCGGCAGGTCGCGGAGATTCCACCCGGCGTAGGCGCCGAGGCTCAGAACCGCGACCGTCGAGAGGATGGCCAGCGCGGTCCAGAGGCGCATGAGTCGGCAGTCTACGAGGGGCGGGACGCGCCCGCCGCTCGTTTACGAACGCTTGAGGAAGTGCGGTCGATGACGCAGCCACGAGTGCTGCCGTTGGCCGGGTTGGACCGGAGCGACTGGACGGCGGAGGAGTGGCTGCCCCGCCTCTCGCAGCTTCAGAGCGGTGTCGGGCAGGGGATAAGCTCGAACGGTGCGGCGCCGCACCGAGGACTTGCACGGACTGGACGTCCTCACGGCCGTGCGATTCGCGCAGACCCGGGTGCGAGAGGCGTACGAGAACGGGTACGACGAGATCGAACTGCTGCACGGCGCGGCCGACGTGCGCCAGCCGGTCACCGACGGCCGCGGCCGCATCAAGTGGGAGCTGCGCGGGCTGCTGGAGCGGGGCGGGCTGGACCGGTGGGCTCGCCGCGAGGACAGCTGGCCGCGGGCGTCGTCACTGGTGGTGGCGCTGCGGCGCAACCCGCGCCCGCGCCGGGAGTCGTGGAGCGCGGCGCCGCCGCGCGGCGGGCGCGGTCGCTAGCCGGCCGCCGGAATCGTCCGCCCGTTCGGACCAGTGTGCGAATCCGCGCGGGATTAGGATGACCGCGTGATCGACAAGGTCGTCGCCTCCGTCGACGAGGCGGTCGCCGGTGTCCGCGACGGCGACGTCGTCCTGGTCGGCGGCTTCGGCAACGTCGGCGTGCCGCTCCACCTGATCGAGGCCCTGGTCCGGCTCGGCCGCCGCGACCTGACCGTCGTGTCCAACAACTGCGGCACGGGAGAGACCGGCCTCGCGCTGCTCTTCAAGCACCACCTCGTCAGCAAAGCGTGCGCCTCCTTCCCGGCCCAGGCCGGCAACCATCACTTCGTGGCCGCGTACGAGAGCGGCGAGTGCGCGCTGGAGCTCGTGCCGCAGGGCACGCTCGCGGAGCGCCTGCGGGCCGCGGCGGCCGGGCTGGGCGGCTTCTACACGCCAACCGGTGCCGGCACCGACCTGATGGCCGGGAAGGAGACGCGCGAGATCGACGGCCGTCTGCACGTGCTCGAGCGCCCGCTCCGCGGCGACGTGGCGCTGGTCGCGGCGCACAGCGGCGACCGCTTCGGCAACCTGCGCCACCGGCGGTCGGCCCGCAACTTCAACCCGGTCATGGCGATGGCTGCTCGGCTCACGATCGCGGAGGTCCGTGAGGTGGTGCCGCCCGGTTCCATCGACCCCGACGACGTGCACACGCCCGGCATCTTCGTCGACCGCGTCGTCCAGACGGGAGGAGCGGCATGACAGCGCAGGGCTGGACCACCGACCAGATGGCGGCGCGGCTCGCCCGGGACATCCCCGACGGCGCCTACGTCAACCTCGGGATCGGGATGCCCACGATGGTCACCGCGCACATCCCGCCCGACCGCGAGGTCATGCACCACAGCGAGAACGGGATCGTGGGCATGGGACCGCCCCCGCCCGCCGGCCAGGAGGATCCCGACCTGATCGACGCCGGCAAGAACCCGTGCACCCTCGCGCCGGGTGCGTCCATCTGTGACCACACCGTGTCCTTCACGATCATCCGCGGGGGCCGGCTGGACGTCGCGGTGCTGGGAGGCATGCAGGTCTCGGCCCGCGGCGACCTCGCCAACTGGCGGGTGGCCGGCCAGCCGCTGGGCAGCGTGGGCGGGGCGATGGACCTCGCCGCCGGCGCCAGGCGGGTCTGGGTGCTCATGACCCACACCGACCGGGCCGGGCGGCCGAAGGTGGTCGTCGAGTGCACGTACCCGCTGACCGCCGCCCGCTGCGTGCACCGGGTCTACACGAACCTCGCGGTGCTGGAGGTCCGGGAGGATGGGCTCGTGGCGATCGACCTGGCCCCGGGGGTCGACCTGGAGACGCTGCGCGGCTCCACCGGGGCGCCGGTCCGGTCCGACTAGAGCTCTCAGCAAACTCCCAGCCCGGTCTCACGGGAACCAAAGCCCGCCCGGCGATCGTCGTGGTCATGAACGTGACCGCCATCTCCATGGACGAGGCGGCGACCGCTCCGGCCGTCGACGTCGTCGTCCCCGTCTACAACGAGGAGGCCGACCTCGAACGAGGCGTCCGGCGCCTGCAGGCCTACCTCCGGGACCACTTCCCCGTTTCGGCAAGGGTCACGATCGTCGACAACGGCAGCACCGATGGAACCTGGGCGATCGCCGCCGCCCTGGAGCGCGAGCTCCCCGGCGTTCGCGCCGTCCACCTGCCCTGGCGCGGACGCGGCGGCGCCCTGTCGCAGGCCTGGCTCGACAGCGACGCGCCGGTCCTCGCCTACACCGACGTCGACCTCTCGACCGACCTGGACGCCCTGCTCCCGCTGGTCGCCCCACTCCTCTCGGGCCACAGCGACCTCGCCATCGGCAGCCGCCTGTCGCCGGGGGCCCGCGTCGTGCGCGGCCCCCGGCGCGAGCTGATCTCCCGTTGCTACAACCTGCTGCTCCGGGTCGTGCTCGGCGTGCGCTTCCGGGACGCGCAGTGCGGCTTCAAGGCGATCCGGGCCGACGTCGCCCGGGATCTCCTGCCGCTGGTCGAGAACCGGCGCTGGTTCTTCGACACCGAGCTCCTCGTCCTCGCGGAGCGGGCCGGCATGCGCATCCACGAGGTGCCGGTCGACTGGACGGACGACCCCGACTCGCGGGTCGACCTGGTGGCCACCGCCGTCGAGGACCTGCACGGCGTCGCCCGTCTGACGCGCCGGCTGCTGGGCGGCGAGGCGCTCGGCGGTGTCCGCGGACGCCTGAGCGCGACCGCGGCGCCGGGGCTGGCCCGCCAGCTCTGCAGCTTCGCGGTGATCGGCGCGATCAGCACGGCGGCGTACGCGCTGCTCTTCCTGCTCCTGCGGGCCCACGCCCCGACTCCCGCCGCCAACGCGGTCGCCCTGCTGCTGACCGCGGTCACCAACACGGCGGCCAACCGCCGCTTCACGTTCGGGGTGCGGGGCGGCGGCGGCCTGGCCGGCGACCATCTAGGCGGCCTCGTCGCGTTCGCCCTGGCGCTCGTCTGCACCAACCTCTCCCTCACGGTCCTGCTCGCCCTGCGGCCGGACGCCGCCAGGGCGACGGAGCTGGGCGTGCTGCTGGCGGCCGGCGCCGTCGCCACCGTGGCGCGGTTCGCGCTGCTCCGCGCGCTCATCTTCGAGCGGCGCCGGCGGTTCGGGCGGGTGATCGAGATCCCCCGGAGCCGGGCGTGATGGAGCGCGCGCGGACCCTCCACCCGACCTGGACCCGCCTCGCCCTCCTGGGCGTCCTCGGGCTGACCACCGTCCTGTACGTGTGGGGCCTCGACCGCAACGGCTACGCGAACAGCTTCTACGCCGCGGCCGTGCTGGCAGGCACGAAGAGCTGGAAGGCGCTCTTCTTCGGCGCCTTCGATGCGGGCAGCTTCATCACGGTCGACAAGCCGCCGGCCGCGCTCTGGCTGATGGCGCTCTCGGGCCGCCTGTTCGGCTTCAGCTCGTGGAGCATGCTGCTGCCGGAGGCGCTGCTCGGGGTGGCCAGCGTCGCGCTGGTCGCGGACACCGTCCGGCGCACCGCGGGCGCCGTCGCCGGCCTGGTCGCGGCCATCGTCATGGCGCTCACCCCGGTGGCGGTGCTGATGTTCCGGTTCAACAACCCCGACGCGCTCCTGACGTTCCTGATGGTGGCCGCCGCGTGGCTCCTCGTGCGGTCGCTCCAGACCGGGAGGGCCCGCTGGCTGCTGCTCGCGGCTGCGGTCCTCGGCCTGGCCTTCCTGACCAAGTACCTGCAGGCGTTCATCGTCCTGCCGGCGATGGTGCTGACGTACCTGCTGATGGGACCGCGGACCTGGCCGCGGCGCACCGGCGAGCTGCTGGCCGCCGCCGCGGTGCTGGTCGTCAGCTCCGGGTGGTGGGTCGCGATCGTGACGCTGATCCCGGCCAGCCAGCGCCCCTACATCGGCGGCAGCACCGACAACTCCGTGCTGAACCTGGTCTTCGGCTACGACGGGTTCAGCCGGCTGACCGGCGCGTTCGGCGGCTTCGTCGGCGGCGCCGTGCGCGGCGCGGGCCGGGCGTTCGCCGGCGGTGGCGGCCCCGGCGGAGGGGGCGCCGGCTTCGGCGGCCAGTCCGGCGTGCTCCGGCTGTTCAACGACCAGCTCGGCGGCGAGATCAGCTGGCTGCTGCCCCTGGCCGCGGTCGCGCTGGTCGCCGGGCTGTGGCTCCACCGGCAGTCACCGCGGACCGACCTGGCGCGGGCCGGGTACGTCCTGTGGGGCGGCTGGCTGCTCACCCACGCGGTCGTGTTCAGCTTCGCGGGCGGCATCTTCCACCCGTACTACACGGTCGCCATGGCGCCCGGCGTCGCGGGCCTCGTCGGCGCCGGCGCCGTCGACCTGTGGCGGCTGCGCGGCCGCTCGTACTTCGGGGCGGTCCTGGCCGCCGCCGGCCTGGTGGCGACCGGCTGGTGGGGAGCCCAGCTGCTCGCCCGCTCCCCCGCCTTCCTGCCCGGCCTGGGCACCGCCGAGCTCGCGATCGCGGCGGCAGCGGCCGCTGTCGTGCTGATGCCGCGCTCGCTGCTGGCCGGACTTCCGCGCGTGGCGGCGAAGCTGCCGGCGGCCGCCCTGGCCGCCGGGCTGGCCGCGGCGCTGCTGGGGCCCGGCGCCTACGCGATCGACACCGTCGGGCACAGCGCTCAGGGCGCGATACCCGCCTCGGGCCCGGGGGTCGCCACCCGCCCCGGCGGATTGGGGGGCGGACCGCCCGCGGGCTTCCGGCTGGCCAGCAGCGGGATCCCGCCCGCCGGCCTGGCGCGGGGCCAGCTCCCCGACGGCGGCGGGTTCGCGCCCCCGAGCGGGGGCGGCGGGGACGGG
>DASQZW010000356.1:0-30659 GCA_035638495.1 Terriglobales bacterium
TCCTCCTCCAGCGCGTTGAGCAGGTCCTTGTACGCCAGCGACTTGGCGCCCCTGGCCATCGGGCACTCCTCGAGGATGTAGTCGATGCGCGAGATGATCGCGTACGCCGCCGTCTCCCGCTCGCTGAGCCGGTAGAGCGGCTTGACCTTGCGCACCAGCCCCGGGTGCGTGCTCTCCAGCACCGGACCCTGGCGGCCCAGGTAGTCCGTGTTCCAGTGCACGACATTGCCCAGGAGCGTGGCCGCCTCGTCGTCCAGGTTGTGGCCGGTGGCGACGACCGCGTAGCCGAGGTCGGCGGCCACCTTGTTGAAGTGGTAGCGCTTGACGGTGCCGCAGGCCGCACAGGGCTTGCCGCTCCGCGTGTCGAGAAGGTCCGGGACCGCGAAGCCGTGGTCGCCCTTCAGGTCGACCTGGTGGAGCGTCAGGCCGTGCCTGGCCGCGAACGCCTCGGACTTCTCCTGCGACCGCCGCGAGTAGTCGCCGATGCCGAGCCGGATGTACATGCCGTCGGCCTGGTAGCCGAGCTGCAGCAGCGTGTGCCAGAGGGCCAGCGAGTCCTTGCCGCCGGACACGGCCACGAGCACGCGCTCGTCGCGCCGGAGCATGCGCTCGTGGTCGATGCGGTCCTGGACCTGCCGCCGGAACCACTCCGGATAGCAGCCGGCGCAGTAGGCGGTCCGGCTGCGCCGGATCTCGACGTTGGCGGGCCGGCGGCACTTGTGGCAGCGCACGGTTCAGCCGCGGCCTCCGCTGATCACCGGCCACACCTCCACGTCATCGGCGGCGGTCAGGCGGACGTCGGTCGTGAGGATGTCCTCGCCGCGCACGACGAGATGCGCGTCGCGGTGCAGGCCCAGCGTCTTGAGCAGGTCACCCACCGTCCGCGCGTCGACCTCCTTCACCTCCCGCGCCGGGAGGATCGTGACCCGCATCGGTCCATTATCGGGCGAGGCGGCGGCGCGCTACCGCCGCGCCGCCCGACCGTAGGCGAACGCCGCCAGGGGCGCGAAGACGGCGACGATCCCGGCCGACCACGCGAGTGCCAGCCACGTCTCGGGACCGGCCGGCCGATCCAGGACCAGGGCGCGGACCGCGTCGATCACGTGGGTCATCGGCTGGTTGGCGACGAATGCCCGGAGCAGGGCCGGCATGGTGGCCGCCGGGACGAAGGCGCTGCTGAGAAAGGTCAGGGGGAAGACGAGGGTCATGGTGAGGTTCTGAACCGACTCCGCGTCGCGCACCACGAGCGCCAGGGCGATGCCCACCCACGAGAGCGCGAAACCGAACGCCAGCAGCAGGCCGAGCGCCAGGGCCCACGAGGCAGCTCCGCCCTGCGGCCTGAACCCGACGACCAGTCCCACCGCCACGACGAGCGCGAGCGTGAGGATGCTGCGGACCACCGTCGCCAGGACACGGCCGGTGATCACGGCCGACCGTCCGATGGGGAGCGAGCGGAAGCGGTCCATCAGGCCGGACTGCAGGTCCTGTGCGACACCGGTGCCGGCGGCGAGCGAGGTGAACGCGATGGTCTGGACGAAGACACCGGCCATCAGGTAGTTCGCGTACCCGGTGTGACCGACGTCGATGGCCCCACCGAAGACGTAGCGGAACAGCAGCACGAAGATGATCGGCGTGCTCGTCGACGAGGCGAGCTCCTCGGGGCTGCGAAGCGTGCGGATCAGGATCCGCCTGGCGATCGCCAGCGGATCGGCGAGCGACCAGGCGAGGCCGGCCCTGGAGGCCGGCGGGGTGAAGGATCGATCGATCGCGGCGTCCATCAGCGCACCTCCAGGGCGTTCCGTTCCGGATCCGGTGGCGACGCATTCCCGGTGAGGGCCAGGAAGGCGTCGTCGAGACTCGGCTGCCGCAGACTGAGGCTCTCGAGGCGGGCACCGACGTCGTCGAGCGCCCGGATGAGTGAGGGCAGCGCCAGTTCCGCGGCGGCGACCGGCAGAGTGAGCCGGCGGAGGTCGCGATCGATCCGCGGCGGACCGGCGCCGAGCGGTCCCACCGCGCGGATCGCCGCCTCGAGATCGGATCCCCGGGCCACGTTCAGCTCGATCCTCTCGCCGCCCGCCCGTGCCTTGAGATCGCCCGGGCTGCCGCTGGCGACGACGCGACCTTCGTCGATCACCACGATCCGTCCGGCCAGCCGCTCCGCCTCCTCGAGGTACTGCGTCGTGAGCAGCACGGTCGTGCCGTCGGCCGCGAGCTCGTCGATCGCGCCCCACATGGTCTGGCGGCTGCGCGGATCGAGCCCGGTCGTCGGCTCGTCGAGGAACAGGACGGCCGGGGCGGCGACGAGGCTGGCGGCGACGTCCAGGCGGCGGCGCATGCCTCCGGAGTACGTTCGGAGCGGTCGCGACGCCACGTCGCCGAGGTCGAACCGCTCCAGGAGCTCGTCCACGCGCCGGTGTCGCCGTCGCCGGTCGAGATGCGAGAGCGCGGCGACGAGGTCGAGGTTCTCGCGTCCCGTGAGCAGCTCGTCGACCGCCGCGAACTGGCCGGTCAGGCCGATCCTGGCGCGCACCGCCTCGGGATTGCGGACGACGTCGAAGCCGGCCACCTCGGCCCGCCCCGCGGTGGGACGCAGCAGCGTGGCCAGGATGCGGATCGTGGTCGTCTTGCCCGCGCCGTTGGCGCCGAGAAGCCCCACGATCGAACCCGCATCCGCCGTGAGGTCGAGTCCCCGCAGGGCCCGAGTGGTGCCGTATGCCTTCTCCAGCCCTTCGGCCCGAACGGCAGGGCTGCGTCCATCCCACATGGCCTCCTCCTTCAGCTGTTCGCTGCTAGAATTGGGTTATTCGGATTATCCGAGTACAGTCTGTTTAGAGATCTAATAATGAGAATACTCAGTACATTCCGAGATGTCAAGGCCTCCTGAGGGGGAGATCTCCGCCGCCGAGCTGGTGGAGAGCCTCCTCAGCGTCAGCCACGGGATCCGGCGGCGCCACAACGTGGAGCTGGCGAGCTACGAGCTGTCCCTGCCCCGCGGGAGGCTGCTGATGGCCATGCACCAGCTGGGCGAGCCGCGGATGAGCGAGCTCGCGGCCAGCCTGGACCTGAACGCGAGGACGATCACCACGACCGTCGACGCGCTCGAGCGCGAGGGAATCCTGGCCCGCCGCCCGGATCCAGGCGACCGCCGCGCCACGCGCGTCGTCCTGACGGACGCCGGGCGGGCGCAGATCGCCTCGTGGCAGGAATTCCAGATGCAGCTCGCGGAGACGGCGATGGCGCCCCTGAGCACCGCCGAGCGCCGGTCGCTCAAACAGGCCCTCGACAAGATCCGCGACGGCATGGGCCGCCTGGACAGCGTCCGCGGACCAGCCGCTTGACCTGGGCCGGCCCGTCGGGCAATCTGTGGCCCGCGGGATGGAGACGCCGGGCCGACTGACCGAGGCATGGGACCTGCTCTTCGGCGGCCGCTTTCGCGACAGTCTCGTCCGGTTCTCGCAGGCGGCCGGTGACTTCCAGTGGGCGGCGGAGGCGCTGTACGGCATGGCCGTGGCCCAGCTCAGCCTCGACGAGGACGTGTACGCAGAGGCGGCGCTGTGGGACTCGCTGCAGCGCGCGCCGCTCAACGCGGACGCCCTGTTCTACCTGGGCCTGATCGCCGAACGGCGGGGCCGGCGTCAGGAGGCGATCGGACGCTACCAGGAGACGCTGGCGATGGACCCGGACCACGCCAACGCCACGGTGCGCCTGGCGGCCGTGCAGAGCGGCACCAGCGTCCGGCCCGCGCTCGTGCCCCTGCCGGCGTCCCGGCCGGCGGCGCCCCCGGGCTGGACCAGGCCGGTCGCGCGCCATCCCGGACGCGGCCCCTCCGCCGACGCCGCCGTCGACGAGGTCGAGCGCCTGCAGCAGGCGGTGACGCTGTCCACCCGGCCCCGGGCGATCGCCTACCTGGGCAGCCTCGACCCCGAGGTGCTGGCACCTCTGCCCGTGCACCCGGCGACGGCGATCCTGCTCGCCGCGTTCTGGTTCGGGCTCGCGCTGCTGCGCGCCGCGCTGCCGTTCCTCGGCTCGTTCATCGCGGTGCTCCAGGTCGCGGCCGGCGTCGGGGCGGTGCTGCAGGTGCTGGGACTGGTCCTGACGGCGCTCCGTGCCGTTCGGATGCGCGTGACCATCCGTCACGGCCGGGTGGAGGTGGACGGTGACCTGCTCCGGCCGGGCGTCGCGGGCGTGGACCTCGCGGACGTGGACAGCGTGCAGCTGCGCCGGACCGGCCTGCAGCCGCTGACCGGCGACGGCACCCTGGCGCTCACCGGCCCGAGCGGGACGCTGCTCCTCTGCGGTGTGGCCCACGGCAGCCGGTTGACGCACCTCTATCGCCAGCTGCTCGACCTCGTCGGACAGCTCCACGGCTGGTAGTCAGACGCAGGGGCCGACCAGTCGCGGCGTCACGGAGCCGTCGAACGAGGCGACGCCAGACATCGGGAACCGCTTCAGCCCGCCGGTCGCCGACCAGAGCCAGATCGCCGTCGCATCGCGGTTGGCCGCCCACAGCCGCTCGCCGTCGACGACGAACCCGTCGACCTCGAAGTCGACCGCGTCCCCCCTCCTGCCGCTGTGGATGACGATCCGCCGGCCGTTCGGCCCGCCGACGAAATACACCTGGGGTGCGCCGGCGCCGCTTCCCGCGTCGAGCAGGATCGGGCGGCCGGCGCCGTCCGTCCCGAACTCGACGCCCATGTCGATCCGGTAGGTGCGCATGGCCGTCGCCAGCACGGCGGCCGACGCCGGCGCCGCGGTGCGCGCGGCGGCCCCGGTCGCGGGGTCGATCGTCCAGTACGTGTCCTGCCCGCCGCCGGCCGGGTAGGTCTGCACGTGGATGCCGTCGGGCCGCCAGGTCGGGTCCGCGCCGAGCTGATCGTGGGAGGTCCAGAGGGCGTGGTCCCGACCGGTGGTGACGTCGTAGACGTGCAGCGTCGTGGAGTCGAATTCGCCTCCCTTGCCGGTCGCCAGCGGGCTGGCGAGGATGTAGACGTACGCGCGGTGGTCGGGCGAGACCTGGCTCGGACGGACCGGCAGCCACCGCTTCAGCACCGGGTCGTAGCCCTGGGGCGACCACTGGTCGCGCACGTACCTGCGCGAGAACGGCATGCTCCCGCCCTGCGCGCTCGGGTCTCCCACGAACCTGCCGGTGGCCAGCGATACAAACCCGGCCGAGTACTGGGGCACGAGGGCGCGGGCGTCCGTGACGACCACCGGCAGCCGGCAGTCGGCGGGCACCACAGCCGTCGCCGGGGACGTGGCCCGAGACCCGGCGCGCAGGAGCCGCGGGCCCAGGAGACCTACCAGGACCAGGCCCGTCACCGCCACGGCCATGAGCACCATCGCCCGGGGCGGGCCCTCGCGCTCCTCGGGCGGCGGCTGCCGATGGAGAGCCGCGGCCGCCCGCTGCGCGGCGGCCTGCTCGTCCGGCGCGTCGCCCAGGGCGGCGTGGAAGCGAGCCCGGAACTCGTCCTCATGCATCGCTGAGCTCCTCCGGAACCTCCGCCCGCAGGCGGACCAGAGCGCGGTGGACGCGCGCCTTGGCGGCGACCGCGGAGATGCCCTGGACCCGGCCCATCTCCTCGAACGAGAGGTCGAGGTAGTAGCGCAGCACCAGCGCCAGGCGGTGCCGGTGGGGAAGCCGAGCGACGGCCCGGCGCAGGTCGGCGCCGTCGATCGCGGGAGGCGGCTGCACCCCCTCGGGCACGTCGCCGCCCTTCAGCACCGACCACCACCGGCTGCGGCGCTGCTGACGGCACTGGTTGGCCACGATCGTCATGAACCACGGCGCGGGGTCGGAGCCGGGGCGCAGCCGGTGCCGGGCGGCCCAGGCTCGGAGCGCGGCATCCTGGATCGCGTCCTCCGCTTCTGGCTGGCTCTGGAGCATGGCGTACGCGAGCCGGTAGCCCGCGGCCAGGAGCGGCTCGATCCACACCTCGAAGGACCCGATGTCGGCGGCATCGGGCGGCGCCGCGGCGATGGTGGTCACGTGGGTGCTATGCGGCAGCCCGCCGGTTCGTGGCGGCCCGGTCTTCGCGCTGGCGCGTTGCTACACGCAGGGCCCGACCACTCGCGGCGTGACGTAGGGGTCGTGCTGCGCCACACCCGAGAGCGCGAACCGCTTCAGGCCGGCCTTCTCCGTCCACAGCCAGATCGCCGTGCCGTCGTAGTTCGCGGCCCAGAGCCGGTCGCCGTCCACGGCGAACCCGTCGGGGTCGAAGCCGAAGGCGTCGCCCGCCGTGCCAGTGTGAATGACGATGCGCTGACCCTCCGGGCCGCCGACGAAGTACTCCTGGTGCGCGCCGGGGTTCCGGCTGCCGTCGAGCAGGATCGGACGGCCGGCGCCGTCGAAGCCGAAGCCGGCGCCGGCCGTCATCCCGTAGGCCGTCGGCGGCAGGCCGCGCGGGACGGCCGGCGTGACCGGGGTGACCGCCCCGGTCAACGGGTCGACCAGCCAGGATCGAAGCTGGCCACCGCCCGCGGGAACGGTCGACGCGTGGATGCCGTCGGCCTCCCAGGTCGCGTCCGGGCCGATCTGGTCCGGAGAGGTCCAGAGCGTCCGGTCCCCTCCCGTCGCGACGTCGAAGACCGACAGCGAGGTGGAGTCGAAGGAGCTTCCCTTCCCGGTCGCCAGCGGGTGCTGGGTCGTGTACAGGTAGGAGCGACGGTCGGGCGACACCTGGCGCGGGCCGGCCGGCAGCCAGCGCTTCAGCAGCGGGTCGTAGCTCTCCGGCGTCCACTGCTCCTTCGCGTAGATGCGCGAGAACGGCATGCCGCGCCCCTTCGCGGTCGGGTCCGCCACGAACTGGCCGGTGGACAGCGACACGAACCCGGCCGTGTCGGTGGGCAGCGCGGTCGGGAACTCGCGCATCGGGTCGACCGCCGGCGCGCCGGCGAGCGCGTGGCTGTCGGTCACGACCACCGGCAGCCGGCACTCCGCCGGGTCGGGCGAGGCCAGGCGAACCCCGCCCGGCGCGCCGGCGGCGGCCGGGGAGGCAGCGCGGGGGGCCGCGGCTCGGAACAGCCGCGGCCCGACCAGAGCCGCCACGACGAGCAGCGCCAGCACGCCGGCCACGAGCAGCATCGCCCGCGGCGGGCGCGACCCGGCCGGGTCCTCAGGCATCGATCAGGTCCTCCACAGCAGATGAGATGCGCCGGCAGGACCGGGCGGTTGCTACGAGGTTTGGGTCCACTGGACCCAATCCGTTCGCCGATCGGCGCACAATGGAGGCATGGAGACCGACGCCGCCCGGCCCCTGCGAGTGGGTCTGGCGCAGATCGACACCACCGTCGGCGACCTCGCCGGCAACGCGGCCCGCATGATCGAGTGGATCGGGCGGGCGCGGGGGGGAGGGTGCGACGTCGTCGTGTTCCCCGAGCTCGCCATCACCGGCTACCCGCCCGAGGACCTCCTGCTCAAGCCGTCGTTCATCCGCGACAACCTCCGCCATCGAGACCGCGTGGTGGAGGCCAGCCAGGGCATCGCGGTTGTCGGCGGGTTCGTCGACCTGCAGGTGGACATCCACAACGCCGCGTTCTTCGCGTACGACGGGCACCTGCGCGGGGTCTACCACAAGGTGTACCTGCCCAACTACGGCGTGTTCGACGAGGAGCGCTACTTCCAGCGCGGCCGGCGCTGCCCGATCTTCGAGCTGGCGGGCGTCCGGATCGGCGTCTCGGTCTGCGAGGACGCATGGTATCCGACCGGTCCCATCTCGGTCCAGGCCGCGCTCGGCGTGCAGCTGCTGATCAACATCAACGGTTCCCCGTACCACCGGGGCAAGCGGCAGGCCCGCGAGGCCATGATCGCGACCCGCGCGATGGACTCCCAGGCCTTCCTGGCGTGGGTCAACCTGGTCGGCGGCCAGGACGAGCTGGTCTTCGACGGGAACAGCCTGGTCTTCGACCCCGACGGCGAGCCGATCGCCCGCGCACCCTCGTTCGCGGAGGACCTGCTGGTCGCCGACCTGGACATCGGCTCCGTCTTCGGCGCACGGCTGCACGACACGCGCCTGCGCAAGGACGCCTCCATGCCGGTCCACCTCGGCATGGAGGTGAGCGAGGTCACCATCACGCGGGAGAAGGCGCCCCACCCGGCCCGGCCGCACCTGCGGCCGTTCACCGCGCCGCTCGAGGGTCCGGCCGAGGTCTATGCGGCACTGGTCTGCGGCACCGGCGACTACGTGCGCAAGTCGGGCGCGTTCGAGAAGGTGCTGCTCGGCCTGTCCGGCGGCATCGACTCCTCCCTGACCGCCTGCGTGGCGGTCGACGCGCTGGGCAGCGACAACGTGGTCGGCGTGCTCATGCCGTCGCGGTTCACCTCCCGCGCGAGCCTGGAGGACGCCTGCCAGCTGGCCGAGGCGCTCGGCATCCGTACGTACGAGCTGCCGATCGAGCCCACCCGGGACGCGTTCGCCGCCACACTGGCCGGCCCCTTCGCGGGCCTGGAGCCGGGCCTGGCCGAGGAGAACGTGCAGGCGCGCATCCGGGGCGTGCTGCTGATGGCGCTCAGCAACAAGTTCGGCTGGATGGTGCTGACGACCGGCAACAAGTCGGAGCTGGCGACCGGCTACACGACCCTCTACGGCGACATGGCGGGCGGCTTCGCGGTGCTCAAGGACATTCCCAAGACCACGGTCTACGAGCTCAGCCGGTACCGCAACGTGGTGGCCGGCCGGCCGGTGATCCCCGAGCGGGTGCTGGAGAAGCCGCCCTCGGCCGAGCTGCGCGAGAACCAGAAGGACGAGGACAGCCTGCCGCCGTACGAGGTGCTCGACCCGATCCTCCAGGGCTACGTCGAGGACGACCGCAGCTTCGAGGAGCTGGTGGCGGCCGGGCACGACCCGGCCACCGTGCGCCGCGTGATCGGCCTCGTGGACCGCAGCGAGTACAAGCGGCGGCAGGGCCCGCCGGGCGTCAAGGTCACCACCCGGGCCTTCGGGCGGGACCGCCGGATGCCGATCACGAACCGCTACCTCCCGGACGGAATCCGAACTCGGTAGGCGCGGCGAGGGCGGGGCCAACGCTCGTACAGTGCTAGCCGCGCTGGCGCGGGCGGCCCCGGGAAGAAACGCCTGCCGGCCGGCGTCATAATTCTCGTGAATACCGCCATCGAAAGGAGCTATCGTGCCCGAGCGCTTTGACGTCGCCGTGATCGGCGGCGGTCCAGGCGGTTACGTCGCCGCCATCCGCGCCGCCCAGCTCGGCGCCCGCACCGCCATCGTGGAGAAGGACCGCCTGGGCGGCACCTGCCTCGTGCGCGGCTGCATCCCGACGAAGGCCATGCTCCAGTCGTCCGAGCTGTACTCGCTGATGCAGCGCGGTGGCGAGTACGGCGTGGTCGCCGACGCGCTGCGATTCGACCTGCGGGCCGCGAACAGCCGGCGCGACCGGGTGGTCGACCAGCTGGTCGGCGGCGTCGAGGGCCTCATGAAGGCCAACGGCATCAGCGTGATCCGGGGCGCGGCCCGGCTCGCCGGCGGCGGCGGGTTCTCCGCCGGCGGCGAGCGGTACGAGGCGGCGAACATGGTCGTCGCGACGGGCTCCGTCCCCGCGCGGATCCCGATTCCGGGAGTCGAGCACACGATCGACTCGGACGGCATCCTGGCGCTCGACGAGGTGCCCGAATCCATGGTGGTGATCGGCGGGGGCGTGGTTGGCATGGAGTGGGGCGCCCTGTACGCGGCCCTGGGCACGAGAGTGACGGTGCTGGAGCTGCTGCCGCAGATCCTGCCGATGATCGAGTCCGACGTGGTCGGCCTCTACCGGCGCCACTTCGAGCGGCTGGGCGCGGTCGTTCACACCGAGGCTCGGGTCGAGGAGGTCGCGAAGGACGGCGCCGGGCTCGAGGTGAGGTTCGGGTCCGGCGGCGAACGCCACTCGGTCACCGCCCAGGTCGTGCTGCTGGCGACCGGCCGGGTGCCCTACACGAAGGACCTGGGCCTCGAGGAGGCCGGCGTCCAGCTCGAGCGCGGCCGCGTGGTCGTCGACGATCACCTGCGCACCGCGGCGGACGGCATCTGGGCGATCGGCGACGTCATCGGCGGCGTGATGCTGGCGCACGTCGCGTCGTACGAGGGCGTCTGTGCCGTCGAGAACATCTGCGGCGCGAACCGCACGCCCGACTATCACGCGGTCCCCAACTGCATCTACACGGACCCGGAGATCGCCAACGTCGGCCTGGGTGAGCGCGAGGCCCGTGAGCGCGGACTGGAGGTCAGAGTGGGCCGCTTCCCGTTCTCAGCGTCGGGCCGCGCGATGACGCTGGGCCAGACCGAGGGCGCGGTCAAGGTCGTCGCGGACGCCCGCGACGGCACGCTGCTCGGCGTGCAGATGGTGGGCCCGCGCGTGACCGACGTGATCGCCGAGGCGACCCTCGCCGTGCAGCAGCGCCTGACGCTGCACGACCTCGACCTGACCATGCACGCGCACCCGACGCTCGCGGAGTCGCTGCTGGAAGCGGCGCTGGCGGCGGACGGGCGCGCCATCCACATCCCGAACCGGAAGACCCAGCGGCCCGCCGCCGCGGAGGCCGCCCCGAACAGGGCGCCCCAGGCGGCCGCCGCGATCAAGGAGCAGAGTCGATTGGCACGTCGCGTAGAGGAGAAGCCGGCGCCGGCTCCGCCGCAGGCCCCTCCCGCCCGGGTGGAGGCGCCGGGCCTGGACGTGACCAGGGAGCACCGTGACGACCTGCTGAAGCTGTACCGGCAGATGTACCTGATCCGGCGCTTCGAGGAGCGGACCCAGCTCGAGTACACGAAGGCGAGGATCGGTGGCTACTGCCACCTGAACCTGGGCGAGGAGGCCACCGTGGTCGGCGGCATCGCCGCCCTCCGGGCCGGCGACTACATCTACACGAGCTACCGGGAGCACGGCCACGCGATCGCGCGCGGGGTCGACCCGAAGAGCGTGATGGCCGAGCTGTTCGGCAAGGAGACGGGCGTCGCCCACGGACGGGGCGGCTCGATGCACATCTTCGACCTGTCACACCGCTTCATGGGCGGCTACGGCATCGTGGGCGGCCACCTGCCGCTGGCGGTCGGCGCCGGCTTCGCGATCAAGTACCAGCACGCGAACGACGTGGTCTTCTGCATGTTCGGCGACGGCGCGACCAACATCGGCTCGTTCCACGAGTCGCTGAACTTCGCGAAGGTGCTGCAGCTCCCGGTGGTCTGGTTCTGCGTGAACAATCACTACGGCATGGGGACGGCCGTCGAGCGCGCCTCCGCCGTGACCGAGATCTACCGGAAGGCGTGCGCGTACGACATGGAGGCCATCCGCATCGACGGCATGGACGTGGTGGAGGTGCTGCGGCGGACGTCGGAGGTCGTCGAGAAGGTGCGCGCCGACTCGCAGCCGCGCTTCATCGAAGCGGTCAACTACCGCTTCAAGGGCCACTCGGTGGTCGACCCCGACAAGTACCGGTCGGAGGAGGAGAAGGAGCACTGGCTGCGGAGCGACCCGGTCGTCCGCTTCGAACAGCGGCTGCTGGAGTCCGGGGTGGTGAGCGCCGACGAGATGAAGCGTCTGAAGGACGGCGTCGACGCGGAGGTCGACGAGACCGTGCGCTTCTCGGACCAGAGCCCCAACCCGGCTGTCGACGAGCTGTACCGCTACCTCTACGCCGGCGAGTGGGAGATGTATCCCTCCCCACTTGCTGGGGAGGTGGCCGGCCAGGGCCGGAGGGGCCGCAATGCCTGAGAAGCTGTTCCGCGCGGCGCTGCGGGAGGCGCTCATGGAGGAGATGGAGCGCGACGAGAACGTGTTCCTGATCGGCGAGGACATCGGCGTGTTCGGCGGCGCCTACCGCGTGACGGAGGGCCTGCTCGACCGCTTCGGCCCGATGCGCGTGGTCGACGCGCCGATCGCCGAGGAGGTGATCGCCGGCACCGCGATCGGCGCCGCGATGTCCGGGCTGCGGCCGGTGGTCGAGATGATGACGATCAACTTCTCGCTCCAGGCCTACGACCAGATCGTCCAGAACGCGGCCAAGATCCGCTACATGTTCGGAGGCGAGGTCAGCGTGCCGATGGTGATGCGGCTGCCGGGCGGCGCCGGACACCAGCTCTCGTCGCAGCACTCGCACAGCCTGGAGGTGCTGTACGCGTTCGTGCCGGGGCTGCTGGCGGTGGCGCCGACGACGCCGGAGGACGCGAAGGGGCTGCTCAAGTCGGCGATCCGCACCGACAACCCGGTCATGTTCCTGGAGAGCATGAGCCTGTACAACCTGCGCGGCGAGGTGCCGGACGGCGATTACACGACGCCGATCGGCAGGGCGGCCGTCCGCCGGCCGGGCAGCGACCTCACGATCATCGGCGTCTCCCGCCAGGCGGTGCTGGCCGGGATCGCGGGCCAGCGGCTGGAAGAAGAGGACGTCGACGCCGAGGTGATCGACCTGCGCTCGCTCCGGCCCATCGACTGGCCGACGCTGGTGGACTCGATCCGGCGCACGAACCGCTGCCTGGTCGTGGAGGAAGGCTGGACGACGTACGGCGTCGGCGCCGAGATCGCGGCCGGCCTGCAGGACCGCGCGTTCGACGACCTCGACGCGCCGATCCGCCGGTTGGGCGGGGCCGAGGTGCCCATGCCCTACAACAAGGAGATGGAGCGGTCGGCGATCCCCTCGGCCGACGACATCGTGCGGGAGGCGCTGCGCGTGGTCGGCAAGCGCCAGCCGGCCGGGGTCTGAGGAGTCGACTGCGATGCCCGACGTCAACATGCCCAAGCTCTCCGACACGATGGAGGAGGGCACCGTCCTCGAGTGGAAGAGGCAGGACGGCCAGGAGGTGCACCGCGGCGAGGTGCTGGCGGAGATCGAGTCGGACAAGGCCAGCTTCGAGATCGAGGCCGAGGCCGACGGGGTGCTGCACATCGCGGTGGAGAAGGGCCGGGCAGTGCCGGTCGGAGAGCTGATCGGCCGGATCGGCGGCGACGCGCCCGTGCGGCCTGCGGCGCCCGCGCGGCCCGCGCCGCCCGTGCCGCCCGTGCCGGCTGCGCCGCCCGAGCCGGCTGCCGCCGCCGTGCCGGCTCCCCCAGCGGCTCCCGAGCGTCCCACGGCCCCCCTGCAGGCGCCGGCTCCCGCCGAGCCGGTCGCGCCCCGACCCGCTCCCACGCGCAACGGGGCCGAGCGCGTGAAGGCCTCGCCCATCGCGCGGCGGCTGGCCGATGAACTGGGCGTCGACCTGGCGGCGGTCGCCGGCACCGGACCGGAAGGACGTGTCGTGAAGGAGGACGTGATCGCGGCCTCGGAGCGTTCGGGTCGCCGCTCGGCGGTCGCGACCGCACCGGCGCCGCGCCCCGCGGGCGCCGAGGTCGAGCTGATCGAGCCGAACCGGATGCAGGCCACGATCGCGCGCCGGATGACGGAGTCGAAGACGACCGTCCCCCACTTCTACGTGACGGTCGAGGCGCGGGTGGACGAGGCCGTCCGGCTGCGCCAGCAGCTCAAGGACACGGTGCCCAGCGCCGACCGCGTGACGATGACAGACCTGCTGACGCGGGCCTGCGCGATCGCACTGACGCGGTTCCCGGAGGTCAACGCGTCCTGGGTGGACGGCCGCTTCCAGCGCAAGCGCTCGGTCAACATCGGGCTGGCCGTCCCGCCCGCGCAGGGCCTGGGCCTGCTGGTGCCCGTCGTCCACGACGTGGACCGCAAGGACCTGGTGCAGATCTCCATCGACTCCCGGCAGGTGATCGAGCGGGCGCGGTCCGGGAAGCCGTCACCTGGCGACCTGGAGGGCGGCACGTTCAGCATCTCGAACCTCGGCATGTATGGCGTGGACGAGTTCAACGCGATCATCAACCCGCCCGAGGCCGCGATCCTGGCGGTCGGCGCGATCAAGGACGTGCCGGTGGTCGAGGACGGCCGGGTCGCGGTCGGCAAGGTGATGCGGATGACGCTGTCCGTCGACCACCGCGTGTTCTACGGCACGACCGCGGCACAGTTCATGGCGGAAGTGAAGCGCCTGATCGAGAACCCGGTCAGCCTGCTGCTGCCGCCGGACTGATGGCCGCCCGCCACGGCTCGGCCTGGCGGAAGACCGGAGTCCCGATTCAGGCCGCCGGCGGTGGGGCGTGGATGGCGGGCCCGAAGACCGGTCCCCGGGGCTCGGGCGGGACCTCCTCCACCCGCCCATCCGGCAGCCGCCGCAGCCGGTAGCCGCGGTGGTAGTTGCCGTGATGGAGACGGCAGAGCAGGTTCATCTCGTCCACGTTGGTCCGGCCGCCCTCCACCCAGAGGTGCCGGTGGTGGCCGGCGCACCAGTCGGGCGGCCGGTCGCAGCGCTCCCAGACGCAGCGGCGGTCGCGCTGGGCCAGTGCCCTGCGCCGAGCAGGATCGGGGTCAGCTCGGCGTCGCAGGCGATCCGGCGCAGGGCCGCGCCGCTGATCGGCCAGCCCCAGTCCAGCTCGGCGGCCGGGGCGCCGGGGTCGCCCCGCAGCGTCTCCAGGGTGGCGGTGACTGGTCCGGGGCAGGTCGCGGAGCTGGCGGGCCAGCCGGACCTGGCCCCAGGCGGTGCTGCTGTTCAGGTGGTGCTCCTCGCGCAGCCAGGCCGCGCAGGACACGCTGGGGTCGTTGGAACCCTGCTCGGAGCGCATCTGCTCGTCGAGGCGTCCGACGAGCCCGGTGAGGGCGGCGTCGAGCTGGTTGCGGAGCGTCAGGGTGGCGCTGACCAGCTCAGCGAGCTGCTCGGTCGGCACGTCGAGGTCGGCACCGCGAGGCGCCAAAGTGCTCGGCCTGCGGTCGGCGGCGCGCCGCCGACCGCTACCGTCTTCGGCATGATCGTCGTGGAGCCGGTCCGGGCGTGGAGCCCGGACCTCGAGCGGGCGGCGGCAAGGCTGCTGGCCCAGCTCAGCGCATCGCGGACGCCGCCCGGCCGGGCCGCGCTCGAGGACCTCCTGGCGGACCCGCAGGCCACGCTGCTGGTGGCGCTCGCCGAGGGCGAGATCGTCGGCATGGCGCTGGTGGCCATGCACCGGAAGCTGACGCACCTCACCGCCCGCCTGGAGGAGGTGGTCGTGGACGAGCACGCCCGCGGTCGCGGCGCAGGCGAGGCGCTCGTCACGGCCGCACTGGACGAGGCCCGACGGCGCGGCGCGCCCGAGATCGAACTCAGGACGTCGCCCTGGCGCGAGGCCGCCAACCGGCTCTATCCGCGCCTCGGCTTCCGTCGGTACGACTCGAACGTGTACCTGCTCGATCTCTGACCGCGTTCAGCCCACCACCGGTTGCTGAGCGGCGGCGGGCAGGTGCTGGCTGACGGGCGCTCTCGATTTGGATGACCGATTTGGGCTGGTTTGGCTGTCGATGTCCGACGCGATCGTACCTAGCGTAGAGGCATGGTGCAGACCGGGCTGAACTGGAGCGCGCTGCTGGAGCGGAACGGAGGCGTGCTCCGCTCCTCGGCCATCCGCGACCTGCTGTCCGTCACCGAACGGCCCGACGTGATCAGCTTCGCCGGTGGGCTGCCGGCGCCGGAGCTGTTTCCGGCAGACGGCCTGCGGGCGGCGTTCGACGCCGTGCTCCGCGACGACCCCGGCGGGGCGCTCCAGTACGGGCCGACGCCCGGCCACCGGCCGCTCCGGGAGCTGGTGGCGGAGCGGCTGGGCCGGCGGGGCGTCGTCTGCGAGGCCGACGACGTCGTCATCACCACGGGGTCGCAGCAGGCGCTCGACCTGGTGGGACGGGTCCTGGCCCGCCGCGGCATGCGGGTGCTGGTCGAGACGCCGAGCTACGTGGGCGCCCTCCAGGCGTTTGCGGCGCGCGAGGTCTCGTTCGCCGCGTGCCCCGGAGACGAGGACGGTCCGCGCGTCGACGCCCTGCGCGACCGGTTCGGCGCCGGCTGCGCCCTCCTCTACACGGTGCCGACGTTCCAGAACCCGTCCGGCGGCACGATGACGCTGGAACGCCGGCGCGAACTGCTCGCCTCGGCGCGCGACCTCGGGCTGCCGCTGGTCGAGGACGACCCGTACGCCGAGCTCCGCTACGACGGCGAGGCCGTGCCGCCGCTCCGCGCGCTGCCCGGCGGCGACGACGTGATCCACCTGGGCACGTTCAGCAAGGTCCTCTCGCCCGGCCTCCGCCTGGGCTGGGTGGTGGCTCCGCGCGAGGTGACGGAGCGCATCGTCCTGGCCAAGCAGGGCGCCGACCTCCACACCAACGAGCTGGTGCAGCGCGCCGTCGTGCGCTTCTGTCGGGACAACGACCTGGACGCGCACGTCGGGACCCTGTGCGCCGCGTACCGCGAGCGGCGCGACGCCATGGTCGCCGCGCTCGCCGAGCTGATGCCGGCCGGCACCACCTGGACGCGACCGGAGGGCGGCATGTTCCTGTGGGTCACGCTGCCCGCGGGTCTGGAGGCGCTGCCACTGCTGGCCGACGCGGTCGAGCGCGGGGTCGCGTTCGTGCCGGGGACCGCGTTCCACATAGACGGCGGGGGCGCCGGCTCGCTGCGCCTCAACTTCACGAACAGCGCGCCGGAGCGGATTCGCGAGGGCGTCGCCCGGCTGGCGGCGGCGCTCGGCCGGGCTGGCTGGCCGCCCGAGTCTTGATCCTGGACGGCCGGTTCCTCGCCTTCGTGGGCGTCGCCGTGATCCTGATCGTGACGCCCGGCCCGGACACCGCGATGGTCACGCGGAACGCGTTCCGGGGCGGCGTTCGCGGCGCGTCGCGGACGGCGCTGGGCGTGAGCCTCGGGCTGCTGACCTGGGGCGCGGCCAGCGCAGCCGGCCTGGCGGCCGTGCTGGCCGCCTCGGCCGTCGCGTTCACTGTGCTCAAGACGGCGGGCGCGGCCGTGCTCGCGGTCATGGGTCTCCGCAGCCTGGTCGCCGCGGTGAAGGCCGGCCGGCCGGCGCCTGCCGACGGCGCCCAGGTCCTTGGCACGTCGGGCGCGCCTGCGTTCGTGCAGGGCCTGCTCGGCAACTTGCTCAATCCGAAGGCGGGCGCGATCTTCCTCACCGTGGTCCCGCAGTTCGTGCGGCCCGGCGACCCGGCCGCGCGTATCGCCGCGATGGTCGTGCTCTTCGCGGCCATGGTCTGCGGGTGGCTGCACCTCTACGGCTGGCTGGTGGCCAGGGCCCGGCGGCGCTTCGGCGGGCGCCTTCGCCGGGCCCTGGACGGGGTGACCGGCGCGGTGCTCCTGGGGCTCGGCGCCCGCCTCGCCAGCGAGGCGCGCTGAAGCAGCCGAACCGGACGCGGCACCCGAGCCCGCGCCGGGTGCTACAAAGCAGCGATGTTCACCTCGGTCCTGCTGCTGGTCCTGGCGGGGCTGCTCGGACCGCTGCTGGCCGCGGGACGGCGGCCGCTCGTGCCTGTGCTGGTCGGCGAGCTGATCGCGGGCGCGATCCTGGGGCGGACCGGTCTCCACTGGATCGAGCCGTCCGCCCAGCCGTACCCGATCTTCTCGGCGCTTGGCTTCGCGATGCTCATGCTGGGCGCCGGGACCGAGGTCGACATCCGCTCGCCGGAGCTGCGCCGGGCCGCCGTGCGGGGCGGCCTGGCACTGCTCGTGGCGCTGGTGGCCAGCGTCCCGGTCGGACTCGCCATCAGCGCCGCCCTCCACGTCGGCCACCCGGAGCTCCTCGTGGTGCTGCTGGCGGGGAGCTCGGCCGCGGTCGCCTTCCCCACCATCCAGGAGCGCGGGCTCACGGGCCCGAGCATCGTCGTGCTCCTCGGGTGGATCACGCTCGCGGACTCGGTGACCGCCCTGGTGATGCCGCTGACGCTCACCGGGCCAGGGCACATCCCCGAGGCGCTCCTGGGGGACGCGCTGATCATCGCCGGGGCGGCCGCCGCGATCATCGCCGGACGCCGGCTGTTCGCCACCGGTCTGGCCGACGAGGTCAAGCGCGAGTCGAAAATGCGAGGTTGGGCGCTGCAGCTCCGGATCGCCGTGCTGCTGCTGCTCGTGCTCGCCGCCATCGCGGAGCAGTCGGGCGCCAGCGTGCTGATCGCCGGCTTCGCCGCCGGCATCGTCCTGCGCCAGTTCCACGAGCCGCATCGCCTCGTCCACCAGCTGACGGGCCTCGCCGCCGGCTTCTTCGTACCGGCGTTCTTCGTCCTGCTGGGGGCGGCGCTGGACCTGAGGGGCCTCGTGGACTCGCCGTCGGCGCTCGTGCTCGCGGTGGCCCTGGCGGCCGGTGCGATCCTCGTTCACGTCGTCGCCGCGTCCGTGGCCGGCCGGGAGCGGCGCCTGCCGTCCGGGCTGATCGCTTCCGCTCAGCTCGGCCTGCCGGCCGCCGCAGCCGCGCTGGGCCTCGCGACCGGAGCGCTCGCACCGCCGGTCGCCGCCGCGCTCGTGGCCGGCGGCTGTCTCACGCTGATCCCCGCCACCGCCGGCGCGGCGCTGCTGGCCGGCGGAACGAAGCCGGCCGACAGGCCCGCGATTCATCAGGAGGTCGAGAAATGAGCACTGAGCACTGGAAGGATGAACCGGACGACCACGACTATCCCGCCGCGGCCGACTACCTGAGCCTGCTCCTGACTGAGACGGCCGCGAAGGAGCTGAGCGACCGGCTCCGCGCCGCGCCCCTCGTCCGCCGGAAGGCGAAGGACCTGCTGCGCGCGAGCCGGCTCGAGGCCCTCGGCCCGGACAACTTCCACGTCGCGGCGGACCTCGAGAAGGTCAAGAAGGGACGGCCGCTCTCACCGGTGCTGATCGTGCGCGGACGGCTGGCGGAAGACGTCGCGATGACCGTCGCGGACGGCTACCACCGCATCTGCGCCAGCCATCACATGGACGAGGACGCCGACATCCCGTGCCGGATCGTGGACCTGTCGAAGGGATGATCCAGAGAATGGTCCCCGCCCAGCTTCAGGGCACCAGCAGCAGCTTCCCCGTCGTGCGCCGGCCCTGCAGGTCCTCGTGGGCTTTGCCGGCTTCGGCCAGGCCATAGCGGCCGCCGATCCGGACGTCCAGCTTCCCCGACGCGATCCAGCCGAACACCTCGCCCGCCCGCTGGAGCAGCTCGTGGCGGGTGGCGGTGTAGTGGACCAGGCTTGGCCGCGTGAGGAACAGCGAGCCGCCCGAGTTCAGCCGCTGCGGCTCGACCGGCGGCACCGGACCGCTCGACGCGCCGTAGAGCACCATCGTTCCCCGCGGGCGCAGGGTGGACAGGCCGGCGTCGAAGGTCGTCCGGCCGACGCCGTCGTAGACGGCCGCGACGCCCCTGCCGCCGGTCAGCCGCCGCGCCTCGGCGGCGAAGTCCTCCTCGTCGTAGCGGACCACCTCGTCGGCGCCGGCGCGGCGGGCTAGCGCGGCCTTCTCCTCGGTGGAGACCGTCGCGATCACCCGGCCGCCCCGCATCTTCACCATCTGCGTCAGCAGCAGGCCCACGCCGCCGGCCGCCGCGTGGACGATCACCGTGTCCCCGGCCTGGACCGGGTACGTCGACGTGGCGAGGTAGTGGGCCGTCATGCCCTGCAGCGGCACTGCCGCGGCCACGTCGTCGGGCAGGCCGTCCGGCACCGGGATCGCCCGCGCCGCGTCGACCAGCACGCGCTCGGCGTAGCTCCCCTGCGCGGCGGCCCACGCGACCCGGTCGCCGACCGCGAGCTCGCTGACGCCCTCCCCCACCGCGGCGACGGTGCCCGCCCCCTCCAGGCCGAGCACCAGCGGCAGCGGCACCTGGTAGATGCCCGACCGCTGGTAGGTGTCGATGTAGTTCACGCCGCAGGCGGCGGCGTCGACGAGCACCTGTCCCGGACCGGGCGCGGAGGCGTCGACGTCGACGAGCTCGAGCGCCTCGGGACCACCGTAGCTGTTGACCTGGATGGCTCGCATGTCAACGAAGAACTGTAGAGCGGCCGGCCGCCGTGAGCGTTCCGGGTCGGCCGACCGCGCCCGGATGTCACCGGGACGTTGGGTGTGCGGGTCGGGCGAAGGGAAGCCGGCGGGCTAACATCGGCTCGCCTCTGGGTGATAAGTGTGCCGCAGGTGATCTCCCACTGACAGCTCACAGACGCGTCTCCGGCGCCTGCGTCGCCTCGGGGACGGCCGTCCACGTCGAGGTGTCACCGGGGCGTTTGGGAGTGCGGATCGGGCGAAGGGAGGCTGGCGGATTAACATCGGCTCGCCTCTGTGTGGTAACTGACCCGCAAGTGCCCCAAATGTATGCGAATCGCCCTTTCAACGCCCTTCCAAAGGGCGATTGGCGCACATTTGGCACACTTGGGCTTCAATTGCCACCCAGAGGCGAGCGGATGTTAGCCCGCCGGTCCCCCTTCGCCGGCCCGGCACTCCCAGCCTAGCCGCCACGCACGGCCCGGCAGCCCGACGCACGACCGACCTGGCAGCGCGATCAGCTAGGCGCGGAGCTGCGGGCGCGGGGCGAGCCGCACCGGCGCCCGGCTCGGCGCCTCGAGCGACTGGGGCGGCTGGGCCGCGACCGGCAGGTCCAGCTTCAAGGACAGGCTGCCGTCGGCGCCGAGCTCGGCGCGCAGGTCGCCGTCCTGCGCGATCGCCAGCTCGCGGCTGATCGCCAGGCCCAGGCCCACGCCGCCGGCCGAGGAGCGCGACGGATCGCCGCGGTAGAAGCGGTCGAACATCCGGGCCGGGTCGGGCGGCCGCACCCCGACCCGGTTCCTGACGGTCGTGGTGATCCGGAACCCGGACCCGTACTCGGCCGAGATCCAGACGGTCGTGCCCTCCGGCGCGTACTTGACCGCGTTGTCCAGCAGGTTGTCCAGGATCTGGTGGAGCCGGTCGGGGTCGGCGCGCACCGGCGGCAGCGCCGCCGGCACGTCGAGGCGCATCACCAGCCGGCGCTGGTCCGCCCGCTGGCGCACCAGCTCGATCTCCTGCTGGAGCTGGACGCCGAGATCCACCGGGTGCGCGTTGAGCGTCAGCTGGCCGGACTCCACGCGCGCCAGGTCGAGCAGCTCCTGCGACATGCGCAGCACGCGCTGCGCCTCCTCGTGGAGGATCGTCGCGGCCCGCTCCTTCTCCTCGGGGGTGCGCAGGCTGCCGTCCATCAGCGCCTGGCTGAAGCCGATCAGGCTGGTGAGCGGCGTCTTCAGCTCGTGCGACACGTTGGCCAGGAACGTCCGCTGCTGGTGCCGCGCACGCTCGACGGCCTCGGCCATCCGGTTGAAGCTCTGGCCGACCACGCCGATCTCGTCGTTCCCGGTCCGCTGGATGCGGCGCGCATAGTTCCCGCCCGCGATGTCCTCGGCGGCCCGGCGCAGCTCGCGCAGCGGGCGAGTGAAGGCGCGGCTGAGCACCAGCGTCACGACGATCGCGAGGCCCAGGCCGGCGATCCCCGAGAGCACGATCGGCCGGAGCAGCGTGGCGGTCGCCTGCGCCGTGACCTCGTCGTCCGGGATGGCGAGGACCACCCACGACGCGAACCTGTTGCCGAGCCTGGCGGCAGCCAGCACGTAGCGCTGTCCCTGGAGCTCGACGTCGCCTTCGTTTGCCGACTGTCCGATCACCGTCGTCTCCCTGCCCAGCGGGACCGGCGTCCCCATCGCGAGCTCCCCGGCGCTGTCGTACAGCACGGCCGGCGTGCGGCGGGCGCCGGCGATCGGCAGCGGCTTGTCCAGCAGGATCAGACGCTCCCCGACGGGGTCCAGCGTGGCGACCTGGCGGCCGAAGTTGTCCAGGAACGCCGACTCCGAGGCGACACGGCGGGCGCACGACGTGGTCGGCAGGTGCGTCGTCGGGCTGATCGCGTACTCGGCGCAGTCCAGCTGCCCGATCGGCTGCCGCAGCAGCAGGGCGTTCTTCGCCAGCTGGTCCTGCGTCCGCGAGAACTCGAGCCGGCTCACCAGCGTCCAGGTCACCGCCCCCGCGAGGGTGAGGCTCACCGCGACGATCGCGATCGTCGCCAGCAGCAGGCGGAACCTGAGGCTCAGCTCTCGGCCATCTCCAGCTTGTAGCCCACCCCCCATACCGTCTGGATGGTGGGGTTCGTCACCCCGCCCGCGGCCAGCTTCTCACGAAGCTGCTGGACGTGGACGTCGACGGTGCGGGTGTAGCCGGGGAAGTCGTAGCCCCAGACGAGGTCGAGCAGCTCGCTGCGCTGGAACACGCGCCCGGGATGGCGGGCGAGGAGCGCCAGCAGGTCGAACTCCTTGGGCCGCAGCTGCAGCCGCGCCTCGCCGAAGCGGACCTCGTGGCGCTCGAAGTCGACCTCCAGGCGTCCGGCGCGGACCAGGCGGGGCTGGTCCGGCTCGATGCGTGCCCGGCGGACCAGCGCCTTGGCCCTGGCCACCAGCTCCTGGGGGTGGAAGGGCTTGGTCAGGTAGTCGTCGGCGCCCAGCTCCAGGCCGACCACCTTGTCGGTCACCTCGTCGCGCGCCGTGAGCATGATGATCGGGACCTGGCTGGACTTGCGGATCTCCCGGCAGATCGTCAGCCCGTCGACGTTGGGCAGCATGATGTCGAGCACGACCAGGTCGGGCTTCGTCTGGCCGAAGCGGGCCAGGGCCTGGGCCCCGTCGGTCACCGTCTCGATCTGGTAGCCCTCGCGCGAGAGGTACAGGCGGGCGAGCTCCAGGATGTGGTCCTCGTCGTCGACCACCAGCACCTTCTGCGGACTCATGGCGATTGCCATGCCATTAGAGCATCAACCTGCATGTGATCGCGGCATATGAAGGACGGCACGGAATTGTAAGAAGGGCCGCCCTACGAGCCCCGCCGCTCCTCGTGCGACGGGCGCAGGACGATCCGGAGCGGGTTGCCTGCGAACCCGAACCGCTCCCGCAGCCGATTCTCCAGGTACCGCCGGTACCCGAAGTGGAGCAGGCCCACGTCGTTGACGAACAGGACGATCGTCGGCGTCTCCGACGCCGCCTGGGTCGCGTAGCGCAGCACGAGCCGCCTGCCCTTGTAGCTGGGCGGCGGCTTCTCCAGGAACACCTCGCGCAGCATGCGGTTCAGCTCGTTCGTCGGGATGCGCGTCCGCCGCTGGCCGACCACCTCCAGTGCGGTCGGGAGCACCTTCCCGATGCCCTGGCCCGTCAGCGCCGAGACGGTCACCACCGGCGCGTGGCGGACGAAGCGGAACTCCGCCCGCAGCCGCTTCTCCCACTCGGCCGCGCGCCGCTGCGGGGCCTCGACGAGGTCGATCTTGTTGACGACCAGCACCAGTCCCTTGCCCGCCTCCAGCGCGTAGCTCGCAACGTGCTGGTCCTGCGCCAGCACACCGGTCGACGCGTCCAGGACCAGCAGCACGGCGTCCGCCCGCTCCATCGCCCGGATGCCCCGCAGCAGGCTGAAGTGCTCGAGCCGGTCGCGCGCGGCCGCCCGGCGCCGGATGCCGGCCGTGTCGACGAGCACCACCGGCAGGCCGTCGAACGCCAGCTCCGTGTCGACGGGGTCGCGGGTCGTGCCCGGCGTCGCGCTGACCAGTGAGCGCTCGTCGCCGAGGAGCTGGTTGAGCAGCGAGGACTTGCCCACGTTCGGCCGGCCCATGATCGCCAGCCGGGCCGCGGCCTCCTCGCCCGGCTCCGCCTCCTCCTCCGGCGGCGGGAGCTGGGCCACCACGGCGTCGAGCAGGTCGTCCACCCCGATGCCATGGTGCCCGGACATCACCACCGGGTCCCTGAAGCCCAGCTCCAGCACCTCGTGCCGGAGGTACGCCTGTCGCGGGTCGTCCACCTTGTTGGCGGCCACCACGACCTGTCGGCCGGACCGGCGCAGCATCTGGGCGATGTCGCGGTCGATGGCCGTGACGCCCTCGCGCGCATCGAGCAGGAACACGATCACGTGGGCCTCGCTGATGGCGACCCGGGTCTGTGCCTCGATGGCCGCCTGGGACTCGTCGTCCGTGCCCGGGTCCAGGCCGGCGGTGTCGACCACCGTCATCTCGCGGCCACGCCACTCCGCCACGCCGTACAGCCGGTCACGGGTGAGGCCCGGCTGGCGGTCGACGATCGCCTTGCGCTGGCCGATCAGGCGGTTGAAGAGCGTGGACTTGCCGGTGTTGGGACGACCGACGAGCGCGACGATGGGGCGTGCCACCCGCGTAATTCTGCAGCGATCGATTCGAACGGGGCCACGCGCCCCAGGCGCCCTAGACTTACAACTCGCAGTGCTGGCAGATCGGGTCATCCTGAAGCACAACGACGTCATGTTCGTCTCCGACCTGGCGGGCGACGTGCCCGCCGGAAACGACGCCGGTCTCGGCCTCTACCGCTCCGATTCCCGATTCCTCTCGACGTTCGAGCTGCGTCTCAACGGCCGCCGCCCGATCCTCCTCAACCACGGGGTGGACCGCGCCTACGTCGCCACCTTCCAGCTCTCGAATCCCGTGCTGGAGCCTCGCCACGGCGGCGCCGCCATTCCGAAGCAGAGCCTGAGCCTGCGCCGCACGCGGTTCGTGCACGACGGCGTCCACGAGCGCATCGGCCTCCAGAACTGCAACCGGCACGCGATCGAGGTCGACCTGGAGCTGCGCTTCGACGCCGACTTCCTGGACATCTTCGAGGTCCGCGGCTACCGGCCCGAGCGGCCCATGGGCACGCCCGAGGCGCCCATGCCCACCGAGACCGGCCTGACGTTCGGCTACCGCGGCCGCGACGACATCCGCCGCACCACCGAGGTCGTCTTCCACCCCGTTCCGCAGCTGACCAAGGGCACGGCCTGCGTCAGCGTGCGCCTCGCACCGCAGGAGCGGTACGTGCTGCTCGTCGACATGCTCCCGCTGATGGGCGACGGGCAGCCCGAGGCCGACTTCCACTTCGACGCCGCGCTGGAGGCGCTGGAACGCAGATACCAGCAGTGGAACGCCTCGTGCACGCGCTGGCGGACGGACAACGAGTCGCTGGACGGCGGCCTGATCTGGCGCAACCTGGAGGACCTTCGCGTCCTCTGCGACGAGCGGCCGACCGGGCTCTACCCGACCGCCGGGGTGCCCTGGTACGCGGTTCCGTTCGGGCGCGACGCCCTCATCACGTCGATCCAGACGCTGGCGCTCAACCCGGACCTCGCGGTGGGCAGCCTTCGCTACCTGGCCCGCCACCAGGGCCAGAAGGTCGACCCCTACCGGGAGGAGGAGCCCGGCAAGATCCTGCACGAGATGCGGTACGGCGAGCTGGCCAACCTGGGCCAGGTCCCGCACACCCCCTACTACGGCACCGTCGACGCGACCCCGCTGTTCCTGGTGCTGCTGGTCGAGCTGCTGAACTGGACGGCCGACGTCGACCTTCTGAGCGAGCTCACGCCGAACGTGATCGCGGCGCTGCGCTGGATCGACGAGTACGGCGACCTGGACGGCGATGGCCTGGTCGAGTACAAGCAGCATGGCCGGATCGGCGTCCGCAACCAGGGCTGGAAGGACTCCTGGGACTCGCTCATCGAGGAGCACGGCGAGCCGGCCCCGCTGCCGGCCGCGCTGGTCGAGGTCCAGGGGTACGTGCACCACGCCCGGTCGGGCCTGGCCCGCATCTTCCGCCGGCTGGGCCAGGTCGACAAGGCCGAGAAGCTGGAGGCGGCCGCGGAGCAGCTGCGGGTTCGCTTCGAGAGCGCGTACTGGATGCCCGAGGAGCGGTACTACGCCCAGGCGCTCGACCGCGACAAGCACCAGGTGGCGTCGATCAGCAGCAACGCCGGCCACTGCCTGTGGTCGGGGATCGTCGACCGGCAGCGGGCCAGCGACGTCGCACGCCGGCTGCTGGCCCCGGACATGTTCTCGGGCTGGGGCGTGCGCACCCTGTCGAGCCGCGCCGTCTCGTTCAACCCCATGAGCTACCACAACGGCTCGATCTGGCCGCACGACAACTCGATCGTGGCGGCGGGCCTCCGCCGCTACGGCTACCGCGAGGAGGCCGAGCGGATCGCGCACGCGGTCCTGGAGGCCGGCATGCGGTTCTCGGACCACCGCGTGCCCGAACTGTTCTGCGGCTTCAGCCGGGACCGGCGCTTCGGCGCGGGTCCCGGCGAGTACCTGGTCAGCTGCAGCCCGCAGGCGTGGGGCGCCGGGTCGCTCTTCCACTTCCTGCACGTGCTGGCCGGAGTGGAGGTCGACATGTTCGCGAACCGGCTCCGGATCGACCCGCTGGACACCACGCTCTACAGCCGGCTCCGCGTGGAGGGCATGCGCGTCGGCGACGGCGAGGTCGACTTCACCGTCCAGTGCGGCGAGGGCGTGCGGGTCACCGTGGACCGCAAGCCCCCGGGCCTGCAGGTCGAGCTGCCTGCGGGCAGTCCGTGAACCGGGAAGTCCGCCCCCGCAAGCTCGCCCTGATCCACTACACCGCTTCGCCGGTCACCGGCGGGGTCGAGTCGGTCATGGCGGAGCACGCGCGGCTGCTGCGTGCGGCCGGACACGACGTGCGGGTGGTGGCCGGCCGCGGCGACGCCGAGCTGGTGCCCGAGCTGGACTCCCGCCACCCGGAGGTGGAGGCGGTCGCCAGGCGCCTGGCCCGGGGCGACGATGCCGCGCCCGAGCTCGAGGACCTGTCCGGCCGCATCGCCGAGCGGCTGCGTCCGCTGCTGGCGGACCGCGACGTCGTGATCGCCCACAACGTGCTGACCATGCCGTTCAACGTCCCGCTCGCGGCCGCGCTTGCCGGCGAGGGCGGGCCGCTGGTCGCGTGGACGCACGACCTGGCCTGGGTCAACCCCCGCTACGCGGACTATCAGCGGCCGGGCTGGCCGTGGTCGCTGCTCCGGGAGGCGCAGCCCGGCGTCCGCTACGTGACGATCTCGCGCCTGCGCCAGCGGGAGGTGACGAGCCTGATGGGCCTCGCGCCGGCCGAAGTGCCCGTCGTGCCCAACGGCGTCGACCCAGCGGCGTTCTGGGGCCTCGGCCCCGTGGCGCGCGACCTGGCCAGGCGGGCCGACCTGGAAGGCGCCGACCCGCTGGTCCTGGTGCCGGTGCGCATCACCCGGCGCAAGCGCCTGGAGCTGGCGCTGGCCGCCGCGGCGTGCCTGCTGCCCGCGCACCCGCGCCTGCGCATGGCGATCAGCGGCCCGCTGGGCCCACACTCGGCAGACAACATCGCTCATGCGGATGACCTGATGCGGCAGCGGTCGGCGCTCCGGTTAGATGGTGTGGTGCACTTCCTCCACGAGTTCGCCGGTCCCGACGGCGAGCATCCGGTGGACGACCGGACGATCGCCGAGCTGTACCGCATGGCCGACCTGGTGCTGCTCCCGAGCGAGTCCGAGGGGTTCGGCCTGCCGGTCCTGGAGGCCGGGCTGAGCCGGGCGCCGCTGGTGTGCGCCGACATCCCGGTGCTGCGCGAGGTCGCGGGAGGGGGCGCGTGGACGTTCCCGGCCGGCTGCGGGGGCGACGCGGTAGCGGCGGCGGCCGAGCGGGCGCTCGCCAGCCGGGCGGCCCGGCTGCGTCGGCGGACGCTGAACGGCTACGGCTGGCCGGCCGTGCTGGAACGGATCGAGCGGGTGATCGAGCAGGTCGGCCGTGCCGGATAGGCAGCCGCGGGTCCTCATCCCGATCACCCGTGCCCGGACGGCGGCCGGGCTGCTGGAGGTCGCGGCCGCGGTCCTGCGCGGGGAGCAGGCCAGCGGCCTTCTCCTGGGGGTGGTCGAGCTGCCCCAGGGCCGACCGATCGCCCAGAGCGTGACGATCGCGCGCCGGTACCGCTCGCTCCTCCAGCGGATCACCGAGCTGGAGACGCGCCTCCAGGGTCGGTTCGGCGTCCAGGTCCGGGTCGCCGGCACGATCGCCCAGGGCGTGCGCGAGGCCGCGTTCGAGAACGCTTCGGACCTCGTCGTGCTGGAGTGGCCGGGCCTGGGCTCGCACCGGCCCTCGGACCGCCACATCGACGACCTGGTCGCCGACCCGCCGGCCGACCTCCTGCTGGTGCGCCCCGACCCGGCGGGCAGCGGCCTGCGCCTGAACGACGGCGTGCTGGTGCCGGTGCGCGGCGGTCCGAGCGCCCGGCTGGCGCTGCGCGCCGCGGCGGCGCTGATCGGGAGCCGGAACGTGCCCCTGACCGCGCTGCACGTGCACGACCCGCACCACTCCAACGCCCGCCGGGACCGGGAGTCCGTGGCGTTCCACGAGCTGCTCCGGGAGTTCGAGGAGCGCCGCGTGGAGCCGGTCGAGGTGGTGTCGCAGGACCCCAGCCAGGCGATCACGGAGGCGGGCCGCCGGCACGGGGTGACGGTGCTGGGCGCGTTCGCGGAGGCCGCCCGGTCGTCCGTCCTGGTCGGCTCGCGGCTGGCCAAGACCGTCGAGTCGCTGCCGGGGACCGTGATCCTCGCGAAGAGCTCGCGCGCGATCCCGCCGATCATCGGGGACGGGGTGCCGCCGCCCATCTCGCTGAGCGAGGAGGAGGTCTCGGCGGCCGTCGACAAGTGGTTCGCGGAGAACACCTTCCACTCGCGCGAGTTCAGGGACGTCGATCGCCTGGTCGACCTGAAGCGACGCCAGGACCTGACGATCAGCCTGGGCCTGCCCACCCTGAACGAGGAGGCGACGATCGGCGACATCATCGTCACCCTGCGCAGCGCGCTGATGGACCGGGTGCCGCTGCTCGACGAGATCGTCGTAATCGACAGCGCCTCGACCGACCGGACGGTCGAGATCGCCCGCTCGCTGGGCGTGCCGGTCGTGCAGCACCCCGACATCCTGCCCGAGCACGGCAGCTTCCGCGGCAAGGGCGAGGCGCTGTGGAAGAGCCTGCACGTGCTGCGCGGGGACATCGTGGCGTGGTGCGACACGGACATCTCGAACATCCACCCGCAGTTCGTGTACGGCACCGTGGGGCCGCTGCTGACGGATCCGCGTGTCAGCTACGTGAAGGGGTTCTACCGGCGGCCGCTGAAGTTCGGCGGCGAGCTCCAGTCGGCCGGCGGCGGCCGCGTGACGGAGCTGACGGCGCGGCCGCTGATCAACCTCTTCTACCCGATGCTCTCCGGACTGGTCCAGCCGCTGTCGGGCGAGTACGCGGGGCGGCGCGAGCTGCTGGAGCGGCTGCCGTTCTTCACGGGATACGGCGTGGAGACCGGGCACCTGATCGACATCGTCGAGAACTTCGGGCTCAACGCGATCGCGCAGACCGACCTGGGGGTGCGCATCCACCGCAACCAGGAGCTGCTCGACCTGTCGAAGATGGCGTTCGCGATCATGCAGGTGGCGCTGAAGCGCCTGGGCGACCGGCACCGGATCCACCTGCTGGAGGAGGTCAACCGGTCGATGAAGCTGATCCACTACAACAGCGACCGGTTCTTCCTGGAGGTCCGCGAGATCGAGGACTGGGAGCGGCCGCCCATCTCCGCGATCCCGGCGTACCTGTTCGAGCGAAGCGGCGAGCGGGTGCGCGAGGCGGAGCCGGTGCTCGACGAGGTGTGACCGACTGGCACGACTTCTTCCTCGGGCAGGTCGGGGCCTCCGCGACGCTGGCCGGGCTGCTCTTCGTGGCCATCTCGATCAACCTGGCGAAGATCCTCGAGAACCCGGGCCTGCCCGGACGGGCCGCTGAGGCGCTGATCGTCCTGGGTGCGGTCCTGGTCGTCTCGTCGCTGGCACTCGTGCCGCAGCCGGTCGCGGCCGTCGGGATCGAGGCGGCGGCCGTCAGCGCCGGGTTGTGGCTGACGATCGTGACCACCCACGCCCGGGCCCTCCGGATGCCCGAGGCGCGGTATTCGACGCGGACCTTCGCGATTCGGGCCGTCCTCGGCCAGTGCGCGACGCTGCCGCTGCTGGTCGGCGGCATCCTGGTGGCGACCGGCGCCGGCGCCGGCCGCTCCATCCTGGCCGCCGGAACGATCGTGGCCATCGTGGTCGCCCTCTTCACGTCCTGGGTGCTGCTGGTCGAGATCAACCGCTGACCTGTCGATCTCGGCCGGGGCCGACCGTCGGTCGGGTGAATCCCTTTCGAGGAGGCACTCATGGCTGATCAGTCAGCGCTCGACGTCGTCGTCGCCTACACGGACGCGTGGGCCGGCAAGGACCTGGTGACGGCCACCGGCTACCTGGCGGACGACGTCGTCTTCGACGGCCCGTTCGCGCACTACGAGTCCGCGGAACCGCTGGTGCAGGGGCTGGCGCGCTTCGTCGCGCAGATCGCCCCCGTCTGGAAGCAGCTCGCCGCCCTGGCCCGGGGCGAGCAGGTCATGCTCATGTACGAGGTCTTCCTGCCGTCGGGAAAGCCGCTGCGCACGGCTGAGCACTTCAACGTGCGGGACGGCAGGATCCGAAGCGAGACGCTCGTGTTCGACTCGCTCGCGCTGCACGCCGCCCGGGCCGAGGCGCAGGCGGGCCAGGCGTAGCGGTCGGTGCGGCCGGCCGGAGGCTGGCCTCCGGCCGGCGGCCGTCAGGTCGAGCAGGTGCCGGGCTGCGTGTAGATGGACGTGCTGGGTCCCCGAGACGTGCAGTAGGAGTCGTCGGCCAGCCAGGCGCCGCTTGACTGGAGGAACACCCAGTCCATCTTCACGGCCGACGCGCCGAAGCTCATGACCACGTGCGCCACGGGCTGGCCGGAGACCACCTCGCTCGAGATCGAGACGGACGAGTAGCTGTTCTGGCAGCGGCAGACCGGGTCCCCGCCCCCGCCGGTGGCACCGCCCACGATCGCCTGCAGCCGCGTCTTCAGCCGGGACGTGAAGGGACAGCCGTCGAGCCCGCGGGGAAAGCAGTCGGCGGACGGCCCGGGCGGGAAGATCCGGTTCGCCGCCGCGGTGACCTGGGCGAGGTCGACGGTCGGGCTCGGCGCCGGTGTGGCCGCCGCCGCCTGGGCGGGGGCGGCCGCCGGC
>DASQZW010000357.1:0-34540 GCA_035638495.1 Terriglobales bacterium
GCTCCCCGCTCACGGCAGCCGGTACAGGCGGCGCGCGTTCTCGCAGAGGATCCGGCGCCGGACGTCCTCCGGGACCGCGGACGGGAGCGCACGGTCCGGCGCGTCGCCGTCCCAATGCGGGTAGTCGCTCGCGAACATCAGGCGGTCGGCGAGCTCCGGGCAGTGCTCGAACAGCCGCCGGAAGTCAGCGGGCCGCGCCGGCTCCTCGGTCGGCTGGGTCGACAGGTAGAGGTGCACCCGCACGTACTCCGCGGGCGAGCGCTCCAGGTGCGGCAGCTCGCCGCCGAGGACGTGCCACGCCGCCTCCATGCGCCAGAGCAGCGCCGGGAGCCAGCCGAACCCGTTCTCGACCGAGACCATGCGCAGCTCGGGAAAGCGCGCGAACACGCCCTCCGACGCCATGCTGATCACGTTCGCCTGGATCGACTGGGGCGGCCCGACGTGGTCCTCGACGTAGTAGGACGGCCAGCCGGTGCCGGTGATCGGGTTGCCGCCGGACCCGAAGGCGTGCGACATGACGGGCAGGCCCAGGGCGGCGCACGCCTCGTAGATCGGCCAGTACCGGCGACGGCCCATCGGCTCGTGCGGCCGCCCGCTGAACTGGACCTGGACGAACCGGCGGTCGGCCGCGCGCCGCTCGATCTCGCGAACGGCCGCGGGCGGGTCCTCGAACGCGACGATGATGGACGCGCGGAGCCGCGGGTCCTGGTCGAGCCACTCGGCCACCTGCCAGTCGTTGACCGCCGTGGCCAGCGCCTCGGAGAGGTCCAGGTTCGTCACCCGCGCCACCGGTGTCAGCGGGTTCAGGATCGCGAACCCGATGGCGTGACGGTCGAGCAGCCCGGCCTGGATGGTGGCCACGGTGGATCCCGGCTTGCGCCCCGGCGCCGGCCGTGCCTCCTCGCGGTTGTCCCAGAACCTGGGATAGCTGACGCCCGAATAGCCGCCCAGCCCGAACGCGTCGACGTGCCGGCGCCACCGCTCGGCCAGGTACGGGAACAGGTCCCGCGTCGAGTCCAGCTCGTTGTGGACGTCGCAGTCGACGATGCCGGCCCCGCGCCGCTCGGTGGCGCTCACAGGCGGTACCACTCGCGCGCGTTGGCGCTGCACACCCGCTCGGCGAGGGCCGGCGGCAGGTGGCGGAGGAGGTCGGCCTCGACGTCGCCCGCGTGGCGGTGGGGGTAGTCGCTGGCGTAGAGCAGCATCTCGTCCGACTCGAGCTGGTCGACCAGCTCCAGCAGCTGACGGGGGTCGCCGGGCGCGTCGAGCGGCTGCACGGTCAGGCGCACATGGCGCCGCACGTAGTCGGACGGCGGCCGCCGCACCCACGGGACCAGGCGGCGCAGGTTCTTCCATTCTTTGTCGAATCGCCACAGGTGCGAAGGCAGCCACGTGAAGCCGCTCTCGATGAGGGTGACTCGCAGGTCTGGGTGGAGGTCGAACACACCCTCGGACACCAGGCTCGACAGCTGCGCGGCGAACGCCAGGGCCATCCCGACGTACGTCTCGTAGTGGTAGGACGGCCAGCCGACCGGGGTCGGCGGGTTGCCCGGCGCGCCGCCGAAGTGGATGCCGGCGACCAGGCCGTGCGCCGCGATGGCCTCCCAGAGCGGATGGAACAGGCGACTGCCGTACGGATGGTGGGCCCGGGCCGGGAGCAGCACCTGCACGAAGCCCGGCCTGCCGGCCACGCGTTCGATCTCCTCGACGGCCAGGGCCGGGACCTGGCTGGGCACGACGATGGACGCCCGCAGCCGCCGGTCGCACGCCAGCCACTCGGCGGACTGCCAGTCGTTCACGGCCCGCGCCATGGCGGCGGCCTGGTCCGGGTTGTGGAGGCTGTCGACCGCGTACGTGCAGTTCAGGATGCCGGCGGTGACGCGGTCCCGGTCGAGGACCTCCTCGCGCAGCCGTGCCAGCGGATCGGCGGGCATCGCGGGCTCGCGGAACAGCGCGGGCGGATAGGCCGTGTCCGGCGCGCCGCGGAACACCGTGGTCTTCACCTGCTCCACCCAGTGCTCGGACAGGTAGGGCAGCAGCGACTCGATCCGGGGCACTTCGTTGTGCAGGTCGCAGTCGACACGTTCCCATCCGACCGCGGCCGCGTCCCCGAGGCCCGTCACCTCGCTCCCCACTGTACTCCCCGAACTCAGGAGAGCGATCCCCCGAGGTGCCAGCGTTCCGAAGCCCTGGGATCCGCCGGCCTGGCTGGCCGCGCAGCGTCGTGCGAGGTCGACCCGGAGTCATTGACAAGGCTGGTTGACCGGCAGAAGATGGGCTGCAGGCGTCCCGATCACAGGTGGGCGTGAGTCGAGGACAGGAGGGGTTGGGTTCCCCGAGCTGAGGACCGGCTTGGATCAGTGGGGCAGTCCCGGCACCGCGATTGTTGAACAAGAGACCATCTCCACGATACGATGTGGCGGTGACCGGCAGGCGCGGCGCGGCGTGACGCCCGGTGACGCTCGTGGCGCGGCGTCCGAGCCTGTCGGCCAGCTCGACCCCGACTCCCTGCGCATCGATCGCAGCAGCACCGCCGAGCGCGTCGCCGAACTGCTGCGCGAGCTGATCAGTCGCGGCGACCTGCCGCCCGGGACGCCGCTCCGGGAGCAGCAGCTCGTGGCGAAGCTGGACGTGTCGCGGAACACGATCCGTGAGGCGTTCCGCGTCCTCGGGCGCGAACGGCTCATCTCCTACCACCTCCACCGCGGAGTCGCCGTCAGCCGGCTCGACGAGCACGACGTGGAGGACATCTACCGGACGCGCGAGCCCCTCGAGCTGATCGCCATCGAGTACAGCGCCGGCGCGCCCCGGGAGGCCCTGGTCGAGCTGATCCGGATCGTGGAGGAGGCCGAGACGGCAGCCTCGAACGGGGACTGGAAGCAGGTGGGCACGCTCAATATCGTCTTCCACCAGCGGCTCGTCGAGCTGATCGGCAGCGAGCGGATCAGCACGTTCTTCAAGGTGATCGACGCCGAGCTGCGGCTCGCGTTCGCCATGGTCGAAGACGCCTCAGACCTGTTCCGTCCGTTCATCCCACGCAACCGAAGGATCGCCGAGCTCCTGCTCGCGGGTGACCGGGTCGCCGCGTCGGTCGAGCTCAGGGCCTACCTGGCCGAAGCCAGGCGCCAGGTCCTGGCCGGTGGTCCTCCGGCGCCGGCACTCCCCACCTCGGCGGGAGATGCCGGCAGTTGAGTGTCCTGTGCCGGCGTCCCTCGCGCCGGGCCCCAGAAGAGAGGGAGGTAGACCGATGATCCTGCGATCTCCGAGACGACCGGGCCTCGCCGTGTTGGCGTTCGCGGTCGCGCTGGCGCTGAGCGGGTGCGGCGGCACCCAGTCCACCGGCGGCACCGCGAAGGGAGGGACGGCCACGCTCGCCCTGCCCGGCGGCACCACGCCGGACTTCATCTTCCCGATCGTCGACGGCGCCCACTACTCGGTCGCCAACATCGAGCAGTTCCAGCGCCTGATGTGGCGGCCGCTGTACATGTACGGCAACAACGGCAAGCCGCTCGTCAACGAGCCCGCCAGTCTGGCGGACGCACCCGTGTTCTCGGCGGACGACGCCCGGGTGACGATCACGCTGAAGCCGTACATGTGGTCGGACGGTCAGCCGGTCACGAGCCGCGACTTCACGTTCCTCTTCAACCTGCTCAAGGCGAACAAGTCGAACTGGGCCGCCTACCTGCCGGGTGACGTGCCGGACAACGTTAAGGACGTCCAGGTCCAGAACGACCACACGTTCACGCTGGTGCTCGACCACGGCTACTCTCCGACGTGGTTCGAGGCCAACCAGCTCTCGCAGCTGATGCCCATCCCGCAGCACGCCTGGGACCGCACATCGGCCAGCGGGCAGGTGGGCGACAACGACACGACGGCCGCTGGCGCCAAGGCCGTCTACGACTTCCTGATGAGCCAGGCGAAGCAGCCCAGCACGTACGCGACGAATCCGCTATGGCAGGTCGTCGACGGCCCCTGGAAGCTGTCCGACTACCGCACCGACGGATACGCGGCCTTCGTCCCCAACAAGCAGTACTCGGGCCCCGTCAAGGCCAAGCTGGACAAGTTCATCGAGCAGCCGTTCACGACCGAACAGGCCGAGCTGAATGTCCTGCGCTCGAACGGCGTCGACTACGGGTACCTGCCGCAGTCGGACGTCTCCCAGGCCAGCGCGATCGAGGGCCAGGGCTATACCTTCAGCCCCTGGGTCTCGTGGGGCATCAACTACATCCCGTTCAACTTCGCGAGCCCGACGGTCGGGCCCATCTTCAAGCAGCTGTACTTCCGCCAGGCGATGCAGATGCTGATCGACCAGAACGGGTTTGTCAGCAACCTGTTCAAGGGGTACGGCTGGCCGACCAACGGGCCGGTGCCGATCAAGCCCGACAACCCGTACGTCAGCCAGTACGTGAAAGGCTCGCCGTACAAGTACAGCCCGTCGGGAGCGACGGCGCTGCTCAAGTCGCACGGCTGGACGATCCACCCGGACGGTGTCAGCGAGTGCACCGGCGACTGCGGCACCGGCGTGGCGGCGGGCGCCAAGCTGCAGTTCAGCCTCATCTACGCGTCAGGCGACACGATCGTCAGCCAGGAGGTGCAGGCCTGGAAGTCCGCGGCGGCTCAGGCGGGCATCCAGCTCGACCTGTCGGAGGCGCCGTTCAACCAGGTGATCGCGGACGCCGCGCCCTGCACACCGGGCCAGACCTGCAGCTGGCAGATCGTGTACTGGGGCGGCGGCTGGCTGTACGGCGTCAACCCGCTCCCCGTCGGCGACCAGCAGTTCCTGTGCGGCGCCGGCGCCAACTTCGGCAGCTACTGCGACAGCACCAACGACGCCAACATCCACGCGGTCCAGAACCAGGCCGGCCTCGAGCCCATGACGAAGTTCGAGGACTACATGGCGCAGCAGCTGCCGGTCCTGTGGATGCCCTACCGGCCCTACCAGCTCTCGATGATCTCGAAGAAGCTGCAGGGCGTCGAGCAGAGCCCGATCCTCTCCCTCCTGCCGGAGGAGTGGTCATTCTCGAAGTAGCGCACCTCTTCCCGGTCACGCGGAGTCCCGCGTGACCGGGTACATCGCCCGGCGCGCAGTTCAGGCGGTCGTCGTTCTGCTGCTCGTGACGGTGATCGTCTTCGTGATGCTGCACGCGCTGCCCGGCGGCACTGCGCGCGCGGTGCTGGGCGAGCGGGCGACCAACGTCGCCATCGCGCAGTTCGAGAAGCAGAACGGTTTCGACCAGCCGCTGCCGGTCCAGTACTGGCGGTGGCTCGACCGGGTGCTCCACGGCGACCTCGGATTCTCGTACAAGCAGAACGAGTCGGTCTCCGAACTGCTGGCGGAGCGCCTCCCGAAGACGATGCTGCTGGCCGGGGTCTCCGTTCTGCTCGCGCTCCTGGTCGCGATCCCGCTCGGCTTCGTCCAGGCGCTGCGCCGCAACCGACTCATCGACTACGTCCTCACCGGCGGCGCGTTCCTGTTCTACTCGACCCCGGCCTTCTGGCTCGCGCTGGTCCTGGTCACCCTGTTCGCGATCCGCTTTCGAATCTTTCCGGCGCAGGCGCCCCAGGGATCGATCGGCCAGATCCTCGCCGATCCGGCCGGACTCGTCCTGCCGGTGCTGACCATCGCCCTCGTCTCGATCGCGTTCTTCAGCCGCTACGTTCGCTCGTCCACGCTGGAGAACCTGATGCAGGACTACGTGCGCACCGCTCGAGCCAAGGGGGCCTCGACCATGCGAGTCGCCTTCCGCCACGTCCTGCGAAATGCGCTGGTGCCGGTGGTCACGCTGGTGGGTCTCTCGCTCCCCTTCGTCTTCGCGGGGACCCTGATCAGCGAGGAGATCTTCAACTATCCCGGCACCGGTCTGTTGTTCTACAACGCCGCCGTCGCCCGCGACTACCCGGTCCTCCTGGGCGTGACTCTGGTGGTGGGCGTGGCGACGGTCATGGGCTCGCTGCTCGCCGACATCTGCTACGCGCTCCTCGACCCGCGCGTCCGTCTCACCCGGGAGCGACCGTGACGGCCCAAACCCATGCCACGGAGCTGGGACCCGCAGGCGCCTACGAGCTGGCGGCGCCGGAAGGTCCGCTGAAGCTCGCCCTCGACGTCTTCGCGGAGAACAGGCTCGCGCTCGCCAGCACAGCGACATTCTTCGTCATCCTCCTGTTCTGCTTCATCGGCCCACTCGTCTATCGCACCGACCAGGTGCACACCAACATCGCGCAGACGACGCGACCGCCGAGCGCGGCGCACTGGCTCGGCACCGACGACGTCGGGTACGACGAGCTGGGACGTCTGATGATCGGCGGCCAGACCTCACTGGAGGTCGCGCTGGGGGCGGCCGCGGTCGCCGTGCTGGTCGGCGTGCTGTGGGGCGCGGTCGCGGGCTACTTCGGCGGAGTCGTCGACGCGGCGATGATGCGCGTGGTCGACGCGATCCTGGCCATCCCGGCGCTCTTCCTGCTGCTCTTCGTCGCGGCGGTCACCACGCCCAGCGTGGCCACGCTGATCGCCGTGGTGGGCCTCATCGCCTGGCTCGTGCCCGCCCGCCTGGTCCGGGGCGAGACGCTGAGCCTGCGCACACGCGAATATGTGCAGGCGGTCCGCGTCATGGGCGGCAGTCCGCTCCGCATCATCCTCCGCCACATCGTGCCCAACACCATCGGCACCGTGCTGGTCAACGCCACCTTCCAGGTCGCCGACGCCATCCTGGTCGTCGCGGCGCTCAGCTTCCTGGGCCTCGGCATCCCGCCGCCGGCCGCCAACTGGGGCGGAATGCTGTCCAACGGCCTGAACTACAGCTACGCAGGGTACTGGTGGCTGATCTACCCGCCGGGGATCGTGATCGTGGTCACCGTCGTCTGCTTCAACTTCATCGGCGACGCGCTCCGGGACGCGTTCGAGGTGCGGCTGCGGCGGCGATGACGGGAGCGGGCGCCAGCGTGCTCGAGGTCGACGAGCTGAGAGTCGAGATTCGGCTGCGCCGCTCGACGGTGCGGGCAGTCGACGGCGTCTCGTTCTCGATCGCGCCCGGCGAAACCGTCGGCCTGGTCGGCGAGTCCGGCTGCGGCAAGTCGACGATCGGGCTCTCGCTGCTCGGTCTCCTCCCCGCGGGCGGGAGACTCGTCGCCGGGAGCATCAGACTGAGCGGCCGAGAGCTGACCGGCCTCCCGGAGGAGGAGCTGCAGGAGGTGCGGGGGGACCGGATCGGGATCGTCTTCCAGGATCCGCTCACCTCCCTGAACCCGACGATGACCATTGGCGACCAGGTCGGCGAGCCGCTGCGCATCCACCGCGGCGCGTCGGCGCGAGCTGCCCGGAGCCGGGCTGCCGAGCTGCTCGAGCTGGTCGGCCTCCCCGGTCCGTCCCGACAGCTCGACCGCTATCCGCACGAGCTGTCGGGGGGCATGCGCCAGCGCGTCAGCCTCGCCACGGCGCTCGCCTGCGCGCCGGCGCTGCTGGTCGCCGACGAGCCGACCACGGCGCTGGACGTGACGACGCAGGACCAGATCCTCGAACTGCTGGCGCAGCTCAAGAGCGAGCTCGGCATGGCGGTCCTGCTCATCACCCACGACATGGGGGTCGTGGCCGGCCAGGCGGACCGAGTGCTGGTCATGTACGCGGGCCAGCTGGTGGAGGCAGGCTCGACGGATCACGTGTTCTCCCACACCCGCCATCGCTACACGCAGGCGCTGCTCGAGTCGATCCCGCGCCTGACGACGAGCCGGACGGAGGCACTCCACAGCATCCCGGGCCAGCCGCCCGACCTCGCGCGTCCATTCGGCGGCTGCCGCTTCGCACCGCGCTGCGCGTTCGCGACCGGCGAGTGCCTCACCGCGCCGCCGCCGTTCTCCGGCGCCGCGGGCCACGTGTTCACCTGCATCCACCCGGTGGAGGACGGGGCGTGACGGACGCGCCGCCGATGGTCGAGCTGCGCGACGTGGTCAAGGAGTTCCCGATCACCTCGCGGGTGCTGCAGCGGCGCCTCGCGGCCGTGCACGCGGTCTCGGGGGTCTCGCTCAGCGTGCCCGCGGGCTCGACGTTCGGGCTGGTCGGGGAGTCCGGCTGCGGCAAGACCACGATCGGCAAGATGATCGTGGGGCTGGAACGGCCGACCCGGGGCTCCATCCACTTCGACGGCCGCGACGTCTGGACGCTCTCGCGGTCGGAGCGCCGGCGGCTGCGTCGGGACCGGCAGCTGGTCTTCCAGGATCCCTACGCGTCGCTGGACCCCCGAATGCGGGTCGGCAGCATCGTCCGGGAGCCGCTCGTGATCAACCGGATGGGTTCCCGGGAGCAGCAGCGCGCCACGGTGCTCCGACTGCTGGAGGAGGTGGGACTGCCCGCGGACGCCGCCGCCCGCTACCCGCACGAGTTCTCCGGCGGCCAGAGGCAGCGCATCGGGCTGGCCCGCGCCCTCGCCCTCAGTCCCCGGCTGATCGTGGCGGACGAGCCGGTCTCCGCGCTCGACGTCTCCATCCGCTCCCAGGTGCTGAACCTGATGCGCGACCTGCAGCGCCGCCACGCCCTGACCTACCTCGTCATCTCCCACGACCTGACCGTGGTCCGGTACCTGTCCGACCTGCTGGGCGTCATGTACCTGGGGAAGCTCGTCGAGGTCGGGGAAACGGAGACGGTCTACGCCCGAGCGGCGCACCCCTACACCGCCGCCCTCGTGGCGACCATCCCGATCCCGGACCCCGCGCACGAGCGCGCGAAGCCGCGCCGGACGATCAGGGGCGAGCCGCCGTCGGCGACGGACCCTCCGCCTGGCTGCCGATTTCACACGCGCTGCCCGCGCGCGGGCGAGATCTGCCGCTCGGTCGAGCCGCCCCTCCGGGCGTTCGGGCCGCAGCACCTGGCCGCGTGTCACTTTCCGCTCCAGGAGCCCGCCTAGGGCCCAGCGTCGTCGGGAACTCCCGGCTAGTGCGGCGCGGCGAACGGCCGGGCGTCGAAGTACGCCCGTATCCGAGCGATCCGTCCACCCCGAACCGTGTGCCACTCGGCCACCGGCGCCATGGCGACCGGCGTGTCGAGCAGGTAGAACCACGCCACGTCGTCGCCCTGCGCGATCATGGCCTGGGTCTCGGCGCCCTTGACCATCTGGTAGAGCCCGCTGATCGACTTCACGAAGTCGTCCGCCCGCTCGAAGCGGTCGATCGGGCCCTCGAAGACCAGGTCGTCGGCGAGCAGGGCGCGGGCCGCCGCGAAGTCGCGGTCCGCCAGGGCCCGCGTGTACCTCTCGACGACGTCGGTAGCAGTCACGTCAACCATGCCCCGAGGGTAGGCTCGTGGCCCCGGCCCGGACATGCCCGGTCCGCCGGTGGAATATGCCGAGACTCCACGCGGGCGTCCCGGCGAATCCTTCGGGCGTCTCGGCGCGACGCGTCCCCTTCCGCCCGCGCCTACGATGGTGCCGGTGAGGAGACTGGGCACGTTCTCCAACGCCGACGGCATCAGCCAGCTCCTCTTCCGGCTGAGCGTCACCAGCACCGTCTACTGCCTCTCGGAGATGAGCTCGCCGTGGGGCTTCGAGGTCGCGGCCCGGTCCAGTCCCGCGTTCCACCTGCTGACCTCGGGGTCGGCGTGGCTGGAGGTCGAGGGCCAGCCCGAGCCGGTCAGGCTGCTAGCCGGTGACCTGGTGATCCTGCCGCGCGGCCAGGCCCACGTCGTGCGCGACTCGCGGACGAGCGGGGTCCTCTGGCTCGACCGCATCCTTGCGGACACCCCTCCGGTCGACGGCCGGCTGCGGCACGGGGGCGGCGGAGAGCGAAGCGAGCTGCTGTGCGGCGGCTTCGCCGTCGACCAGCTCACCGCCCGGCCGGTGCTGGAGGCGCTGCCCGCCGTCGTCCACCTGCGCGGGCACGAGGGCCGGGCGCCGGAGTGGCTGTCGGGCCTCATCCGCATGATCGCCGTCGAGATGGCGTCGACCGGGCCCGGCTCGGAGGCCGTGGTGAGCCGCCTGACGGACGCGCTGCTGGCCCAGGCCCTCCGGAGGTGCCTGCTGGAGGCAGACCGCGCGTCCGGCGGATCGCGGGCGGTGAGCGACCCGCAGGTCGCCCGCGCCCTGCGGCTGATCCGGGAGCGGCCGGATCACCCGTGGTCCGTCCCGGAGCTGGCGGCCGCCGTGGGCCTGTCCCGGTCGGCGTTCGCCGAGCGGTTCCGGACCGCGACCGGTGAGACGCCGATCCAGAACCTGACGCGCTACCGACTGACACGGGCGGCCGAGTACCTGCGCACAACGAACGCCGGCATCCGGGAGATCGCGCGGCTCACGGGTTACGAGTCCGAGGTCTCGGTCAGCAAGGCCTTTCGCCGACAGTTCGGAGTATCACCGGGCGCATACCGCAGGTCCAGCGCTCCAACCGAACAACACTGACAGCGCTCTGACAACGCGCACCGACAGTGCGAATGACTCAGGTCTGTGCATTGACAGGCGCGCGTCACGGCACCACGATTGCCGGTGCCGAGGCGCGCGTGGGACCTCGGCGCTGACGTTCTCACGTCTGTCCGAGAGGGGGATGTCCGGTTTGCTGAGACTGAGGATCGGTCTGCTCGTCGCTGCCGTCGGAGCGCAGATCCTGTGCTTCGCGGCGACCCCGGCACCGACGTTCGCGCTGAGCAACGGGTCGGGTGCCGGGATCGGGATACACGGCTTCGACACGTGCCAGGACCCGAGCCGGGCCGCGATGAACGCGTGGTGGCCCAACTCCCCGTGGTGGTGGGTCGGCGCGTACATCGGCGGCAGCGAGATGGCGTGCTCGCAGCCCAACCTGAGCGCGACCTGGCTGAACGAGAACCGCACGACGGGCTGGCGGTTCCAGTTCATCTGGGTCGGCCCGCAGGCGCCGTGCAGCGGCTTCGGCGTCACGTTCAGCTCCAACACGACGACCGCGAACCAGCAGGGGCAGCACGAGGCCGCGGCCGCCCGCGCGAAGCTCGTCAGCCTGGGCGTCACCAACGGCGCCAAGGGTTCCCCGATCACGTACGACCTGGAGGCGTTCAACGCGTCGAGCTGCAACGCCCTGGCGGCGGCGAAGGCGTTCGGCAAGGGCTGGGTCCAGGGGCTGCACGCGTCGCCGGCGCTCTCGCGGGCGTCTATGGGTCGACCTGCGCCTCCGAGCTGCAGAGCTACGCCGGCGCGGGTCAGCCCGACTACATCTGGGGCGCCAACTACGACGGCAACCAGCGCACCAGCGTCATGTCGTGCGTGAGCTCGTCGAGCTGGGCATCGCACCAGCGCCTGAAGCAGTACATCGGCGGACACAACGAGACGTGGGGCGGCGTGACGATGAACATCGACACGGACTGCGCCAACGGGCCCGTGGCTCCGACCGGCGTCAACGTCAACACGTCCTGCTCGTGAAGGGCGTGGGAGGACATCCGATGAAGCTCTCGAACAGGGCGCTGACCTTCGTGCTGGTCGCCGCCGCGGCGCTTCTGGTGCCGCTCTCGGCGTGCGGCGGCGGATCCGGGGCGCGGGCCCCGGCCGTGGCCGCGCCGGCCGTCATCCCGTGGGTGGACATCCCCAGCACTCCCGGGTCGCTGGCAGGGTCGACGAGCGCCCCTCGGGCGTGCGCCGCCGCCGACCTCGTGGTCGTGGCCGGCCAGGCAGGCGCCTTCCACGGCCAGGCCACGCAGGAGCTGACGCTGCGCAATGGCGCCGCTGACGCCTGCTACCTGCCCGGCGTCCCGCCGGCGCAGGTGCCGGGCGCGGGCGCTCAGGTCGGCGCCGGCCAGTTCGCCGCCAAGCGCGTCGACCTGGCGCCGGGCCAGTCGGCGACGCTCCTGATCGGGACGCCCGTCGGCTGCGCCGCGTCCGCCCAGCCGGTCGTGGCCACGACCGTGCAGCTCACCCTGGCCAGCGGTGAGCCGGTGGCGGTGAACGGCACGCGGGTCGACACGGCATGCGGAGCCCCCTCCGTGATCGGCTTCGACGCCGTCGACCTGCCGGACGCGGCTCCGGGACCGCTCAGCACGCTCGGCCTGTCGCTGGCGGCCCCCAGGACCGTCGCGAGAGGCTCGGTCCTGACCTACCGCGTGACCGTCGCCAACCCATCACCGGCGTCGGTGGCGCTCTCGCCCTGCCCGTCCTACACCGAGGTGCTGGGCACGGGAGCCGGCGCCGGCGCCCAGCGGACGCTGCTCCTCAACTGCCAGGCCGCCCCCTGGATCTCCGCGAGCGCCGCCCGCACCTTCGAGATGAAGCTGAGCGTGCCCGCCTCGACGCCGGCCGGGACGACCAAGCTGTCGTGGAAGCTGGAGGTGCCCGGCGGCCCCGTCGTGGGCGCGGCCATCGCGGTGAGCTGACGCCGCTGACCGGAGGCCGGCGCCGGGCCGGCCTCCGGCCTCTGACACATCGTGTGTGCTTCACTGGAGGCCGGAGAGGAGGGCACAGCGATGAGACTGGCACGGTTCACCGCACCCGGCGGCCACGTCCACGACGGCGAGGTCCGCGAGAGCCGCGCGGTGGCGTTCGGCGACGGCTCGACCGTCGCGAGCCGCCTGGCGTCGGGCGACCGCACCCCGGCTGACGGCGCGTCCTGGACGCTGGCCGAGGTCGAGCTGCTGGCGCCCGTCGAGCGCCCGCCGATCATCTACGCGGTCGGCCTCAACTTCACCGACCACGTCGCCGAGACCGGGCGAACGCGACCTGAGAAACCGCTCGTGTTCATGAAGCCGCCCACGTCGGCCGCTCCACCCAACGGCGTGATCCCGTATCCGAGGGTGGTGACCCGGCTCGACTACGAAGGCGAGCTGGCGGTCGTGATCGGCGCCGGGGGCGCCGTCGCGGGGTTCGCGGTGGGCGACGACGTGACCGCGCGCGACCTGCAGCGCACCGAGACGCAGTGGACCCGCGCGAAGGGCTTCGACCGGTCCTGTCCGTGGGGGCCGTGGATCACGACCACCGCGGACATGCCCGTGGCGGAGGCGGGAGCGCTCCGGCTTCGCACCTGGGTGAACGGCGAGCCGCGACAGGACGCGTCGACGGCCAGCATGATCTTCGACGTCCCGACGGTGGTCTCGTTCCTGGCCGAGACCAATACGCTGGAGCCGGGCGACCTGATCCTGATGGGCACGCCGTCGGGCATCGGCGCCGCCATGGATCCTCCCCGGCTGCTCGCGGAGGGCGACGTGGTCCGGATCGAGATCGAGCGTCTCGGGGCGATCGAACACGTGATCGGCGCGCCCTGGTAGCGGCCGCCCGGCGCCGCTCGCGGCCAGGGCGCGGGGGGCCCGCCTACGGGACGAGCGTGAGGGCGCCCGCGAGCAGGAAGCCGAGCACCGTCACCAGCCCGACGGTCCTGCCGCCGTGCTCGAACGCCTCGGGCATCATCGAGTTCGCCAGCATGGTCAGCACCGCGCCCCCCGCGAACGCGGCCGCGTGCAGCCCCTGCGCGTGCACGTACTCCGCGAGGAGGAAGCCCAGGGCGGCGACGATCGCGCAGGTGACGGTCAGCGCCGTCCACATCCAGAAGATGCGGCTGCCTGGATAGCCGGCGGCCTGCAGGCTCGAGGTCCCGGCCACGCCCTGCGGGATGTTCGAGACGAACACCGCCGCGATGAAGGCGATGCTGACCGATCCCCCGAGCGCCAGGCCGATGCCGAGGATGAAGGCCTCCGGCACGCCGTCGAGCAGGGCGCCGAGAAACATGGCGGCGCCCGATCCGCGCTCGGCGCCGGTGCCGCCGATCTGCTGGCGGTCGGCGCCGCCGCCGCTGTCGACGACACGGTCGGCCACGTAGTAGACGAGTGCCCCGAGCAGGAAAGCGACGCCGATGTCGACGCCCTCCTTCAGCGTGGTCTGCGGGACCAGCTCGTAGGCGACCGCGCTGAGGAGCGTGCCGGCGCCGAACCCCATGATCATCCCGGTGACGCGGTCCGCCTTCTCCAGGGGTCCCGCCAGCGCCTGGCCGATGTACAGCGCGGATGACGACAGGCCGCCCCACGCGATGGCCTGCCACACGCTCATCGCGGTCGAGGGTAGGTGGGCGGTGGTGCGGGACATGCAGCCCGCCGGCGCCGATTAGACGAATCCCTCGCGGGGCTGCCTATGATGCGCGGGTGTCGGCCGACCGCCCCTACACCGAGCGGAACGACCGGGAGCGGGAGCGGCTCCGCGCTCTGGTCGCTGGCCTGAGCGACGACGAGCTGCGGATCCCGGTGAACGAGCACTGGACGGTCGCCGCGGTGCTGGGCCACATCGCCTTCTGGGACGCGCGCGTCCTGGCGCTGGCCGACAAGCTGGAACGGGGCGCGCCGTTCGCTCCCGCGGACGACGAACCCGAGGACGTGGACTGGATCAATGACGCGACGCGGCCCCTGATCCACGCGATCGCGCCGCGCGACGTGGCCGAGCTCGCGCTGCGCCTCGCCGAGAAGACCGACCGGCGCGTGCTGGATCTCCCGCCCGAGCGGATGTGGCCCGACGACGCCGGCAGCCCGATCAATCCCCTGCGCTGGGACCACCGCGCCGAGCACCTCGACGACATCGAGGCCGCCCTGGAGCACGCGAAGGGCGGGCTCCCGGACACGGAAGGAGACGGCCGAACGTCCCCCCGTCCCTGATCCTGCGGCCCGTTCCGCGGGGGCCGTTCGGCCCTGGGCCGGCGGGACCACCACACCTACGTTGTGGGTGGGTCCAGGACTGGGCCAGCGCCGCGCCGGCTCGCGGGCGCAGGAGGTCGGACACGTGTTTCAGAAGGTGCTGCTCGCGGTGGACGGCTCAGAGCAATCCGCGAAGGCGGTGCCGGTGGCCGCGGACCTCGCGAAGAAGGCTGACGGCGAGGTCGTGGTCTTCCACGTCCGCGAGTACCAGGTGGCGAGGGGCGGGGCGTTCCCGCTGGAGGACGGGCTCCACGCCAGGGACCTCGTCGACGGGGTCACGGCGTCCCTGAAGGCCGAGGGCGTGAAGGCGCGGGGCGTCGTGGAGCCGTTCGTGGTCGGCCAGGCGGCGAGCGCGATCCTGGCGGAGGCCGAAGCCGAGGGCGCCGACGTCATCGTCATGGGCTGTCGGGGTCGCTCCGAGCTGGCGGGCCTGCTGCTCGGCAGCGTGGCGCACAAGGTGATCCAGCTCAGCCACTGTCCGGTCGTGATCGCCCGCTGAGCCCGGGACGGGTGCGTGCGCCGCCGAGCTCGTCGTGCAGGATGAGCTCGGCGGCCGCACGGACACCGGCCACGACCTCGGTACTCGGCGGGCCCAGGTCGAAGACCCTGCCGTGCACGACGTAGAGGCGCACGGCGCCACTGCTCACGACGCCGAGCTCGGCGCCCACGGCCAGCGCCTCCGCAAGGCCCAGACCGTGCGTGCTGCGCGCCGCCGCCGGCCGGACGGCGTTCAGCGGCACGCGTTCCACCTCGCCGGCCGCCCTGCCTCTCGCGGCGTCCACCAGGATGGCCCGGCCGGCGCCGTCCAGGAGGCCGAGCAGCGTGCCGGCGTCGCCCGCGCACTCGCGGACGTCGACGCCGGGCGGCGCCGACGCCGCGACCAGGCGCGCCACCAGCAGGCCGGCCGCGTCGTCGCCGCGGTCTTCGGCGCCGAGCCCGATGACGATTCGCACATCCGTCCGGCCAGGGTTCAGGGGACCAGGACCGCCGCGCCGTGCACTTCGCCGGCGCGCAGGCGGCGCAGCGCCACCTCGGCGTCCTCCAGCGGGTGCGCCTCGACCTCCGTGCGCACGGGCACGAGCGGGGCCAGAGCCAGGAACTCCTCGGCGTCGGCGCGTGTCAGGTTCGCCACCGAGCGAAGCACCCGCTCACCCCAGAGCAGCTCGTACGCGAACGACGGGATGTCGCTCATGTGGATCCCCCCGCACACCACGACGCCGCCCGGACGGACGGCTCGCAGCGCGGCCGGCACCAGCTCGCCGGCGGGGGCGAAGATGATCGCCGCGTCCAGCGGCTCCGGCGCCGGCCCGAGGGAGTCGCCAGCCCACTCGGCGCCCATGTCCAGCGCGAACTGAGCGGCCGCGTCGTCCCCGGCCCGCACGAACGCGAACACCCGCTGGCCGCGATGGCGCGCGACCTGCACGACGATGTGCGCGGCGCCGCCGAAGCCGTAGAGCCCGAGCCGGCCGCCGGTGCCGGCCAGACGCAGGCTCCGGTAGCCGATCAGGCCCGCGCAGAGCAGGGGCGCCACCTCCAGGTCGCTGTAGCTCGCCGGCAGCGGGTAGCAGTAGCGCTCGTCGGCCGCCGCCTGCTCCGCGTAGCCGCCGTCCACCTGGTAGCCGGTGAAGCGCGCCCGTGGGCACAGGTTCTCGTGGCCCTCGCGGCAGTACTCGCACACCCCGTCGGCCCAGCCCAGCCAGGCGATTCCGACCCGGTCGCCGGGCCGGAAGCGGTCTGCTCCGGGACCGTTCTCGACGACCTCCCCGACCACCTGGTGGCCCAGCACGAGCGGCAGCCGGGGATCGGGCAGCTCGCCGTCGGCCACGTGCAGGTCGGTCCGGCAGACGCCGCAGGCGAGGACACGCACCCGTACCTGGCCGGGTCCGGGCCGCGGCGCCGGCACGTCGGCCAGGCGCAGCGCCTGGCCAGGGCGGTCCAGCAAGACTGCCCGCATGCCTCGAAGCGTACGCCCGCCCCGACCGGGCGCCGGAGATCGCAAATCGGTCCGCGCGCGCAGTTCCCGGGCCTGAGAAGCGCGCACTGGTCCGCATGCGCCGGACCGTCACGGGCGCTCGGGAGTTGGCGCTTGGCCTGCCGGGCACGAGTGTGAGAGCGTCGGCTCGATGAGAACCCTGCCGGCCGACCGCCTCGACGCCCTGGTCGGCGCGCTGCGGCGCGGTGGCTGGCGGGTCGTGGCTCCGGTGGTGCGGGAGCGCGCCATCTCGTATGGCGAGATCGAGTCGGCGGACGAGCTGCCGCGCGGCTGGACCGACCGTCAGGAGGCCGGCACGTACCGGCTGGAGCGCGACCCGCGCGACCTCTTCTTCGGGTTCACGCTGGGCGCCCAGTCCTGGAAGCAGTACCTCTTCCCGCCGCGCCTCCGGCTGTGGTCGGCGGTGCCGAGCGACGGCGGCTTCGAGGTGCGCGACGAGCGCGCGGACGCGCCCGCCCGCGCGTTTCTCGGCGTTCGCCCGTGCGACCTGGTCGCGATCGCCGTGCAGGACCGCGTGTTCCTGGGCGGCGCCCACCAGGACCCCGACTACCGGCGCCGGCGCGAGCGCTCCTTCCTGGTCGCGGTCACCTGCGGCCAGGCGGCCGCGACGTGCTTCTGCACGTCGATGGGCCACGGGCCGCGTGCGGAGAGCGGGTTCGATCTGGCCCTGACGGAGCTGCGGGACGAGGCGGGCCACCGCTTCCTGGTTGAGGCCGGCAGCGAGGCCGGCGCCGGGGTGCTGGCCGAGCTGGCCACGGAACCCGCCGGACCGGGCGACGAGGGCGGCGCGGAGCGCGTGGCCGCCGAGACGGCGGAGCAGATCACGCGCCGCATGCCGGCCGACATCGCGGACGTCCTGCGCCGGAGCTACCGGCACCCCCGGTGGGACGAGGTCGCGCAGCGCTGCCTGGCCTGCACCAACTGCACGCTCGTCTGCCCCACCTGCTTCTGCGCGGCGGTCGAGGACACGACGGACCTGGAGGACACCGCCCACCGCGACCGGCGCTGGGACTCCTGCTTCACCGCGCAGCACTCCTACATCCACGGCGGCAGCGTCCACGCGTCCACCCGGTCGCGGTACCGGCAGTGGATGACGCACAAGCTCTCGACCTGGTTCGACCAGTTCGGCACCTCGGGCTGCGTCGGCTGCGGCCGCTGCATCGCCTGGTGCCCGGCGGCTATCGACATCACCGAGGAGGCCGCCGCGATCGCGGCCGCGCCCGGAGGCGGAGCGTGCTGACCGTCGCTGAAGCCGTGGCCGGGTGCCGGGTGTTCGACGGACTGCCGCTGCGCTACCTGGAGCTCATCGCCGGCTGCGCTCACTTCACCCGGTTCGACGCCGGCGTCGCGATCTTCCTGGAGGGCGGCGATGCCGACCGCTTCTTCGTCCTGCGCGAGGGCCGCGTCACCCTGGAGGTGTTCTCGCCCGAGCGAGGCCGGATCGTCGTCCAGACCCTGGGTCCCGGCGACGCGCTGGGGTGGTCGTGGCTGTTCCCGCCCTACCGCTGGCACCTCGACGCCATGGCCCGCGAGCCCGTCGCGGCGATCGCCTTCGACGGCGCGTGCCTGCGCGGGAAGTGCGATGTCGACCACGAGCTGGGGTACGAGCTGCTGGGGCGCTTCGGCGACCTGATGCTGCAGCGGCTGCAGGCGACGCGGCTCCAGCTCCTCGACGTCTACGCGCATGGCAGCCGGTGAGCCCGGCCACCTGACGCCCCGCCCGGCCCGGGTCCTGGGCCGGAGGCGCGAGACGCCGGAGTCCGCCACCATCGCCCTCGAGCCGGACGGGGAACCGTGGATGCCCGGCCAGTTCAACATGCTCTACGTGTTCGGCGTCGGCGAGGTGGCCATCTCGATCAGCGGCGACCCCGGCCGGCCGGACCGCCTCCTCCACACCGTGCGCTCGGTGGGCATGGTGTCGGCGGCGCTCTGCCGGCTGCGGCGCGGCGAGCACGCCGGGGTGCGCGGCCCGTTCGGGTCGACGTGGCCGGTGGCCGAGGCGCGGGGCCGGGACGTGCTGGTCGTCGCCGGCGGTGTCGGGCTGGCGCCGCTGCGGCCCGTCGTGTACGAGCTGTCGCGACACCGCGGTGACTATGGGCGGGTGACGCTGCTCTACGGCGCGCGCAGTCCCCGCGACCTGCTGTTCCGGCGCGAGCTCGAACGCTGGCGGCGGCGAATCGACGTCCTGGTCACCGTCGACCGGGCGGCGCCCGGGTGGACCGGCGACGTCGGCGTGGTCGGGTCGCTGCTGCCCCGTGCCGCCCTCGACCCGTCGAACGCCGTCGCGATGGTGTGCGGACCCGAGGTGATGATGCGGTTCGTGCTCGCCGACCTCCAGCGGCTGGGTCTGCCCGAGGCGGCGACCTGGATCTCCATGGAGCGCAACATGCACTGCGCCGTGGGGCTGTGCGGCCACTGCCAGCTCGGTCCGGCGTTCGTGTGCCGGGACGGGCCGGTCTTCCGCGCCGACGCGGTGGGCTGGATGCTCGGCATGAAGGAGGTGTGAGCCATGGCCGAGCGTCCTCGCCTGGCGGTCTGGAAGTTCTCGTCGTGCGATGGCTGCCAGCTGCAGCTGCTGGACTGCGAGGACGAGCTGCTTGCGCTTGCCGGGAAGGTGGAGATCTCGTACTTCCTCGAGGCGTCGAGCGCGCCGGGCCGCGGGCCGTTCGACCTCTCTCTCGTCGAGGGCTCGATCGCGAGCCCGGCGGACGTGGAGCGCGTCCAGCGGGTGCGCCGCCAGTCGCGGCGCCTGGTCGCGATGGGCGCCTGCGCGACGGCCGGCGGCATCCAGGCGCTGCGCAACTTCCGGACGCTGCGCGAGGTGGCGGTCCCGGTCTATCCGAGGCCCGAGCTGCTCGCCAGCCTGGAGACCTCGACCCCCATCAGCGCCCACGTCCCCGTGGACCTGGAGCTGCAGGGATGCCCGGTGAACCGGCACCAGCTCCTGGAGGTGGTGGCCGCGTTCCTCTGGGAGCGGCGCCCGGTCGTCCCGGGCCACAGCGTCTGCGTCGAGTGCAAGGGCCGCGGCACCACCTGCGTCCTCGTCGCGCGCGGCACGCCCTGCCTGGGACCGGTGACGCGGGCGGGCTGCGGCGCGATCTGCCCGGCCTATGGCCGGGGCTGCTACGGCTGCTTCGGGCCGGCCGAGGCCGCGAACACGGTCGCGCTGGGCGCTGCCTGGGACCGCCTCGGCGCGCGGGCCGGGGACCTGACGCGGGCCCTCCGCGGCGTCAACGCGTGGGCGCCGGAGTTCCGGGACGGAGGCGGCGACGATGCACGGTGAGAGCCGCACCATCCGCGTCGGCGACCTCGCGCGCGTGGAGGGCGAGGGCGCGCTCCGTGTGCGCGTCCGCCGGGGCCGGGTGGAGCGCGTCGAGCTCGACATCTTCGAGCCGCCGCGCTACTTCGAGGCGCTGCTCCGCGGCCGCACCTACCTGGAGCCGGTCGACATCACCGCGCGGATCTGCGGCATCTGCCCGGTCGCGTACCAGCTGACGGCCGCGCAGGCGATCGAGGCCGCCTGCGGCGTGGCCGTCGACGGTCCGATCCGCGGCCTCCGCCGTCTGCTGTACTGCGGCGAGTGGATCCAGAGCCACGCGCTGCACGTATACCTGCTGCACGTGCCCGACTTCCTCGGCTGCGACAGCGTCGTGGAGGTGGCCCGCGACCACCCGGAGCTCGTGCGGCGCGGGCTGCGCCTGAAGAAGGCGGGCAACCGGCTGATGGAGGTCGTCGGCGGCCGGGCGGTGCACCCGATCAACCCGCGCGTGGGCGGGTTCCACGGAGCGCCCGCCCGCGCCGAGGTCGGCGGCCTGGTCGACGCGCTGGAGGAGGCGCGGGAGGACGCGCTGGCGACGGTGCGCTGGGCCGCCGGCCTGGACTTCCCGGAGCTGGCGGTGGACGCCGAGCTGGTGGCGCTCCGTGCTCCCGGCGAGTTCGCGATCGACCGTGGCCAGGTCGTCTCCAGCGGCGGCCTGGACCTGGCGCCGGCGCAGTTCGGCGAGCACTTCGCGGAGGAGCAGGTGGCGCACTCGACGGCTCTGGTTTCCACGCTCGACGGCCGCCGGTACCTGGTGGGCGCGCTGGCGCGCTACTCGCTCGGCTTCGACCGGCTGCTGCCGGAGGTCCGGACGGCGGCCCTGGAGGCCGGCCTCGGGCCGACCTGCGCGAACCCGTTCCGCAGCATCGTCGTGCGGAGCCTGGAGATCGTCCAGGCCTGCTCGGAGGCCCTGGCGCTGGTCCGCGACTACCGGCCGCCGGAGCCGTCGTTCGTGGAGGTGGAGCCGCGAGCCGGCGAGGGCAGCGCCTGCACCGAGGCGCCGAGGGGCCTGCTGTACCACCGCTACCGCCTCGACGAGCAGGGGCTCATCGAGGCGGCCACGATCGTCCCCCCCACCTCGCAGAACCAGCTCGCGATCGAGGCCGACCTCCGGCGGCTGGTCGAGGGCGCCCTGGACCTTCCGGACGAGCAGCTGGCACACCTCTGCGAGCGCGGCATCCGCAACCACGACCCCTGCATCTCCTGCGCTACCCACTTCCTGCGCCTGGAGGTCGACCGGACTTAGTGGCGCGGCCCGGGTATACGTGCATCCGCCGGCGGCCGCACGTCTCAGAACGCCCGTCAGGCGTCGAATCGCGGGCGGTTGCACCTCTCGACACGTGATGCGGCGTGTGGGGCGTCTCGCGAACCTGATCCCGGGCGTCCAGACGATGCGGACGTACCGGGCGTCCTGGATCAGGGACGACCTGGGCGCCGGCCTGGCCCTGACCGCCGTCATGGTGCCCGCCGGCATGGGCTACGCGCAGGCCGCCGGCCTGCCGGCCGTGACGGGGCTCTACGCGACCATCGCCGCGCTCGTCGCCTACGCGGTCCTGGGGCCGTCGCGGATCCTCGTCCTCGGCCCCGACTCGGCGCTGGTGGCCCTCATCGCCTCGACCGTCCTGCCCGTGGCCGGCGGCAGCCAGGCGCGGACGATCGCGCTGGCGTCGACGCTGGCCGTGCTCGCGGGCGCCTTGTGCGTCGCGGGCGCGGCGGCGCGGGCCGGGATCGCCGCCCGGCTGATCTCGAAGCCCATCCGGTTCGGGTACGTCAACGGCATCGCCGTCACGGTGGTCGTGGGCCAGCTGCCGGCGCTCTGTGGGTTCTCGACGCCGGGGCGCGGCGTTGTAGCCGAGCTGGCAGGCTTCGCTCAGGGCGTCGCGAGCGGGAAGACCGTCCCCGCCGCGCTGGCGATCGGCGCCGCCAGCATCGCCCTGATCCTCGCCCTGCGCCGCCTCGCGCCCCGGGTCCCCGGCGTGCTGCTCGCCGTGGTGCTTGCAGCCGCCCTGGTGGCGGTGTTGGGGCTCTCCACCACGCTGGCCGTGGTCGGCCGGGTGCCGGCGGGCCTGCCCGCGCCGGCCGTTCCCGCCGTGGGCCTGGCCGACGTTGGCCAGCTGGCCGGTGGTGCGCTGGCGATCGCCCTCGTCGCGTTCGCCGACACCAGCGCGCTCTCCCGCACGTACGCCGTGCGGGGCCACGCCGACGTGGACCCGAATCGCGAGCTGCTCGCGCTCGGGGCTGCCAACCTCGCCGCGGGACTGTTCCACGGCTTCCCGGTGAGCAGCAGCGCGTCCCGGACGCCGGTGGCCGAGTCGAGCGGCGCCCACTCGCAGCTGGCCGGCGTGGCCGCCGCAGCCGCCGTCGGCCTGCTCCTCACCGTGGCGCCGGGGCTCATCGGGACGCTGCCGACCACCGCGCTCGCGGCGGTGGTCATCTCCGCCGCCCTCGGCCTCTTCGAGATCGCCGGCGTCCGGAGGCTCTGGCGGCTGGATCGACCCGAGTTCGTGCTCTCCGCTGCCAGCTTCGCGAGCGTGGTCGTGCTCGGCGTGCTGCCGGGCATCGCCATCGCCATCGGGCTGTCGCTGCTCGACTTCGTGCGGCACGCCTGGCGTCCGCACGACGCTGTGCTCGGCCGCGTGACGGGGACCAAGGGCTATCACGACGTCGCGCGCCATCCGGACGCACGCCAGGTGCCCGGCCTGCTCCTGTTCCGCTGGGACGCACCGCTGTTCTTCGCGAACGCGGACCTGTTCCGCGAGCGAATCGCCGGCCTGGTCCGCGACGCGCCCCTGCCGGTTCGTTCGGTCGTGGTGGCCGCCGAGCCCATCACCGACGTCGACAGCACGGCTGCGGAGATGCTCGAGGGCCTCCACGCCGATCTGGCGGCCTCGGGCATCCGGCTCGGCTTCGCCGAGCTGAAGGGGCCGGTCAAGGACAGGCTGCGCGGCTACGGGCTCCTGTCGAAGATGGGCGCCGACGCGCTCAGCCCGACGCTCGGAACCGCCGTGAAGCGGTACGTGGCCGACAGCGCCGTCGAGTGGACGGACTGGGAGGACGAGCCGGGTTCGGAGATGCCGTGAAGCGCTACGCGGGCGCCTCCACGACGCCGTTGGGGGTGAGCGGCAGCGAGCGGAGTCGGATGCCGGTCGCCTCGAAGATCGCGTTCGCGAGCGCGGCGGCGACGGCGATGATCGGCGTCTCCCCGGCGCCGGCCGACGGGATGTCGCGCCGGTCGAGCAGGACCACCTCGACCGGCGGGACGTCCGCGAACCGCGGCACCCGGTACATCGAGAAGGACGGGTTCAGCACGCGGCCGTCGTCGAAGTGGACCGCCTCGAAGAGCGCCGAGCCGAGGCCCAGCACCGTCGCGCCCTCGACCTGGCTGGTGACGGTGTCGGGGTTGACGATGGCGCCGCACTCGTACGCGGTCACCGCGCGAACCACGTGGACCGGCCGGCCCGCATCTGCCCGCACCTCGACGCAGGTGGCGACCCGGCCGCCCTTCTCGACGCCCGCCGCGATGCCGAGGCCGTGGCCGCCGCCGCGCGTCCGCTCCCACCAGCCGCAGCGGTCCGCCGCCGCCCGCAGGACGGCCGCGAGCCGCTCGTCCTGCAGGAGGGCCAGCCGCAGCTCCAGCGGGTCGCGGTCCAGCCGGTGCGCGAGCTCGTCCATGTGCGACTCGCGGGCGAACGTGTTGGCGGTAGCGGCGAGCGCGCGGTAGGCGCCCTGCGGCAGCGGCGAGACCGTCGGCTGGAAGTCGATGCGCTGGTTCGGGATCGCGTAGGGCGTCAGGATCGACGAAGAGCCGGCGTTGAAGTTCTTGAACTCCCAGGCGGTGATCGTCCCGTCCGCGGCCGCGCCGCTGCGCACGTCGATGAGCGCGGCAGGGCGGAAGTAGCCCCACCGGAACTCCTCCTCGCGGGTCCAGACGAGCTTGACCGGCCGGCCGGCGACGCGGGCCAGGCGGGCGGCCTCCAGCGCGGGTCCGGATACGTGCCTGCCGCCGAAGCCGCCGCCGGTCAGCGGGACCACCACGCGCACCCGTGACTCCTCGACCCCGAGCGCTTCCGCGAGCTGGCCCCGGACGCGGAACGGCGCCTGGGTGCCGGTGCGAACGGTCAGCCGGCCGGCGTCCCACTCCGCCAGCACCGCGCGGGTCTCGAGCGGCGCGTGGGCGATGAAGGCCGTCCGGTACGTCTCGGCGAGGCGGACCGGGGCGGCATCGAGCGCGGCGTCCGCGTCCCCCGCCTCGTGGCGCGTCGCCACCGTCCAGCCCTCACCCTCGATCGGGTTGGAGCGCAGGTCCTCCTCGAGCGAGCGCTCACCCGGCTGCGGCTCGACCTCCCAGTCGGCCCGGAGCGCCGCGAGGACGCGGTTCGCGGTGGCGGCGTCGGGCGCGGCCACGCCCACGAAGTCCCCGTCCCGGACGGCGACGACCCCCGGCTCCGCCTCGGCCGCGGTGAGGTCGACCGACCGCAGCGTGGCGTTCAGGCGCGGCGGGCGCAGCACCCGGGCGTGCAGCATGCCGGGCCGCACCAGGTCGGACGGATAGCGGAGGGCGCCGGTGACCATGTCCGCGGCGCCCGCCCGGACGAGCGGGTTCCCAGCAGTGGTCCACCGTTCGGGCGGCGTCGGCGCCACCGGCTCGGAGACGACCTCGACCCGGCGAACGCCGGCCAGCATGCGGGCGCCGCCTGCGGAGGCGAGCACGCGGCTCGCCGCCGCCGCGGTCGCGCGCAGGTCCTCGCCCACTCCGGGCAGCGAGCGGCTGCCGAACGTGCCGGCGTCGAACGGGCAGACGTCCGTGTCGCCCATCACCATGCGCACCGACGCCGCCGGCACACCCAGCTCCTCCGCGACGAGCATCGCGAGCGCGGTGCGGCTGTCCTGGCCGACGTCGACCTTGCCCGTGAACGCCGTGACCGCGCCGTCCGCGCCGATATGGATCCACGCGCCGCCGCTCGCCCTCGGTCCCTCGGCCTGGGGCGGCAGGACGACGACCAGGCCGTCGGGCAGGGCCGCGAAGTAGTCGCGCCGTTCCGGCGGCAGCAGGTCCCAGGGCCCGGCGGGGCCGGGATCGAGGTCGGGCTGCCCGGGCTCGACTGCCCGTTCGGCCGGACTCCGACCGTCATCGCGCGCGCCGATCTCCGCCGCCCGGCGCACCGCGCGAAGGATGCGAGGGTACGTGCCGCACCGGCAGAGGTGGTCCGCCATCGCGGTCCGGATCTCTGCCTCGTCGGGGGCGGCGCTCCGGGCCAGGAGGGCGGCCGCCGTCAGGACCATGCCCGGCGCGCAGAAGCCGCACTGCATCGCGCCCACCTCGACGAACGCGCGCTGCACAGGGTGCAGCCCGCCGCCGGCGGCCAGGCCCTCGATGGTCGTGACGCTCCGACCCGCGACGTCGCCCACACGGAGCGAGCAGGCACGGGCCGGCTCGCCGTCCAGCAGGACCGTGCAAGCGCCGCAGGAGCCCTCGCCGCATCCGTACTTGGCGCCGGTGAGCCCGAGGCCCTCCCGCAGGGCCTCCAGGAGCGTCCGGTCGCCGGCCGCGCCGAGCTCGCGCTCCACGCCGTTCACCTCGATGCGCGCTTCCATGCCACAGAGTGTGGCGGCCCGCGCGTCCCCAGGCCCGCCCGGACCCATCAGGCGGGGGTCGATCGACCCTGGCGGCGGCGGACCGGTGCGGCCGACACTGCGGGCATGTACACGAGGCACGACGTGCCGATCGACCAGCCGGCGCACGAGGTCCGCCGGGAGATGCTGGGGGAGCCGGAGCGCTGGCTGCCGGCCTCCGTCGGCAGCCCGCTCGGCGAGCGCCGCTACCTGGTTCGCGTCGGCTTCAAGGCGCTGGCCGGGCGGATCACCAAGGAGGTGGAGCTGACGGTGGGCACGCCCGAGGCTCCCGGCGACTGGCTCGTGGTTCCCATCGCCTGGCGCGCCACGGGCCGTGACCGGCTGTTCCCGGTCCTCGACGGCAAGCTGACGGTCCAGCCGCTGGGCCCGCACTCGTCGATCCTCTGGATGGGCGCGACCTACCAGCCGCCGCTGGGCGGCCTGGGACACGAGCTGGACGACGTGGCGCTCCACAACGTGGCGAGCGCGACCATCGAGGACTTCGTCGAGGGCGTCGCGGCCCGGCTGGCGAAGCTCGCGGCCAGCCAGCCGGGCTGAGCCGCCCGGCGAGGGGCGCGGCTCGCCTACCGGCGCCAGGCCCGGCCGGCGATCAGCACCGGACGGTCGGAGCGGTGCAGGACGCCGTGCGCCGTGCTGCCGGCGGCCAGCGCTTCCCAGGCGCCCGGGCGGCGGGAGCCGAGGACGATCAGGTCCGCGTCCCAGTCGCGCGCGGTGTCGCAGATCGCGGCGGCGACCCCGCCGGTCCGGTCGACCGTCGTCGTCGCGATGCGCATGCCGGCCCGCTTGAACCGCTCCAGCGCGGCCGCCAGCACCGCCGTCGAGGTCTCGCCGATCTCTACGAACAGGCCGGCGACCGCCTCGCCGGCGTGGACGGCCACCCGGCGCGGCACGTGGACCGCGAGCACCTCGGTCGACGGGCTGCGCAGCAGACGCACCGCGGCCGCCGCCGCGCCGGCGTCGTCCTCGGTGCCGACCGCAACCAGGACGCGGCGCAGGTCGTTGTCCCGCACCGCCGCCCGGACCGGCAGCACCAGGACCGGCAGGTCGACGCCGGCCAGCAGCGCATGGCTGACGCTGCCCGCGACCAGGGCCCTGAAGTCGCCGAGACCGCGCGACCCCATGACCACGCCGTCCGCGCCCGAAGTCCGCGCGCGCTGGGCGAGCCGTCCCGCGACGCCCCCCTCCCCCAGCGCTTCCATGAGTCCGCGGGCCGTGACGCCCCGGGCCCCGAGCAGGTCCACCGTCTCGGCCACCGCGATACCCGCCTCGGCAAACTCGCGGCGAGAACCGACCTCCACGACGTGCACCGCCGTCGCCCGGGCGCCGGGACCCGCCAGCGCAGCGGATGCCGCGGCGAGGCGCACGGCCTCGCCGCGGTCCTTCAGCGCGACAAGAAGGTTCCTCATCACGGTTCGAGCGTCTCGCACCTCGGGCGTTCCGTGAAGGGGCGGGGGGCCCGCCCCCCACGGGCCTTCTGCGATCCTGGTGGGGTGGAACCATCCACCGCCTCCGGGCCCCGCGCCTCACTGCGCGTCGATCCCGCCTCGCTGCGACGGCGGCTCGACCCCGCCTCGCTCCCGTTCGAGACGACCGCGGAGGTCGATCCGCTCGCCACCCTGGTCGGCCAGCCGCGGGTGGCGGACGCGATCGCGTTCGGCATCGAGATGGCCGGCTTCGGCTACAACCTGTTCCTGGCCGGCGCACCGGGCTCGGGTCGGGCGGAGACCATCCGCGACCAGCTGCGGCGATTCGCGCCCAGCCGGCCCCCGGCCGACGACTGGGTGTACGTCCACGACTTCGACCAGCCGCAGCGGCCGCACGCGATCCGGCTCCCCCCGGGCCGGGCCCCACAGCTCGCGGCGGACATGGACGAGCTCATCGTCGACGTGCGCCGGCTCGTCGGGACGGCGTTCGAGAGCGAGGGGTACGAGGACCGACGCCGCCAGGCCCTCGTCGAGGTGGGCCGCCGGCGCGACGCGCTGCTCACGGAGATGCGCCAGTTCGCGGCCGAGCACGGCTTCGCCCTCGACGCCACGCCCAACGGGCTGGTCGCGATGCCGCTGCTGGGCGATCGTCCGATGACGCCGGACGAGATCCGGCTCCTGACGCCGGAGCGACAGGCGGAGCTGGAGCGGAACGGCGGTCAGGTCCAGGAGGCGGTGGCGACCGGCCTGCGCCGGCTGCACCAGCTCGACCGGGAGGCGGCCGACCAGGTCCGGCGGGTGGACCGCGAGATCGCCACGTACGCGATCGACCCGCTGCTGCAGTCGCTGCGCGAGCGGTACGCCGCGCTGCCCGGCGTCCTGGCCCACCTCGACCGGGTGCGCCAGGACATCGTCGACAACGTCCGCGAGCTCCGGCCCCAGCCGCCGAGCCCGGCGCAGCCGGTCCTGCCGTGGCAGGACGGCGGCGGCACCGAGGACCGGACGAACCGGTACCGCGTCAACGTGCTCGTGAGCGGCGACGCGGACCGGGGTGCGCCGGTCGTGTTCGAGCCCAACCCCACCTACTACAACCTGGTGGGCCGGGTGGACTACCGGGGGGTGCTCGGCACGATGGTCACGGACTACCGCCAGGTCAGGGCCGGGGCGCTCCACCGCGCCAACGGCGGCTTCCTGGTCCTGGACGTCGCCGACGTGGTCCGCGGCCCCCTGGCCTGGGACGCGCTCAAGCGTGCCCTGCGCGCCCGCGAGCTCCGCATCGAGAGCCTCGGCGAGCAGCTCTCGGCCGTCCCCAGCACCTCCCTCGCGCCGGAGCCGATCCCACTCGACGTCAAGGTGGTGCTGATCGGTACGACCGCCGTGTTCAACCTGCTGCAGGCCGCCGACGACGACTTCGGGGAGCTCTTCAAGGTCAGGGTCGACTTCGCGCCGGACATGGACTGGAACGACGAGCACGTGCACAGCTACGCGGCGTTCATCAGCCGCCGTGTGCGGGACGGCGGGCTCCGGCACTTCGACCGCGGCGCGGTCGCCCGCGTCGTGGAGCACGGCGCCCGCCTCCGGGACCACCAGCGCAAGCTGTCGACGCGCCTCCTGGAGGTCGGCGACCTGGTGACCGAGGCGAGCTTCTGGGCCGGCAAGGCCGGGCGGGACCTCGTGACCGCCGCCGACGTGGACGAGGCGGTCACCAGGAGGGACGGCCGCTCGAACCTGGTCGAGGAGCGCCTGCAGGAGCTGATCGCAGAGCGCACCATCCGCATCGAAACGGAGGGGCGCCGGACGGGCCAGGTCAACGGCCTCGAGGTCATGGAGCTCGGCGACTTCCGTTTCGGCCTGCCCGCACGGGTCACGGCCCGGGTATCCATGGGTCGCGGCACGGTCGAGAGCATCGAGCGCGAGATCGACCTCTCGGGACCGATCCACTCGAAGGGCTTCCTCATCCTGACCGGCTACCTGGCCGGCCAGTACGGGCAGGAGTGGCCGCTGGCGGTGCGGGCCACGCTGACGTTCGAGCAGTCGTACGGCGGCGTGGACGGGGACTCGGCGTCCTCGACCGAGCTGTACACGCTGCTCTCGGCCCTGGCCGACCTCCCGCTGGACCAGGGGATCGCGGTCACCGGCTCGGTCGACCAGCACGGCGAGGTGCAGGCCGTCGGCGGGGTCACCGACAAGATCGAGGGCTTCTTCCGCGTCTGCGCCGCCAGGGGCCTGAGCGGCGGCCAGGGCGTGGCCATCCCGGCGGCCAATGTGCCCCACCTGATGCTGTCGGACGAGGTGGTCCGCGCGGTGGATGCGGGCCGCTTCCACGTCTGGGCGCTGCGGACGATCGACGAGGGCATCGAGCTGCTCACCGGCGTGCCGGCCGGCGAACGGCAGGAGGACGGCGCCTACCCGCCGGAGACGGTCCACCGCCGGGCGCAGGACCGGCTGCGCCAGTACGCCGAGCGGCTCAGCTCAGTCGGCCAGCCCGACGCCCGTCCGGCACCGCCGGAAGCGCCTCACCGCGGACCCTGACAGCGGGCCATTTGGCGCCAAATCGCCCTTTCGTCGGGCTCGGAATGGGCGATTGGCGCACCTTCGGCTCGGTTGCGCCCTGTTGGCGACCAGCAACCGGGGCAGGGCCCCGGGGACCGCGCGGCCCCCGAGGCCCGGACGTGGGGTTACGACCCGGTTGGCTCCGGCCGCCGCTTCCTGGGCGGCGGCGCGGCGGGCCGGCGGGCCCGCTCGGCCGGTGCCTCGACCGCAGGCTGGAGCGGCTCGTGCCGGGCGGCACGGTGCGGCGGCTGCGTGGCCCGCTCCAGCCGGCCGAGCGACCGGACTGTGAGCTCGAGGCCGCCGTGCACCACCTGCAGGCCGTGGTAGCTGACGTCGCCGACGCGGTCGCGTCGCCGCGCTCGCTTCCGCCAGGCGTCCATGACCTCGCCGCCGGCCTCCTCCATGCGCTTCGCGAGCGTTCCGAGGACCCCGTCGCGCCAGGTCTTCCTCTCGGCCATGTGACTTCACCTCCTGATTCGACTGTATGACGCCGTGCGTCATGCGGTCAGGGCCGTCCGGCCCGGGAGGTGCGGGCCGTCAGTCGACGTCCCGGAGGCGGAAGACGAGGGCCGAGACCACCCCGAACATGACGATGACGGCGCGATCGGCACCGCACCGGGATCGACGGACCGCGCCCGGTGCACAGGCACGGGCGGGTGCCCCAGCCGGGCGCAGCCGGGGGCGGCCCAGCATCGTGATATGGGCATCAAGATCGGCATCAACGGGTTCGGCCGCATCGGCCGGAACATGCTGAGGGCGGCGACCGAGATGGACTCCGACCTCGAGGTCGTGGCGGTCAACGACATCGGCGACGCGGCCACCTTCGCCCACCTCCTCAAGCACGACACGGCGATGGGCACGTTCGCGCCGAAGGTCGTGGCGTGCGGGGACGCGATCGAGGTGAACGGCACGTCCATCCGCTTCCTCTCGCTGCCGGAAGCCGGAGAGCAGCCCTGGGGCGACCTGGGCGCGGACATCGTGATCGAGTCGACGGGCCACTACACGGACGCGGCGAAGGCGCGCGCACACATCGACCGCGGCGGCGCCCGCAGGGTCGTCATCTCTGCGCCCGCCCGGGGCCAGGACGCAACGCTCCTCATGGGCATCAACCACGCGACGTACGACCCGGCGCGGCACCACGTCGTGTCGATGGGCAGCTGCACGACCAACTGCCTGGTGCCGGTGGTGAAGGTGGTGCACGACTCGTTCGGCATCGAGCACGGCATGATGACGACGGTCCACGCCTACACCAGCGACCAGCGGCTGCAGGACCTGCCCCACAAGGACCTCCGGCGGGCCCGGGCGGCGGCGGACAACATCATCCCGACCTCCACCGGCGCCAACCGGGCCGTCGCGGAAGTGCTGCCCGAGCTGGCCGGCCGGTTCGCCGGGATGGCGTTCCGCGTGCCCGTCCTGGACGTCTCGGTCGTGGACCTGACCGTCGAGCTGGAGCGGGCCGCGACCGCGCAGGCGATCAACACGGCGCTGGAGGAGGCGGCCGCGGGTCCCCTGCGCGGCATCATGGCCGTGACGCACGAGCCGCTGGTGTCGTCGGACTACCTGAAGGACCCGCACTCCTCGATCGTCGACGCGCCGCTGACGATGATGCTGGGCGACCGCTCGGCGAAGGTCGTCGCGTGGTACGACAACGAGTGGGGCTTCAGCTGCCGGATGGTCGACCTGGTGACGTTCATGGCGACCCGGAGCTGAGCCCGGCGGCCGCGGCGCCTGGGTAGAGTGAGGACGTGCTCATCGCCGAGGACCTCCTCCTGCTCCTCACTGACGACGCGAGCGGCCGGCTGATGGTCTCCGGTGCCGAAGTGGACATCGCGCTGGGCGGCGCCAACCTCCTCGAGCTCGCCCTCGCGAACCGCGTGGATCTCACGCGCGAGGGCGACGAGGCCCGGCCCGGCCGCCTCGTCGTCCGGGACGCCACTCCGACCGGAGACGAGGTTCTCGACAGGGCGCTCGAGGTCGTCGTCGCGCGCCAGGGCAAGAAGCCCACGGCGGCGATCGGACCGCTGGGCAAGAACCTGCGGCAGACGCTCTACGTGCGGTTGGCCGCGATCGGCGCGGTCCGCGCCGAGCAGGGAACGATCCTCGGCATCTTCCCGAGGCATGCCTGGCCGGCCGCGGACGCCCGCCACGAGGCCGAGGTGCGCGAGGCGATGACCCGGGCGCTGCTGGAGGAGACGGCGCCGGACCCGCGAACGGCCGCGCTCATCTCGCTCGTGCACGCACTCCGAAGCGAGCACCGGGTCGTGGACCCCCGCGACGCCGGCCTGTCGAAGCGCGAGCTCCGGGAGCGCGCCGCCCGCATCGCCAGGGGCAGCTGGGCCTCGGACGCCGTCCGCCGGGCAGTCGACGAGATGATGGCGGCGATCATCGCGGCCACCGCCGCCGCGTCGGCAGCGACCAGCGCGACGAGCTGACCGGGCGGCGCGCTGCAGCCGGGTGAAGACGCCGGAGTTCCACGGCGCGATCGACGCCACGGGTGCGGACATCCCGGGCGCGATGGTCGACTACGCGCTCAGCGTGCTCCCGATGGACTGAGCGGCCCGGGAACGGCGACGACCAGAGCCCGAAGACCCCGCTGCTTCGCCGGTCGGGCCGAGCCGGCGCTCATCGCGATGCCGAGATGCGTTTGATCGTCGCCAGCCAGCCCGGAGTGCCGCCCGCGCCGAACCTCGTCTCGATCCGCTCCAGCACGACGGTCCTCACCTTCCAGCCGTTGGTGCCGTCGAACGCGGCCCTCAGCTCTTCCTGGTCGACCGGATGCGGGCCCCTGGTGCCGGGGCCGGCGTCGGCGAAGCACAACACGTAGAGGGTTCCGCCACGCTCGGTGACCGACGCCAGACTCGCCACATAGCCTGGCCGCTCAGCGCCGTCGAAGCTGTGGAACAGACCGCAGTCGAGCACTGTCTCAAAGGTGCGCCCAAGGCGTCCGAGCTGCAATGCGTCAGCGACCACGAACTCAGCGTCGATGCCGCGCACCCTGGCCTTTTCTCGTGCGATCGCCAGCGCGGTCTCGGCCACATCGACGCCCACAACCGGCAGCCCCAGGGAGGCGATGTGAAGAGCGTTCTCGCCGGTCCCGCAGCCCGCATCGAGCACCGCGCCGGCGAATCCACCCTCGGATGCCACGCGCACGACCGCCGGCTGTGGCTGCCCGATGTCCCAGGGAGGAGGGCCGTCGTGGTACGACGCGTCCCAGGGCCGGCCGGACCATCGCTCGTGACTGGTCGGCTGCCGGCCGCTGAACGGATTGTCAGGGAGGGTTCCCGATCTGTCGAGCATTCGGCTTCGCGTCTCCTGCTGCTGGTCTCAGCACCTCATCGTTGCATGCGATGGCTCCGAGATGCCCTCACTCGAGGACGCTGGAGGCGAAGTGCTCGCCGTAGGCGCTCTTTGCGAAGTGCTCTCCTACCAGCCGCGACAGGAGCAGCAGCGTGTTCCGTGGCCGGTAGTTGGCCACGATCTGCTGCGCCTGGCCGGCGGCGTTGCGAGTGACCAGCACGACGTTGCCGATCCGCTCGCCGCGGACCAAGGCGGTGTAGTCCTCCAGGAAGCCGTTCTCGCCGTACGGGCCGGCGAATCTGAACTCCTGGCTGTGATAGAGCGTGCGGATGTAGGTCACGATCGAACGGACGGCTTCGGCGCCCTGGACGACGCCGTTCATCGCCGAGCCCTCAATGGTGACGTCGTCGGCCAGGTTGTCCAGCCAGACCGGATGGTAGTCGGTGGCCAGGACGCGGACGCCGTCGAAGCGTGTGACATACGTCGGCATGCCTCCCCCGGCAGGCGCTTTGCTGTTGATGGCCATCTGCGGCCGGTTCGGCGATCCCATGAGCCCGAGCGTGCGGGCGCCGATACGGTGCGCGGCCGAATCGGAGCATCACGCAGGACAAATCGTTCGACGGTGTTCGCCACTGCCGCTGCGAGGCCGCGGTTATCCGCTGCGAACCGGTAGCGGTCGGGTGTCGGCGCGCCCGCATTCGGCGATCAGGTCGTCGAGGAGGACGTAGTCGCCCTGCCGGAAGCGCACCAGGGCCGCATCTGCCGCGGCCTGCTCCTCCTCGGTGAACGGCTCGTCATCGAGGGGTGCGTCGAACAAGTCGGCCCAGTCCGGGGTCGCCACAGAACTACGCGGCGACCGTGACGGTGACCAGCATGGGCTTCTCGTGCTCCTCGGGGATCGGCTCGCCGTCGGCGGCGATCGCCGCGAGGTGCAGCTCAATCGCCTCCTGCACCCGTTCGATGCACTGATCGACGGTCTCTCCCTGGGTGACGACCCCCGGCAGGGCCGGCACGGTCACCGTGTAGCCCCCCTCCTCGGGGTCGAGGACGACGGTGTAGGTGCGGCTCATCTCGTCTCTACCCTTGCCGGTGATGCGCGGTGCCCTGGGCATCGTCGACGTCGAGAGTCTACTCAGCGTCGTCGAACGAGACACGGCGACGCTTGACCGCGCCGGGCGTGCCACCTGCCTCGGTCAGCCGTGGTCCGGTTCCTGGCCGTGCTCCAGGTATAGGGTGGCCATCGCGGCGCGCTACGACGGCGGCCGCGCACCTGCCGGGCGTGGATCGGGCGGCGGCCGACCGGTTCAGCGAGGTAGTGAGGCGGAGGACCGATCGCGGGGCACCCTGACTAGGATGCCTCCGGTCAGTTCGCGCGAGCGGCCACGTACTGCCGGCCCTGGTCCGTGATCCTCCACTCGTTGCGAGGGTGGATGGAGACCAGGCCCTCATTGCACAGGTCGGTGAGGACGCTCGCGATGCGAATCGGACTGGTGCTCTCGCCCACCACGTTCTGGCTGATCAGCGCGTTGGTGATGGGCGTCGCGAACCCGCCCCCGGTGGGCGAGTTGTCGAGAAGCGTCAGAATGTGGTCGCGAACGTGCGGCATCCGGCCGGTGTCCCATGCCCACTTCTGGATGCTCGACCAGTACCAGGCCGGACGCCGCTAACCTGCCCATCCTCAGCAGGAAGCAGTCCACGACTCCGCCACTGGTGGA
>DASQZW010000358.1:0-2979 GCA_035638495.1 Terriglobales bacterium
ACCGCGCGCGTGGCCAGGCAGGGCGTGTACCCAGAGGGCTTCTACTCGACCAGCAACCTGCCGACCGAGGTGATGCTGGACGAGCGCTGGGTGCCGGTCGAGAAGCAGGAGATGGACTGCGCCATCGCGATCGACCGCGACGCCCGCCGCGCCCGCTGCATCCCGTTCTACGAGGCCGAGCCCGGCCTGGAGGTCGTGGTCGGGCACGCCGGCGTGCGCGTGACCCCGCTGGAGCGGTCCCGCCAGACCGAGATCTTCAGCTTCATGGCCAGCGAGGTGTCCGCCGAGAAGCCGAAGAAGCTGCTGATCGGCCAGATCGGGGCCGAGATGCGGGCCGTCAGGGCGGACGGCGGCCGCATCCTGGTCGTGGCCGGCCCTGCGGTCGTCCACACGGGCGCCGGGCGCTCGCTCTCGCGCCTGATCGAGCTCGGCTACGTCCAGGTGCTGTTCGCCGGCAACGCCCTGGCCGTCCACGACGTGGAGGCGGCCCTCTACGGGACGGCGCTCGGCGTCAACCTGGAGAGCGGCCTGCCCATCGAGCACGGCCACGAGCACCACATGCGGGCGATCAACCGCGTGCGGGCGGCCGGCTCGCTGGCGGCGATGGTGGAGTCCGGCGAGCTGCGGACCGGCGTGATGCGGAGCGCGATCGAGCACGGCGTCGAGATCGTGCTCGCCGGAAGCGTGCGGGACGACGGCCCGCTGCCCGACGTGATCACGGAGATGGGGGAGGCGCAGCGGCGCATGCGCCAGGCGCTGCCGGGGGTCCGGCTGGCCCTGATGCTCTCCACGATGCTGCACTCGATCGCGACCGGCAACATGCTGCCGGCGCAGGTGCGGACGGTCTGCGTGGACATCAATCCGGCGGTCGTGACCAAGCTGGCGGACCGCGGCAGCTGGCAGTCGATCGGGCTCGTCACGGACGTCGAGTCCTTCCTGCGCGAACTCGCGGAGGTCATCGGCCGCCAGCCAGTACGCTGAGTCCGTGCCGACGCTGCTGAACGTGCTCGACGCGGGCCAGGACGACCGCCTGGCGCTCGTGATCCCGGGTGGGATCCGCCTGACGTACCGGCGCCTGCGCGAGGAGGTCTGGCGAGGAGCCGAAGCGCTCGCCGCGTGCGGCGTCCGGCGCGGCGACCGGGTCGCCCTGGTGTACCCGAATTCGGCGGAGGCGATCGTGCTCTTCCTGGCGGCCGCCGCTGCCGGCACCGCCGCGCCGCTGAACCCGGCGTACAAGGTCGACGAGTTCCAGTTCTACCTGCAGGACACGCGCGCGCGAGCGCTGCTCGTCCCGCCCGGCCAGGGGGCACCGGCGCGCCAGGCCCTGCCGGCTGACGCCCCGGTGGTCGAGGCGGCGTTCGACGAGCACGGATCGCTGCGCTTCCCCGGCGGGCCGGAGTCGGGCCGCGACGTGGAGCCGCCCGGCGAGGACGACGTGGCGCTCGTGCTGCACACGAGCGGCACGACCAGCCGGCCCAAGATGGTGCCCCTGCGCCACCGCAACCTGGCCGCGTCGGTGGCGAACATCGTCCCCTGGTACCAGCTCACGGCCGGCGACGTCTCGCTGTGCGTCATGCCCCTGTTCCACGTCCACGGACTGGTCGCGTCGGCGCTGTCCACCTTCGGGTCGGGCGGGACCGTGGTGGTGCCGCCGCGCTTCAGCCCGTTCGAGTTCGGGAGCCTGGTGCGGGAGCACGGCGTCACGTGGTACTCGGCGGTGCCGACGATCCACCAGATGCTGGCCGGCCGCTCCGCCCGGGCCCGGCCGGAGGGAATCGAGTCGCTGCGGTTCGCCCGCTCCTGCAGCTCGGCGCTCGCGCCGGAGCTGATGGCGCGGCTGGAGGACGTGCTGGGCGTGCCGGTGCTGGAGGCGTACGGGATGACGGAGGCGTCGCACCAGATGGCCTCGAACCCGCTGCCGCCGGAGGAGCGCCAGCCTGGCTCGGTCGGCCGCGGGACGGGCGTCGAGGTCGCGGTGCTCGACGAGCGCGGCGCGATGCTGCCCGTGGGCGCCGCGGGCGAGGTCTCGGTCCGCGGCGCCAACGTGATGGACGGCTACGAGGCGAACGCGGCCGCGAACGCGGAGGCGTTCGCCGGCGACTGGTTCCGGACCGGCGACGAAGGCACGATCGACGAGCGCGGCTACGTGACGCTGCGGGGCCGCATCAAGGAGCTGATCAACCGGGGCGGCGAGAAGATCGCGCCGCGCGAGATCGACGAGGTGCTCCTGCGCCACCCGGCGGTGTCGGAGGCGGTGACGTTCGGCGTCCCGCATCCGTCCTGGGGCGAGGAGGTGGCCGCGGCGGTCGTGCTCAGCGGGGACGTGGAGACGCGCGAGCTGATGGACTTCTGCCGCCGGTACCTGGCGGACTTCAAGGTGCCGCGCCAGCTGTACTTCGTGACGGAGATCCCGCGGACGGCCACCGGCAAGGTCCAGCGCCGCCACGTCGCGGCGGCGTTCTCGCCCGAGTAGGTGGCGCGAATACCGCACATCGGTCCAGAAGTGCGCTTCCCGGGCCTCGGGAACCGCACATCGGTCCAGATGTGCGATACAGGCCCGACGTGAAGTTCGCGATCCTGGGGGCGGGGGCGACCGGCGGCTACCTGGGCGCCTGCCTGGCGGCGGCCGGCCAGGACGTCACGCTCATCGCCCGCGGCCGCCACCTGGAGGCGATGCGCGAGCACGGCGTTCGCGTCCTGGAGCCCGACGGCACCGAGCTCGTGGCGCGGCCCCACTGCACCGACCGGCTGGAGGCGGCCGGTAAGGCCGACGCCACGTTCGTGACGCTCAAGGCGCACGGCCTGACCGCTGTCGCGCCCGCGCTGGGGGCCTCGCTCCGCCCCGAGACCGCGCTGGTCTTCGCGCAGAACGGCATCCCCTGGTGGTTCTTTCTCGACAGCGGCCGGCGCCTGGAGTCGGTCGACCCCGCGGGCGTGATCGCGGCGAGCATCCCGGTCCGACACGTGATCGGCTGCGTG
>DASQZW010000359.1:0-4062 GCA_035638495.1 Terriglobales bacterium
CCGCGGTTCGGGCCAGACGAGGTCGGCATGCAGGCGATCGCGGAGCGCTACGTGCCGGACGCCGCCAGCGCCGCGTACCTCGGCCTGCCCGGCGCGCTCGTCTGGGACCTGGCGCGGCGATGAGCACGGTCAAGGGGAAGCGGCCGGGCGACGACTACCTCCGGATTCGCCGCGAGGACCTGGGCGTCTTCCGGCGGCGTCGTGGCCACCTGGTGGCCACGGAGGCGGCCAGCACGTCGCAGGGGCCCGTCGCGCATGCGATCGCCCGGGTTCGCGACGTCCTGATCGGCCGGCCGCTGGACTCCGAGGCGATCGGCACCGAGCGCCTCTCCGTCTTCAAGGCCCTGCCCATCCTCTCCTCGGACGCGCTCTCGTCGGTCGCGTACGGGCCGGAGGCCGCGCTCGCGGTGCTGGCCCTGGCCGGCACGAGCGCGCTGTTCTGGAACGTGCCCATCGCCATCGCCGTGGCGGTGCTGATGCTGATCGTGACCATCTCGTACCAGCAGGTCATCCGGGGGCACCCTGGCGGCGGCGGCTCGTACGCGGTGGCCCGGGCCAACCTCGGCGTCGTGCTGGGCCTGGTCGCCGGCGCTGCCCTGCTGGTCGACTACGTGCTGACCGTCTCCGTCTCGATCTCCTCGGGCGTCGACGCTCTGATCTCGCCATTCCGTGAGCTGACGCCGTACCGGCTCGAGATCTCGGTCGTGCTGGTCGCGCTCCTCATGCTCGGCAACCTGCGGGGCGTCCGCGAGGCCGGCTTCATCTTCGCGGTGCCCACCTACCTGTTCGTCGTCGCGATGCTGGCCCTGATCGCCGCCGGGCTCGTCAGGGCCGCATTCGGCGGGGCGCCTCATGCCGGCGAGTACCCGCCGATCGCGACGACCGAGCCGCTGACGCCGCTGCTCGTGCTGGCCGCGTTCGCGTCCGGGTGCTCCTCCATGACCGGCATCGAGGCGGTCTCCAACTCGGTGCCCAGCTTCTACGACCCGCGCGTGCGCAACGCCACGCGGACGCTCGCCATGCTCGGCGGGCTGCTCATCCTGCTCTTCGTCGGTGTCGAGGCGCTCGACCTCCTGTACTCGGCGGTGCCGCGCCCGGGCGGCAGCCCGACGGTCCTGTCGCAGATCGCGGCCGCCGTCTTCACGGGCCCGGCTCGCTGGCTCTACTTCGGCGTCCAGTTCTCGACGGTCCTCGTCCTGGTCCTCGCCGCCAACACCAGCTTCAACGGGTTTCCCCGGCTGTCGGCCATCCTTGCCCGCGACGACTTCCTGCCCCACTGGTTCGCGCAGCTCGGGAACCGGCTCGTGTACTCGTCGGCCATCGTGTTCCTCGCCGTCGCGGCCACCATTCTCATGCTCGCGTTCTCTGGCAGCACAGACGCCCTGATCAACCTCTTCGCGCTGGGTGTGTTCACCGCGTTCTCGCTGGCGCAGACCGCGATGGTCCGGCAGTGGTGGACCCGGCGCGAGCGGGGCTGGCAGCGGGGACTGGCGATCAACGCGACCGGCGCCGTGGTCACCGCACTGGTCGGCGTCGTGATCGTCGTGACCAAGAGCCCCCGCGGCGCCTGGGTGGTCGTCGTGCTGGTCCCAGCGCTCGTGCTGGGCTTCCTGGCCATCAACCGCACGTACCGGCACGTCGGCGCGGAGCTCGAGCGGATCCCGGCCGGCACCGAGATGCCGAAGCTGGGGCCGGCGCTCGTCGCGGTGCGCCGGTGGGACCGGGCCGCTGCCAACGCGCTCGCGTACGCGCGGGCGCTGCGCGGCTCCGCGCTGGCGCTGGTGCCGCCGGGATCCGGCGCGCCGCCAGGCCTGCCGCCGGGCGTCGAGGTGCGGGAGGTTGCCGGCCGCGGCCTCGACTCACAGCTCCGGGAAATCGACGCGATCCGGCGGGCCCCGGACGCCGGCATCGTGACGGTCGTCCTGCCCGACGAGCCCCTGCCGCTCCCGGCCCAGATCGTTCTTCGACCCCGGCTGGTCCGGCTCAAGCTGGCGCTGCTGTGGCGCCGGAACGTCGTGGCGGCCAGCTGTCCGTGGTTCGGCGACGGTCCGGTCGCCGGGCCGCACAAGGCGTTCGTCCCGATCTCTCAGCTGGACGTGGTCACGGTCGGCGCGCTGGGCTACGCGCTGGCGCTGGGCGTGGATGTGGTGGCGCTCCACGTCGTGGCCGACGTGGAGCAGGTGGCGCACGCCGAGCTCGACGAGGTGCCGGGCCAGTTCCGGCGCTGGGCCGCCGGGCTCGCCGGCCGCAGGCCGTCGCTCGTGGTCATCGACTCGCCCTATCGGGCGGTGGTGCCGCCGATCGTCAGCTATGTGATGCAGTGGCGGGAGCGGCACCCCCGCTCCGTCTGCACGGTCGTGATCCCGGAGCTCGTGGACCGCCGCCTGTGGACCCTGGCGCTGCACAACCACCGGGCGTTCTGGCTCAAGGCGATCCTGCTCCGCCAGCCAGGGATCGGCGTCGCGGACGTGACGTTCCACCTGCGCCACGCGCGGTAGGGCGCCGGCCCGCCGTGCCTTCCTAACATGGCTCAGCGATGGACATGAAGCTCGAACTGGTGGCGATCCCCGTATCGGATGTGGACCGGGCCAAGGCCTTCTACACGGACAAGGTCGGATTCAACGCCGATCACGACTACGCCGTCAGCGAGGACATCCGCTTCGTGCAGCTGACGCCCCCGGGCTCGGCGTGCTCGATCGCCCTCGGGAAAGGAATCGTGGACGCGCCTCCCGGCTCGGTGAAAGGCATGCAGCTCGTGGTCTCCGACGCGGGCGCCGCGCGCGAGGAGCTGGCACGGCGTGGAGTCGACGTCACCGAGGTGCAGGAGTTCCCGTGGGGCCGGTTCGTGTTTTTCGAGGACCCGGACGGCAACCGCTGGTCGCTGCAGGAGATCGTCCGCCGGGGTTAGAAGGTCGGCCCTGGGCGGTACGGCTCGACGCGGACCACCGCGTCCGTGTCGAGCGGACCGTAGACGTGCGGGAATCGCTCCTCCGTCCCGGGGATCGCCTCGTACCGGACCTCGGAGCGGAGGCGCGCGGGGTCGATCGTGAGCAGCACCAGGCCCGGCACGTCCGCGTAGAAGCGGCTGCCCACGGCCGCCACCTGCGCGGCCGACGAGCAGTGGATGAAGCCCTCGTCCTCGAGCGTGCGCCCGCGCGTCGACATCCGGTAGGCGCCGGTCGCCTGCGCCGTTCGCCAGTCGCGATCGAACGCGATGTGATAGATCAGCCCGGCCTCAGGTCCGGACATCGACCACCACGTAGCGCTCCTCGACCGTGATCGGGTACGTCTCCGCGACGTAGGGACCCGTCACCAGGCCGGGCGCCGGGGGCTCCAGGAGGTCGCCGCCGCCCACGGCCGCCGTCTCGTACCGGGCGGCCCGCAGCCGAGCGGGGTCGCACCACGACTGTCCGGTCGTGATGTCGAACTCCCAGCCGTGCCACGGACAGGCAAGGACGCGCCGGGCCCCGGTCCAGCGAAAGGCGCCGGGGCGGTCCGCCTCCAGCACGCCGAGGAGCCGGCCCTCGCAGAGCGGCCCGCCCTGGTGCGGGCACCGGTTGCGGAGCCCGTAGAAGTCGCCGCCCACATTGAACACGCCGATCGAGCGGTTCGCGACCTCCACGATCCGCCGGCCGCCCGGCGGGATCTCGTCCGCGCGGGCGACGACGAATCCGCCTCTTGTTCGCCGAGGGGTCAGGGTGGGCGAGTCGTGCTCCCCGCTCACGGCAGCCGGTACAGGCGGCGCGCGTTCTCGCAGAGGATCCGGCGCCGGACGTCCTCCGGGACCGTGGACGGGAGCGCACGGTCCGGCGCGTCGCCGTCCCAGTGCGGGTAGTCGCTCGCGAACATCAGGCGGTCGGCGAGCTCCGGGCAGTGCTCGAACAGCCGACGGAAGTCAGCGTGCCGCGCCGGCTCCTCGGTCGGCTGGGTCGACAGGTAGAGGTGCTCCCGCACGTACTCCGCGGGTGAGCGCTCCAGGTGCGGCAGCTCGCCGCCGAGGACGTGCCACGCCGCCTCCATGCGCCAGAGCAGCGCCGGGAGCCAGCCGAACCCGTTCTCGAC
>DASQZW010000360.1:0-7247 GCA_035638495.1 Terriglobales bacterium
GGAATGCCTTCCGGAGGCCCGAGACCGAGATTGCTGGCCTGTTCATGGCACGACGGTCGCCGATCGTCCTGACACCAGCCTGTTGCCGTGCTGACACGGCCCTGACACGATCTGGCCCGGCTGGATTCGGAGCAACCAACCCACCATCCACGAACCGACCGCGACTAGTAGCCCCGGCCTGCGCCGGCGTCCGTTGGCAGGTATGCGGAGAGCGCCAGCTCCGGGAAGCGCAGCGCCGCGAACTCGGTGACGGCCTGGAGTGAAACGTGTGCTTCCATCGTGAGGCCAGCATCTCGCCCTCATCCCGCTGCGACCAGGGTCAGGTGGCCCGTCCTGGATGCTCGCCTCGCATCACGTGAGGCGCATCCACGGAGGCGGGCGCCCCTGGCCGCTTCCGCGACCAGGCGCCTGCCAGCAACGCACCGGCGCTGAGAAGCCCCAGGGGCAGGCCCGACTCCGCCAGTCCTCCAGCCCCCTCGCCGACAATTGCTGACGACGTGTCTACGGGGTTCGCGGTCGCGGCCTTCCTGGTGGCCCTGGCTGCGACGCTCGGCTCCAGCGAGTTGCTCGTGCTGGGCCTCAGCCGGCTGGGCCTCAAGTTGGGCCTCGCCGCTGGCCTCCTGGGCCTGTTGACAGCCCTGGGCGCTGACGCCCCCGAGATCGCCTCGGCCACGTCGGCGGCGTTGACCGGCGCGCGCGAAGCGGGGATCGGCGTCATCCTCGGCTCCAACCTCTTCAACCTGGCCGCGCTGCTCGGCGTGCCCGGTCTGCTGGCCGGCCGGCTCTCCTTCTCGCGGCTGGTGCCGCTGGTGGACGGCACGGCCAACCTCCTGATCACACTGGTGGCGGCCGGGCTGCTGCTGGGCGTGCTCCCGGGCCGGGTCGCCGTGGCGCTCTTCCTCGTGATCCTGGCCGGTTACGTCGCGCTGCTCGCCCTGCCGCCGCGCCGGGTCCGCCGGCTCCCGCTGCCGGGGTGGGCCGTCCGCATCATGGTGGTGCCGGCCGCGCAGATCCACTCGGAGGACATGGTCGTCGATGTGATCGGGGCCGGCGCTGGCTGGCTCCCGGTGTGGCTGGTTCCGGCAGCCGTGGCGGTCATCGTGGCCGGCAGCGTCGTGATGGTGACGACCGCGCTGCTGCTGGGCCGGCGTTGGGGCGTGTCGGACGTCGTGGTGGGGACCGTGGCGCTGGCCGCCCTCACCGGCGTGCCGAACCTGTATGCCGCGGTGCGCCTGGCGATGCGTGGCGACGGAGCCACGGTGGTCAGCGAGGCGTTCAACAGCAACACGCTCAACCTGGTGGTCGGCCTCGGCCTGCCGGTCGTCGTGCTCGGTCCGCGTGCGGACGAGCATGGCGTGGCGGCCACGCTGGCCTGGCTGGGCTTGACGACCGTCGCCGCGATCGCCATCTCCGCCGCACAGCGCGGCCTGACGCGCGCCGGGGGCGCCGCGATGGTCCTGCTCTACGTGGGCTTCCTGGCAATGCTGCTGCGTGGTCCGCACTGACGGGCCCGCTCGAACAGCCACGACGCCGCCCCCGGGGAACACTCGGTCACGGCGGCGCCCCGGCCGCACTCCCGCGCCCACTTCGTCTCAGTTCCGGCTTTGTCCGATCTCGGTCGGGCGCGATAGCCTCACCGCTGAGGCTCGTCATGCTCCGACGCAATGCACACCCCAACGCTGCCGGCGGGCCCACCGGCAGCGACCCGTTGGTGACCGATGCGAGTGTCAGCCGCCCCCCCGCGAGCGGCAGCCTGCCGATCGCGCCGTCGCCTGCCGTGTCGCCGGCCACCACGCCGATGGATTGGGACGCCATCGTCGTCGGGGCCAGCTTCGCGGGCCTGGCCGCTGCGCAGGAGCTCGGCCCGGCAGCGCGCGTCCTCCTGATCGACCGGCATCCGGTCGGTCAGCAGCAGACGTCGGCCTGCGCGACACCCCTCGCGGTCCTGGAGCGCCTGGACGCACTCGAAAGCGTCGAGCAGGTCCACGAGTGGTTCAGCATCCACCTCCCAGGTGGGCGGGTGCTGCGCCTGCGGCTGCACTACCCGTTCGCCACCTTCGACTACGGACGGTTCTGCGCGCTCCTGCTCGCGAGGACCGAGGCGCACTTCCTGCTCGCCTCAGCCAGGGGGATCGACGGCGGGAGGGTCGTCACCGACCGGGGCGTCTTCCAGGCCCGGGTCGTGATCGACGCCTCCGGCGCCCACGCCGTCCTGGCTTCATCGCTGCGTCGGGGCTACGTCTCGCTGCGAGGTCGCGGGGTCGGCATCGAGTGCCGAGTGCCAAGCGTGGGAGACGACCTGCATTTCTGGCTGCACCATGACGGGCTGCGCCGCGGATATCACTGGGACTTTCCGTCGGGGGACCACCGGCGGGTGGGCGTGGGCCGCTTCCCGGCTGGAGGCGAGATCAAGGGACTGCTGCAGCGCTTCACCGGTCGCCCGGTCCGCGCCTCCGATCTGCACGGAGGCATCCTTCCGTATCGACTCCGTGAGCCCGCGGTCGATGGCCTGCTCGTCGTCGGAGACGCGGCCGGCCAGTGCCTGCCGTTGGGCGGCGAGGGCATCCGCACGGCGCTCGTCCTCGGGCAGGTAGCCGGCCGCCTGTCCCGCGACGTGCTGGACGGTCGTCTGGCGCTGGGCACGGCCCAGGCGCTGTACCGGCGCCAGGTCCGCGCGATGCGGCCCTACTTCGCGACCCTGACGGCCATCCAGTGGGTGATGGCGGTGGCCCCCGACGCCGTCCTCTCGGCGATCATGGCGATCGCATGCGGGCGCTGGCTCAGCGTGCTCGCTCAGCGCAAGTACTGGGACGTGGCCGACCCGACTCATCTGCGCTCGGGCCCGAGCCGCGGGTCTCTGGGATCGCCGGTCGGGAGTTCACGCACACTGTCGCGCATGGTGTGAAGACGGTGTAGCGGCCGGCGGTCGCCTTTCATGCGCCGCTGCGCGAGCTCGGGTTTCGGCTGGGCCAGGGCTGACCCGGCCCGAGCGCCGGCTCCCGAGCCGCTGACTTCAGGAGCGCTCGGTGCGGTACTCTGCTGTACTCGGACCTGGGACGCAGCAGCCGTCCGGCAAGGTGGCCGGCTGCTCCGGGCTGGCTCGCCGCCCGCATCCGCCTCGCAACGCAAGGAGATGTGTCGATGCCTCCTCGTCGGGTTCGTTCGCTCGTCGCGCTCGCCGTCGCGGCCGCGGCCGTCGCGGCGCCGGTCAACGCATCCGCGGACGCCGCTCCGCCTCACCACGTCGTCTCGCGCTACGAGACCTCCTCCGGAAACGTCCTGCAGCGCGACTGCGGGTTCAGCCACCAGCTGCCCAACAAGAGCGGCAGCAGCATCTGGCTCTTCTGCGACACGCCGATCGCCAACTCCGGCGGGACCGTGCTCGGGTTCATCCCCGGGTCCACGGCGGCCATCGGTCCGTTCACGGCAGGCCAGGTGCCGACCGGTCTGAGCGAGATCCCGAGCACGGGCACGTCGATCGAGCCGCTGCCCAGCAACCAGGCCCCGAGGCAGTTCCTGCCCACGCCCACGGGCCTGGTGATGCCCGACGGCACCACGGCCTGCGGCGCGTCCGGCACGAACGCGTACGCGGCCACCTGGATCTCAGGCGTCACCCGCGAGCCGGCGGCGGTCAACAGCTCGCTCCTGCTGATCAGCTTCACGGACGTGTGCGTCACCAGCAGCACCGGGATCGTGACCGAGCGGTTCGGGATCGCCGAGTACAATCCGTCGACCAACGCCGTCAGCGCGATGACGCGCGTGTTCAAGGCCTCCACGCCGGGACGGAGCCTGCCGTCGCAGCTCCTCCTCGGTTCACCCGTCTTCAGCGGGGGCAACCTGTTCCTGTTCTCGTCCATCTGCGACAGCTCCGGGTTCGGTGCGTGCGGCAGCGGCCGCATCTTCCTGGCCCGCGTGGGCGGCCAGCCGTCGAGCTGGCGGAACTCGAGCGGCTACCGGTTCTTCGATCCCGCCGCCAGCGGCGGCTTCACCGCCGACCCCACCCAGGCCCAGTCGATCATCTCCGGCGCCTCGCCGTTCGCGGTGACGGCGGACAACTTCTCCTCTGTCGGCCAGAAATTCGCCCTGGTCGAAGAGACCTCGCTCGGCGGCGACTTCCGCGTCTGGCACGCGACCTCGCCGACCGGGACCTGGAGCCAGGGGACGTCGGGCAAGGTGCCGTGCTCCGGCGGCAGTGGCCTCAACCTCTGCCGCGCCCTGATCGGTCACCCCGAGCTCAGCACGTCGAGCCAGCTGCTGCTGTCCTTCGCCAACCCGGGTGACAACCACGTCTGGGTAGCCGCCAACCCCTGGTAGCACACGTCGAGGGCGGCACCGGTCCGCGTCGCGGTTCCCCAGGGCTACTCGCGCTCGATCCGCTGCAGCCCGTGCGCGGGCGTCCACCACTCGACGACGAGCAGCGTGGCCTCGTCGTTGAGGTGGGTGTGCACGACCATGGCGACATCCGCGTGGAAGAGCTCGCCGTCCGGTCCGCCGGTGATCGGTCCGGCAGCGATCGCCCGACCGGAGATCTTCGCCTCGCCCGGCCACTGGGCCTCCGAGCCCTCGATCGGGTCGACCGTGGCGCTGTGGATGGCGAACCGCGGGTCCCGGCGCAGATCCGCACCCTTGCGCGCATTCCGCATCGAGCCGAAGGCCAGTTCGCCGTCCTCGAAGCTCGTCTCGATCCCCGAGATCCGCGGCGACCCGTCGGCTCGCAGGGTGGCGATCGTCTTGTGTTTGTGGGCGTCGAACAGCGTCCGCACGCGCCGGGCGAACTCCGGCGCCGCTCGTTCGACGTCCTGCCACGCGGTCATGCGCCCATGATCGCACCGGATTCGTGTCGAGCCTGGCCGTCAGGTCGCTACGGATCGTTCGGGGCGAACGCCAGGTGGCGCGGCGGAGGCAGGCCGTCCGAGGTCAGGGTGAGCACGTCCGGGGGCAGCATCGGGATGCGCGCGCCCGCCCTGACCAGCAGCGGCAGCTCCGCCAGCGGCGCCGGCAGCGTCGTCCATGCCGGTCCGTCCAGCACACGCGGCCGGCCCGGGATGAGTGCCCGCGTCTCCGGTTCCCAGACGGCCGAGCGCCAGAGATCGACCCAGGACCCGGCCGGCAGGTAGACGCGCCGCTCTCGCGCGCCTGGCTCGAGCACCGGGGCGGCCAGCAGGTCCGGCCCGAGCAGGAACTGGTCCTCGACTGCCCCGGCCGCAGGGTCGTCGGGATACGCGAGGGCCAGGTGGCGCATCACCGGCATCCCCGTTTCGACGTACTCCGCAGCGGCCGCATGGAGGTAGGGATTGAGCTGGGTGTGCAGGCTCGCCCAGCGCCGCCAGTGGGGCAGGACGTCCGGGTCCCAGATCTGCGGGCGCTCGCCCTCGGGGATCGCCACGCCCTCCGACTTCGTTCGCATGACGGTCGAGACCGCCCCGAACTGGATCCAGCGAACGAGGAGCTCGGGAGTCAGCCGCTGCTCCCCCAGCGAGAAGAAGCCGCCGATGTCCGAGCCCCAGATGGCGACGCCGGAGAGGCCCATGGTGAGCGCCTGCGTCAGCGCCGAGCGGAGGCCGTCGAAGCCCCAGCCGGTGGTGGGGTCGCCGCCCCATACGATCGGTGCGAAGGGGGCGGCGCCGGTCCAGCCCGAGCGCACGAAGCGCGCCAGCGGCCGACCGGCGCCGGCCGCCGCTTCGGCGAACGCGCGGTGATACGTGACGGGATAGAGGTTGCGCATCCGCTCGGCCGGCGTCCCGTCGGCCGAGACCGCGTCCGGTGGGGTGTACTCGCCGAAGTCCTCCATCCAGCCGTCGGCGCCGTCGTCCAGCGCCTCCGCCACCAGCTCCGCGACCAGTCCGGCCGTGCCCGGGGCGGTGAAGTCGAGCTGCGCCTCGACCGCCAGGGGCGGCACGCGGCCCCCCGCGTACGCCGTGAACGCGGCTGGCTCGCCCGACGGCCGGCGCTGGAGCAGGCCCTGCTCCGCGGCCCGGGCGAAGACGGGCTCGTATTCCTCGGCGACCATCGGGTTGAAGTACGTCAGGCAGGCCAGCCCGGCGGCGTGGAACATGGCCGCCCGCGCCCGCTCGCCATCGCGCCGGCCGACGTGGGCGCCGGCCGGCAGCCGGCGCATGTGCGTCTCGGCCGCGGAGGCGGGCACGCCCGCGTCACGCAGCCGCCGCACGATCTCCCGCTCGCGCTCCAGCGGCACCTGGTTGGCGTGCCCGGTCTGGAACCAGGGACCGAAGAACCAGGCGGCGGCCGGCAGCGGCTGGCGGCCCGTCGCGGCAGTGAAGCGCCGTAGCGCGTCGGCGGGGCGTGGACCGGCGAACACGCGCAGCCGCAGCTCGTCCGCGCGAACCTCGACGCTCCACTCGCCCGCCTCCGGAGTCGCGAGACGGTGCAGGCTCACCTCGTCGTTGTCGACCAGTACGCCGAAGCCGCGGCTGGAGAGCAGCCAGGGGACGGGGTAGTAGGTGGCGTCCCGCCGCCGGCGAATCGCCCACGGCGGCGTGATCGCCTCGACGAGGCCGTACTCGTCGAGCTGATACGGGCCCTCGCCCACGCGGTGCTCCACGGTGGAGCCGCGATGGTCGACCCTGTGCGAGCGCTCGCCGAAGCCCCAGAAGCGCTCGCCGGGGGCGGCCACGAACCGCGCGCCGACCGCCACGACCGTCTCGCCGGCCGGCGTCGCCGTCACGGTGAGCGCAACGATCCCATCGCCGGCGGCCGCGACGGTGACCGCGACGTCGCGCGGCCCGTGGCGCCAGCCGGTCAGCGGACGGTCGCGATCGAGCCAGCCGCCTGCCGCGGGATCGGGATCGGCCGGCAGGCCGGTGGCGAAGCCGAAGCAGCGACCGGGCACGCCCTCGAGGAAGGGCGGTGCCTCCGTCTCGCCGTCGATCCGGAACGACGCGGTCCAGGGCTCCCGCGTGATCGAGGTCAGGATCGCGCTCACGCCGCCCGCGCTCAGTGGACCGGATCGCCGCCGCGGTCGAGCGGGCTCAGCGACAGACTGGTCTCGAGGCGCAGGGCGGAGGCGACCGACTCGGTGGTGATGGCCTGGCGGAGCGCCCGGCGCAGCGGTGCCAGGTCCGCCGGTCGGACCGCAGATGGGCCGTCACGAGGCGCCGCCACGGGCCTACGATAATCGGCGCCGCCCGTGGCGATGTCGGTCAGCGCCGGATCGTTCTGGAGTCGCAAGGAGTGCTGCATGGCCAACGTCGATTTCTTCCTGAAGATCGAAGGCATCGAGGGCGAGA
>DASQZW010000361.1:0-2740 GCA_035638495.1 Terriglobales bacterium
ACGCTCGACCCGCCCGTCCTGGTGGTGCAGGTCGGCAAGACCGAGCTGCGCTACGACCTGCGCTGCCTGACCGACCTCCACGCGATGCTGAAGGAGCACGGCGACTGGATGCCGCTGGGCAGCGCCGACGAGCAGAAGCCCGCGGCGGAGGGCACCGTCGAGGCCTGGGGCCGCTCGCCTGACAACCCGATCGGCGGCTGGTACGGCCTCAAGAAGGGGCTGCGCGGCCGCTTCGGCATGTACGTGCCGCCGGTCCTCGAGGTCCTGGGCCAGGCCGAGGTCGAGCACCAGCCGCGGAACAACCGGATGCGAGCGCTCTGACGGCCGATTCGCACATCCGGACCCCCTGGCAGCGCGCCGAGCACGAGCGGCTGATCGCGGCGCTGGCTGCCCACGACGCCGGCGCGGCGCGCGCGGCGATGCCCGACCACGTCGCGGCCACCGAGCCGGCCATCCGCGGCCTCCTGGCGGGGAAGGGCGTCACGCTGGGCGTGTGAGCTCCGGCGCCGGGGCACGTCGAATTCGACGCGCCCGCCACACCGCCGCGACCACGTTGACGGCCGCGACGATCGCGAGCAGCAGCAGCGCGAGCAGGAAGCCCAGGCCCGTGCCGACGAAGTCGCCCTGGCTCTTGCCGCTCGGCAGCGCGGCGCGGTCACCGATGCGGCTGGCGATCTGATCGACGGCGGTCAGCTGGGCCGCGACCAGGAGCACCGCGCCGAACGCGGCGTAGGCCGCGGTGACGCGAGCACCGTGACTCCAGGCCAGGGCGATGCCCACCAGGGCGGCGACCAGCGCCAGCAGCGCCAACGGCTGCACGCCGAGCTGGCCATCGTTCGGGAGGGACTCGGGCCGCGGCGCGCGGTCGCCGGGAGTCACCGCTGGCACCGCGTCCAGGGCGAGGTCGAAGCCGCGATAGACCGTCGAGGTGCCCTGAGCGCCGCGGCCGTAGCCGCCCGGGGCCGTGCAGGTCGCCGACGCGAAGGGCAGGGCGAAGCACACGACCACCAGCGCGAAGAGACCGGACGAGAGCCACTCCCGCCACCGCCACCGCCGTCGGCGGTCGGACGCCGGTCCGTCGGAGAGGCCTTCCTCTTCGGTCGGCGCCGCAGCCTCGTCGGCCGCGAGCGATCCCTCGGCAGTGCCGGACGCGTCATTCATGGTGCGCAGCAAGGTACATCACTGATCACCCGATGCGATGCGCCGCCGGAGCGGTTCCCGACCGGCCCGGAAGGAGCCCCGGCCGGGAAGCACGACCGCCGTCAGGGAGTTGGACCTGCCATGCCTCCGTTCTTCGGCTACCACATGCCTAACTTCACGTTTCCGGACGTCGCGCCAGAGGACCGCTTCGATCGGGTGGTCACGCTGGCCCAGGCCGCCGAGGCGGCCGGCTTCGACGCCGTGACCGTGATGGACCACTTCTACCAGATCGGCGGCGTGGGGCCGCCCGACGAGCCGATGCTGGAAGCGTACACGACGCTCGGCGCTCTTGCCGCCCGCACGACGCGAGTGCGGCTCGCGACGCTGGTGACGGGCGTGACGTACCGCAACCCGGCGCTCCTCGCCAAGATGGCGACCACGCTGGACGTGATCTCGAAGGGCCGCGCCATCTTCGGCATCGGCGCCGCCTGGAACGAGGCCGAGCACACCGGCTACGGATTCGAGTTCCCGCCCATCGGCGAGCGGATGGACCGGCTCGACGAGGCGCTGACGATCTGCCGGAAGATGTTCACCGAGGAGCGCCCCTCCTTCGCGGGCAAGCACTACCGGATCGACCAGGCACTGAACAGCCCGCGGCCGATCCAGCCAGGCGGCCCGCGTGTGCTGATCGGCGGCGGCGGCGAGCGGCGCACGCTCCGCCTGGTGGCGCGTCACGGCGACATCTCCCACTGGTGGGGGACGCTCGACGTGCTGAAGCACAAGAGCGAGGTGCTGGAGCGGCACTGCGAGGCCGAGGGCCGCGACCCGTCCACCATCCTGCGCACGGCGGGCTCACCCGTCGTGCTGGTGGAGAGCGAGCAGCAGGCGGCGGCCGTGCTGGAGCGGATCCCGGCCGGCCGCCGCGGCATGGTCTTCCCGGCGACGGTGGACCAGGCGGCCGAGCGGATGAGGCCGTACCTGGACGCGGGCATCGGCGGGTTCACGTTCAACAACCCGACGATGCCGACGCCGGATGCGATCGCGCTGGGCGGAGAGCTGCGCCGTCTGCTGAGCTGAGTCGCCGCCGGCGGCTTCAGACGGGGAACTGCGTGGCAGTTCCCCGTCTGAGGACCCGGCCGAGGGAACGGAGCTCCTTCGCCTGGAGGCGCGATGCTCAACCGGAGATTAGCTTAGTTCGTAAATGAAGACTTGACGCGGGGCCGGTCCCAGGGTAGACTGGGAACATGCGTTCGGATGGCGCGGTCGAGCTCCCCACCGCTGCCCTCGACACCCTGCAAGAGGGCGTCGACGGCCTCCACAACTGTGCCGACCTCGACCTGCCGACCGAGCAGCTCGCTGAGCTGGTCAGCGCCACCCTGACGCTCCGCAACCAGCTCGACGCCGCCCTCACCAGGCTCGTCGGACGCCTCGACGAGCAGATGCGCTGCGAGCAGGATTCCAATGACCCCAGCCTGTCTTGCGCGGCCTGGCTGCGCGAGGAGCACCACCTGAACAGCAGCACCGCCTGGGGCCAGGTCCGGCTGGCCCGCCAGCTCCGCGACCTGCCCCGGACCAGTCACCGCCACCCTGGAGACGCTGC
>DASQZW010000362.1:0-13871 GCA_035638495.1 Terriglobales bacterium
GGCCCCCCTGCCCGGCGCGGCTACCGCAAGATCGTGCCGCTGCCCGGTCTCGCCGAGGCGGACGTGGACCTCGACCGGACGCTGGAGCGCGCCGCCGGCCGTCCTCGCGCCGCCGAGGACTTCGTCGTCCGCGACTGGCGCTCGGCCCGGCCGGCCGCCTGCCTGCTGATCGACCAGAGCGGGTCGATGCGCGGCCGCAGCATCGCGCTGGCCGCGGTGGCGGCGGCGGCCGTCGCGCTGGCCGCGGCCAGCCGCGCCGACTGCAGCGTGGTGGCGTTCAACCGCGACGCGATCGTCCTGCAGGCGCAGGGCCGGCCGCGTCCGGCTCGGCGGCTCGTGACGGACATCCTGTCGCTGCGCGCCCACGGCACCACGAACCTGGCGCTGGCGCTCCGGGTTGCGGCGGCCCAGCTGGCCCGCGCGGCCGCCCCCGAACGCCTGGCCATCGTGATGAGCGACTGCCTGGCCACGGCTGGGGGCGACCCGCTCGCGGCGCTGGGCGGGATCGACCGCGTGCACGTCCTGGGCACGAGCGGGGACCCCGAGGCGGTGGACCGGTGCCGGGAGCTGGCCCGCCGCGCGGGCGGCCGCTACCTGCCGGCGACGACGTTCGCGGAGGTTGGCGCCGGGCTCGCGGCGATGCTGGCCTGACGGCGTGGTGGTCCCGGCGCATCTTGAAGCGCCGGCGGTCCCACGTGTCCCGAACCACGTGAGGCGTTGAACCGCGGGCGGTTCAACCCAATCACGTACCGGCGAGCACCGAGGCGTAGCGGCGCGCGTCCACGTTTCGGCCCGTCACGACCGCGACGCAGGCGGCCGTCCGCACCGCTACCAGCCCGGCCCGCACGGCGGCCACGGCCGCCGCGCCTCCTCCCTCCGCCACCAAGCCGTGCTCCGCGTACAGGAACCGCATCGCGGCGGCGATCGCGGCCTCGCCGACCGCCACGACCGAGTCCACGGAGTCGCGCACCAGCGGAAACGTGACGGTGCCCGGCTCCAGGTTGCCGGCCAGCGCGTCCGCCAGCGTGTCGCCCAGCTCCACCGTCACGATCCGCCCCGCCCGCAGCGCCTCCCACATCGCGGGCGAGCGCTCCGCCACCACGCCGACGGTCACCGCCCGGCCGGCGACCAGCGCGACGCCGGCGGCCAGGCCGCCCCCGCCGACCGGCACGACCACCGTCACGTCCTGGCCGAGCCGCTCGACCAGCTCGCGCCCGAGCGTGGCCTGGCCGGCGATCACCAGCGGGTCGTTGTACGGCGAGACGAACGTGGCGCCGGTCCGTTCGGCGAGCTCGATCGCGTGGCGCTCGGCCTCGTCGTACGTATCGCCGTGGAGGAGCAGCTCGGCGCCAGCCGCGCGAATCCTGGCGACCTTGGCCGGGTCGGCCTGCACGCTGACCACGACCGTGGCGGCGAGGCCGAGCTCGCCCGCCGCGAGGGCGACCGCCGCGCCGTGGTTGCCGGCCGAGCAGGCGACGACCCGCTCCCCCCGGGCCAGGGGCGACAGCGCGGCCGCCGCGCCGCGGAGCTTGAACGAGCCCGCGCGGTTGAGGCAGTCGATCGCGAGCACGCCACGAGCGGCGGCGCCGGCCGGCAGCAGCGACGCGCTCTCCAGGATCAGCGCTGGCGGCACCATCCGCGCAACGGCGCCGGCGGCCGCGTGGAGCTGCGCTGGGGTCGGCGGAGGGACGATACGCACCGCAGCGATCGGGGCCGGCGGCCTCAGCGGCCGTCGGCGGCTGTCGGCGACAGGCCCGGCTCGACCAGGGCGGTGCCGGGCGCCGCCGCGGCCGCGCGCGCCGGCGCCGGCGCTGCCGGCGGCGGCGGGAACACCGGCGGCAGGGGCGGGCGCGGCGCGACCAGCGTCGTGCCCTGTCCGGGCCCGACGATCAGGTCCGCCACCCGCTTGATGAGCTGCCGGAACGTCTCCTCGCGGAACCCGACGACGAACGCCACTCCGAAGTACACGAGCTTGCCCACGCCCTCGGCTGGCTGGGGGGTGATGCCGGTCGCCCTGATCACGGACGCGAACAGGATGAACCCCACGGTCCCCAGCGCCGCCCCGGTGAACGGACGCGCCACATGCCACGTGTTCAGCCCGCGCTGCCAGTCGCGGTGGCTGTGGTCGAAGATGCCGTACAGGCCGATGAGCACCGCGCCAAGCGCGCCGAACCAGGGAATGCTGACGGGGACCCCGGCCACCGTCGGGGGCAGCACGTCGCGCAGCGCGGGAACCGACACCCCGCCGATCACGATCGGCTGGTAGTGGAGCGCGTACAGGAACGCGATCGCGTTCAGAAGGAGCAGGTACGTGACCTCCAGCGGGAAGAGGTAGCGCGGCACGTCGTCCCCGGGCCACACGGGATTGGACGGCGAGGACACGTTCTCGCCGGCGCCGTTCACCCCTGCCACCGCGAACGTGTAGCGCGTGCGGTTGCGCAGGCCGGTCATCAGCACGCTGGTCTGCGTGGCCGGCACCACGACCGGCTCGACACCGTTCGGCGAGGCCATGACCCGGTACCGCTCGATCGGGCCGCCCGACAGCGGCCGGCCCCAGGACACGCTGGCCGACTGCTCGCCGGCGGCGGCCGCCACACTTACCGGCGGTCCCGGCGGTGGGTTGGGCTCGAACGGCGGCGACGTCCCCGTCTGTCCCGCCAGTTCGCCGTGGCACGCCGTGACGCGCACCGTATAGGTGGTGCCGTTGAGCAGGCCGCGGACCAGGGCGCTGGCGGCCGAGCCGTCGGCCATTACCATGCGCTCACGCAGGGGCGTCCAGCCGTACACAGGGGTGACCTCGTAGCGCGTCACTGACGGGCCCTCCGCGGGCGGCTGCCAGGACACCACCGCGGCGCCGTCCACCGGCGTGACGGCGATCATCCGGGGCGCTCCAGGGGCGCCGGTCACCACCTCCGCGTCAATCATGCGCGCTGCGGATGATAGCGCTACCTGCGCGCATCTGTCTCGAATGCGAGCCATGAGCGGTCGCCACTGTCGGCCGCGGCCATGGTGTGTGACGGCCGTGCGCCGCTTAGCAGAGCTCCTGCGCCGACAGGAGCGCCCGGTCGATCGGGTAGCTGAGAACGTCCAGCGCCTCGTCGACCGTGAGCCAGCGCAGCGAGTCGACCTCGTCGCCCGGCAGGAACCGGCCATCCACCGGACGCATGATCCAGTAGCAGACGATCTTGTCGCGACCGCGCCGGTCGATGTACGCGGTGCAGCCCGCCGGCCGCACGATCTGGCACTGCATCCCCGTCTCCTCCTGGACCTCGCGCAGCGCGGCCTGCTCAGGGGTCTCCTCACCGTCGAGCTTGCCCTTCGGCAGCGTCCAGTCGTTCTGCACCGGCCGGTGGATGATGGCGATCTCCGGCAGGCCACCCGGCCCCGGCCGGCACACGATGCCTCCTGCCGCCCGGACCGCCAGCTCACGCGTGGCGTTCGGGCGGCGCTTCACGGCCGCATCCACGCTCGTGCGCGGCGGCGGTCGAGCTGGTGCCATGCGGCCGGCCAGTTCGCGCGCGAGTCCGCCGCTCGCCGGGCCTCGATCGCGCACAGCTCACCGGCGACGAACGCTCGGCGGCGGGCCGTCGCGACGCTCCGCAGCCAGTCCTGCATCGTGACGCTGTCCTGGTGCTGGCCCAGGACGTCCTGCAGGCCCGCCGCCAGCTTCCCGAACCGGGTCGCCTCCGCGCCCACGGCCGGGCCGGCCGCCTCCGACGCGTACCGAACGCGCTTGGCGAGGATGCGAACGCGGTGGAGATCGGCGTCCGGCGAGCGCTCGTCGAGCGCCTGCGCCGCCCGGCGCAGGTCGCGCCAGGGCTTGACGACCAGTGCCGGCAGGACCCGCGCGGCCGGCTCGGACGCCTCCGGGAGCAGGGCCGGCCGCGCCGCGGCCTCGACCAGCCGGTCGATCAGCTCGAAATAGCGGGGGGTGGACATCGCCTGCAGCAGCTCGGTCCTCGCCGCCTCCATGTGGCCGGCCAGCGTGGCCGCGAGCGCGGCCGCGGGCCGGACGTCCACTGCCGGCAGCGAGCCCACCAGGACGAGGAGGCGCTCGTGCAGGACCTCGCGATCCCGCACCGGGCCCAGCTCGCCGGCCAGCCAGCCGAGCTCGTCGCGCAGCCCGTCGGCCCAGGCCCGGTCGAGCAGCGGCCGGAACGTCCGCAGGTGCGAGCGCAGGCGCCGGGTCCCCACCCGCGCCTGGTGCACGTTCTCGGGATCCCCGCCCAGCCGCACCAGCGGGTCGTACCGGAGCACGAGCTGGACAGCGGCGGCGATCGCCGCCCGCACCACGTCGGCGGCCGCAGGCTCGCGGGGCAGCCGCGGCACGGCCACGTCGGGCTCCCCCTGGGCGGTCGGCCCGAGCGCGCGCAGGTACAGCGGCGTGCGTGGCGTACGGACGGCGCCAGCCTGCTGGAGCCGCTCGAGCAGCGAGCCCAGCAGCTCGTCGCCGCCGGCCTCCAGGTCGACCTCCACCTCGCGGAAGCGCGCCGCCACCCGCCGCCCGCTGAGCACCGAGACCTCGTCGTCCACCACCTCGGCCAGTTCGTGGCCGGACCCGTCCCGCAGCGCCACCCGCCGGCGCCAGTTCGACAGCCGAGCCACCGGCTCGAGGGATGCGCCGCGGAGGTACACCCTGACCAGGTCGAGCGCCTCGACCGGCGGCCGGCGGGTCGAGCCCTCGAAGTCGAGCTCCGACTCGCCGCCGCCGCCCATCGGGATCCTGAGGGTCCACCGCCGATCGTGGTGGCTCAGGCTGACGCCCCATCGGGCCAGCCGGAGGTCGACCGTGTCGTAGTAAGTGGTCTCCAGCCGGGCCTCGTGCTCGGGGCTGGCCACGACGCCGTCGGCGATGCCGGAGAAATCCGGCAAATGAAACGTTGGAGATGCGCCCAGCGTGACCTGCCGGTCAGGCGAGGCGGCGCGCATCCTGCTCCCTCGCCCGCTCGTGCGCGAGCGCCATCAGGCGCTCCTGTGAGTCCACCCCGATTCGAGAGGGCACATGGTGCCAGGTTCCCTCCGGTTCGAGCTCCCACGCCAGCCGGTCGTCCGACAGTTCGACTTCGAGGATCTCGGCCAGCCTGGCCTGCAGGTCCGGCTCCGAGACGGGCACCACGGCCTCCACGCGCCGGTCCAGGTTCCGATCCATCATGTCAGCCGAGCCGATGAAGTAGCGGTAGCCGCGGACCTCGCTGCCGAAGCGGAAGATCCGCGAGTGCTCGAGGAAGCGACCCACGATCGAGCGCACCCGCACGCGCTCGGAGAGGCCCGCGACTCCTGGCCGCAGGCAGCAGACGCTGCGGATGATCAGGTCGATCTCGGCGCCCGCGGCCGCCGCCTCGTAGAGCGCGTCGATGATCTGCACGTCGACCAGGTTGTTGACCTTGATCACGATCCGCCCGTCGGGCTGCGCCCCCTCCTCCCGGATCAGCTTGAGCAGCCCGCTGCGCAGGCACGCCGGCGCCACCAGCAGCCGCCGATACCGGCGCTGCCGGCTGTAGCCGGTCAGGAAGTTGAAGAGCTCGGTCACGTCGGCCCCGAGGTCAGGGTCGGCCGAGAACAGGCCCACGTCCTCGTAGCCCAGCGCCGTCATCGGGTTGTAGTTGCCGGTCGCGACATGCACGTAGCGGCGGATGCCGGACGCCTCCTGGCGAACGACCAGGGTGAGCTTCGCGTGCGTCTTCAGCCCGACCAGCCCGTACACCACGTGGACGCCCGCCTGCTCCAGGGCCTGCGCCCACGCAATGTTGGCCTGCTCGTCGCCGCGGGCCTTCAGCTCCACCAGCGCGACCACCTGCTTGCCCGCCTCGGCCGCGCGGGCGAGGGCGAGGGCGATGGGGCTGGCCGGGCCGGAGGTTCGGTACAGCGTCTGCTTGATGGCCAGCACCTGCGGGTCGGCCGCCGCCTGCTGCGTGAACGCGACCACCGAGCCGGTGAACGACTCGTACGGGTGGTGGACCAGGACGTCGCCGGCGTGGAGGGCGGCGAAGAAGTCGTCCGGCTGCCCGTCGCTGCGCGTCAGACGAGGGGACGCCACCGGTGTGTAGGGCTCGGCCTTCAGGTCGGGACGGTCGAGGCTCGCGAAGAAGCCGACCGCACTCAGGTCGAGCAGGCCGTCGACCGTGTAGACGTCGTCGGGGGTCAGCTCGAGCTCACGGACGAGCAGTTCCCGGACCTCGTCGGACATGTCCGGGTTGATCTCGAGGCGGACCGCGCGCGCCCGCCGGCGGAAGCGGAGCAGCTCGGTCTGGATCGTGACGAGGAGGTCGTCCGCCTCGTCCTCGCGGACCTCCAGGTCGTTGTCCCTGGTCACGCGGAAGGCGGTGTGGCTCACGATCTCCATGCCCGGGAACAGCGCCTGCAGGTTGGCCGCGATCACCTGCTCCAGGGCGACGAAGCGCTCCCCGTCCGGCAGCTCGACGAAGCGCGGGAGGAGGGGCGGCACCTTCAGCCGCGCGAAGCGCTCGTGCCGCCGCAGCGGGTCGCGGACGATGACCGCGAGGTTCAGGGAGAAGTGCGAGATGTAGGGGAACGGATGGCCCGGGTCCACCGCGAGCGGCGTCAGGACGGGGAAGATGCTGCGCCGGAAGACGCGGGACAGGTGCTCGGCGTCCTTCCGGGACAGCTCGCCCGCCTCCACCAGCCGGATCCCGGCGCCGGCCATGTGCGGTCGCAGGTCGCCCTGGAAGAGGCTCTGTTCGCGCTCGCTCAGTGCAACCACGCGCTGCCTGATCTCGCGGAGCTGGGCCATCGGCGACAGGCCGTCCGGCGAAGCCGCAAGCGGCGCCGCCTCGAGCTGCTCCTTGAGGCCCGCCACGCGGATCTGGAAGAAGTCGTCCATCGCCTGGCCGAAGAAGTGGAGGGAGCGGACCCGCTCGAGCAGTGGGAGCGAGGCGTCCTCTGCCCGCGACAGGACGCGGGTGTTGTAGTCGAGCAGGGAGAGTTCGCGGTTGAGGTAGCGGTGGTCGAACGCCACCGCGGCCTGCGCCGCCCCGGCAGGTTGCGGGGCGGCGGGGGCCGGGGACGTGGTCGTCGCCTGCCGGACCTGTGCCTGTGTACCGCCCACTCGCCTCTAGGCTACTTCAGTCCGGTTAACCAGAGGCGAAGGAAAGGTTAGATGCCCCCTTCCGTGCGCTGCCCGCGACTACGCGGTGCGCGGTCGGGTGAAGTTCGCGGCGATCAGGCTGGCGACCGCGAGGACGGCGAAAAGGATCGCGTGCGTGAAGTGATGGGGTGCATGTGTGTCCGTCACCAGGAACTGGATGGTGCCCACGGCGTACAGCACCGCAACCACCGCGAAGACCACGGCCAGGACCACGAGCAGGATCGACAGAGGGGCGCTCTGGGGGATGCTTTGCATGGCGCGTCAGCGTAGCAAGACGAGGCTGATGGCGCCGAACGCGATGCAGTACCAGCCGTACGGGTCGAGGCGGCCCGACTTGAAATACCGGATCAGGAAGCGCGCGCTCGCGTAGGCCGCCAGGCCGGCGAGCACCGCCGACGCCAGATAGACCCCCAGCGTGCGGGCGCCGAGCGCCTCCGGCTGCTGGAACAGCTGGGGCACCTCCAGCACGCCGGCGGCCGCGATGATGGGCGTCGCGAGAAGGAACGAGAACTTCGCCGCCTCCTGGTGCCGGAGGCCGGCGAGCAGCCCGCCCGCCATCGTCACGCCGGAACGCGAGATGCCGGGCACCAGCGCGGCGATCTGTGCCATCCCGACGACGAGCGCCGCCGGGAAGCTGATCTGGCTGACCTCCTTGAATTCGTGCTCCTGCTCTTCGCGGCTGGTGTTGGCTCGTTCCGAGCGCCGGCGGAGCACCTCGGCGCCCAGCAGAATCCCGCCGTTGACGATCAGCATGGCGGCGGCGAGCACCGGCCGCCCGAAGTTGGCGGTGAGGGGCTTGATGAACAGTTCGCCGACGGCCCCGGCCGGGATGGTACCCACCGCCAGCAGCATGGCCAGGCGTTCGTCAGGGCCCTCGATGCGGCCGCGGAGCGCCGCGCGGACGAAGCCGGCGATGATCCGGGCCCACTCGTACCGGTACAGGACCACGAGCGCGGTCGCCGTCCCGAGGTGGAGCAGCACCAGGAACGGAAGGAAGCTGGGGTTCGACTGGTCGAAGTTCCAGTGCAGGAGGCTGGGCAGGACGACGGCGTGTCCCAGCGAGGAGACGGGGAAGAGCTCGGTCGCGCCCTGGAGCAGTCCGATGAAGAGCGCCTGCGGGGTGGTCACAGGCACGATAGGTAAGCAGAAAACGCCGTCCGGTCGCCTGAATCAGATAGGAAAAAGCCGGGGCGCCAGACGCGACACCCCGGCCGGACGGGAGAGAAAGAGGTGGTGATCAGTGGTGGGAGGGGCCGGCGCCCGACCTCTCGTCACTTGCAACCACCCGCACCACCGCCCTCATTCCCCGAGTGCCTCGGCCAGGTCCCCGGACCTCGGACGGGCCCGGTCCGGGGGTGCCGGCCCGCCTCGCAGGGATCGACGCGGTTTCGATACACCCTCGATCTTCGCGACTTTATCCCCCCCTCGCGAACCGGCCGATCCCTGCGGGGCGGGCGGGCTTCCAACAGCATGGCGCACGAACAGACCCCCGAGTGTTATCGGGTGCTTGCTCTACGCTTATCTTCTGTACATGCCGGGGGCTGAAAGGGATCGGGAGCAGAACGTTCAGCTGCGGCTGGAACGGGAGCGCAGGGGCTGGTCCCAGAAGCAGGTCGCGACGGCCATCGGCACCAACGCGGTGATGGTGAGCCGCTGGGAGTGCGGGGTGATGAAGCCGGGACCGCACTTCCGGCAGCGCCTCTGCTCTCTGTACGGGCGGACGCCCCAGGAGCTCGGCTTCGTCACCGTGGCGGCCGCCCCGGCCGCCGCGACCGCCGCCGCCGAGCCTCCCCCCCGCGATCGCCCGCCGGTGTGGTGCGTTCCGCTGCGGCCGAACGGCTACTTCACCGGCCGGGACAGCTTCCTGGAGCGTCTGCACGAAGCGCTGAGCACGCGCAGCGTGCCCCAGGCCATCAGCGGCCTGGCCGGGATGGGCAAGACGCAGACGGCGCTCGAGTATGCGTCTCGCTGGCGGGACGCATATCGCGCCGTCCTGTGGGCGGACGCCACCAACCGGGAGAGCCTGACCGCCGGCTTCGCGGCGTTCGCCGAGGCGCTCGAGCTCCCGGTGGGCCCCGACGAGGAGCCGCAGGCGGTGGTGGCCGCGGTCACGGCGTGGTTGGGGCAGAACCCGGGCTGGCTGCTGATCCTGGACAACGTCGACGAGCTGGCCACCGCCGAGACGTTCCTGCCCCCGGTCGGCGGCAGCGTCCTGCTGACGATGCAGGCGCAGGCCAGCGGCACGGTGGCGGAGAGCAACGAGCTAGACGCGATGCCGGCCGAGGACGCGATCCTCTTCCTGCTCCGGCGGGCCAAGGCGGTTCCGCCCGACGGCCACGTCCAGGACGCTGCTGAGACCGAGCGCGACGCCGCCGCGGCCATCGTGGATGCGTTCGACGGGCTGCCGCTGGCTCTCGACCAGGCCGGCGCCTACGTGGAGGAGACAGACTGCGGCCTCGCCGGGTACCTCGCTCGGTACCGTACCCAGCAGGGCGAGCTGCTGAGCCGGCGCGGGGTGCTGGCCCTCGACCACCCGTCGTCCCTCGCGGCCACGTTCGCGCTCACGCTCCGGCAGGTCGAAGATGCGGACCCGACGGCGGCCGACGTCCTGCGCCTGGCCGCGTTCCTTCACCCCGACGGCATCCCCGAGGAGCTGTTCGGCATCGACGCCGCCCCCGCCGGCGTTGAGCAGCTCGCGTTCGACGGCGCGCTCGAGGTGCTGCGGCGCTACTCGCTGGTGCGCCGCGACGGGCAGAGCCGGTCGCTCAGCGTGCACCGCCTGGTCCAGGCGGTCGTCAGGGGGACGCTGGACCACGACGAGCGACGGGCGCTGGCGGAGCGCGCGCTGGCAGCCATCGAGCGCGTGGTGCCGGACGTCCAGACCGCGACGTGGCGCGGTGTGCAGCGCTACGTGGGGCAGGCGCTGCAGGGCGCGGTGCTCATCGATCAGTGGGAGCTGGAGTCCACGGAGGCCGCGCGGGTGCTGGACCAGCTCGGCTGCTACCTGCGTGAATGCGCTCAGCACGACCACGCGGAAGCGCTGCTGCGCCGCGGGCTGGCGATACGGCAATCGCTGCGGGGGCCCGACGACCCACTGACGGCGACGAGCGTGGCCAACCTGGCCAGGCTCACCATCGACGCCGGACGGTACGAGGAGGCGGTCGGCCTGTATCGCCGGTCGCTCGACGTTCGCGAGCGCGTCCTCGGCCCGGCCAACGCCGAGACGGCCGACACGCTCACGGGGCTGGCCACCGCTTACTACCAGCAGGGCAAGCTCGCTGATGCGGAGCCCCTGTTCCGGAGGGCGCTCGACGTCCTCGAGCGGACGGTGGGGCCGGACGACTCCAGGACGGCCTACACGCTGACCACCCTCGGCAACCTGCTCCGGACTCAGGCTCGCTGGGAAGAGGCGGAGCCGCTGCTGCGGCGCGCGCTGGCGATCCGCGAGCGGGAGCTCGGGCCGGACCATCCGCGCGTGGCGATCGTTCTGAACAACCTGGCGATCGTGTTCGCGGACCAGCACCGGTACGACGAGGCCGAGGCCGCCTACCGCCGCGCGCTGGCGATCCAGGAGCAGGCCCTGGGATCCGAGTACGCCGGCGTCGCGGTCACCCTGCACAACCTGGCGGGCGTTCACCGCGATCGCGGCGACATGGACGTCGCGGAGGGTCTCTACCGGCGCTCGCTGGCGATCCGCGAGCGCACGCTGGGGCCCGGCCACCCGACGATCGCGTACCACCTGGCCAGCCTGGCCAACATCCTGCAGCGCGAGGGCCGGCTCGACGAGGCCGACGCCGCAGCGAGGAGGGCGCTGACCATCTGGCGGGAGACGGTCGGACCCGGCCACGCCAACGTGGCGCGGGCGCTGAGCGTACTCGCCCGCGTGGCGGCGGCACGGCGGAACGTGACCGAGGCCGCCGGGCTGCTGCGCCAGGCGGTGGACGTCAGCCGGCGGATGCTGGGCCCGGCCCACAGCGGGACGGTCCAGCTGGAGGCGGAGTACGCACGGCTGACAGGGGGCCGGCAGGAGGCCTGCTGAGAGTCGTCCCGGAAAAAGCCAGGGCGCCCGAGGGCGCCCCGGCCGGAACGGGAGAGAAGAGGTGGATCTCTAGCTCAGGATCGGCTTGCCGCCGCTCGTGATGGTCTTGAGCTGGTTGAGGGCGAAGGTCTGGGTCTCGGACGGCAACGCCGCGTATTCGAGCGTCTTGCCGTTGACCAGCGGGTCGTTGTACGCGTCGGTCACGACCCACTTGAACAGGTTGACCACCGCCTTGCCCTTCGTCGCGTCGGTCTGGTCCTTGCGGAGGATGGCCCAGGAGTAGCTGACGATCGGGTACGCCTTGTCCCCGGAGGCGTTCGTGATCGAGAAGTTGGTCGGGCTGATGCCGCTCACGGTGCTGGCCGCGGCCGTGGCCCCGTCCAGCGAGGGCTTCACGTACTTCCCCGCGGCGTTCTTGACCTGGGCGGCCTGCAGCTGGCTCTGGATCACGTAGGCCAGCTCGACGTAGCCGATCGCGCCCTCGGTCGTCTTCACGGCCTGGCCGACGCCGGCGTTCTGGTTGCCGCCGATGCCGGCCGGCCACGCCGGGGCCTTGGCCGCGCCGACCTTCGTCTTCCAGTCGGGGCTGACCTTGCTCAGGTAGTCGGTGAACGCGTAGCTCGTCCCGGACGAGTCGGCGCGGTGGACGACCGTGATGTCGGTGCTGGGCAGGTTCGTGCCGCTGTTCTGCGCCGTGATCGAAGGGTCGTTCCACTTCTTGACCGTGCCGAGGTAGATGTTCGCCAGGGTCGTCCCGTCGAGCTTGAGGTTGTCGACGCTGGGCAGGTTGTACGCGACCGCCACGACGCCGATGATCGTGGGGATCTGCACGAGCGTGTCGGGCCCGCCCGCCGCTGCGATCTCGGTCGCCGTCATGGGCACGTCGGAGGCGCCGAAGTCCACGGTGTTCTTGGTGAACGCCTGGATGCCGCCGCCCGATCCGATCGCCTGGTAGTTGACCGAGACCTGGTTGTACTTCTGGTTGTACGCGTAGAAGGCCTTGGTGTAGTAGGGGGACGGGAAGGTGGCCCCGGCTCCCTGCAGCTGGCCGCTTCCGACGTCGGCGGTCGGCGTCGGCGAAGACGCCGCGGGGGCGCCGCCGCAGGCGACCAACGCCATGGCTGCCGCAGCGATCAGCCATCCGGAGAATCGCTCTATTCGCATGGTGCCCAACCTAAGCGTGCGTGGGTTAACGCCGGGTTACGCGACAGTTAAGGGTGCGGCGGCTTCCCATACGGGTCGTCCAGGCCGCAGAGCCCAACCTATACTCCGGCGAGTGATCTGGGACCGCTGGCGTGAGCGGCTGCGTGTGGAGGGTGAGGCGGCCCTGCCCGCATCCGGCCCGTTCGAGGACCTGCTGGAAGAGGCGCCCGTGGTCGCCCTCCTGCTCGACCGCGACCGGCGCGTGATGGCGGCCAACCAGGCCGCTCGCCGGTTCTTCCGGCTGGAGACGCAGCAGCTGCCGCTCGGCCTCCTCGACGCGACGCGCGAGGGCCGGCTCCTGGAAGCGCTCCGAGCGGGGACGCCGGAGGGCGAGCTGCGGCTGACGCACAGCCAGCTGACCGTCCAGGTCAGGCTGGTGCCGGGACCGCGGCCGGGCGACACGCTGATGTTCCTGACCGACGTGACCGAGCTTCGGCGGCTGGAGACCATCCGCCAGGAGTTCGTCGCCAACCTGTCGCACGAGCTGAAGACGCCGCTGACCTCGCTGCGCCTCGCGGTCGAGAGCCTGCTCGGCGAACCCAGCCCGCCCGCGGCCGCACGCCGGCGGTTCGCGGCCAGAGCGATGAAGGAGACCGACCACCTGGCCAGCGTCGTGGCCAACCTCAGGGAGCTGGCGCAGATCGAGGCGGGTCGCACCGCCCTCTCGCTCACGCGCTTCGACGTCCGCGAGTTGATCCAGGAGACCGCCGAGCGCCTCCGACTCGACCGCCCCCTACGGCTCCAGATGCCGGACGGCCTGCATGTCACCGCGGACCGGACGCGCCTGGCCCAGGCGCTGGACAACCTGCTCGACAACGCCGCGAAGTTCTCGCCGACCGGTTCGCCGATCGAGGTGGACGCCGTCATCGAGGGCGACGAGTTCCGTCTCACCGTGCGCGATCACGGGCCCGGGATCTCGCCCGAGCACTGGCCACGGGTGTTCGAGCGCTTCTACAAGGTCGACCCGGCGCGCTCCCGTGACGACGCCGACGCCTCCAGGAGCGGCGGCAGGGCCACGACCGGCTCCGGCCTGGGGCTGTCGATCACGAAGCACCTGATCCGGGCGCAGGGCGGGCGGGTCTGGACGGAGGCCGCCCGAGAGGGCGGTCAGGTGTTCGGGCTGGCCATCCCCACCCGCATCGTCGTTAACGACACCATAACGAAGCCTTAACCAGCGGAAAGTATCGTCTGCCGGGTGGAGCAGCCACGACAGGGTAGGGCCGCCGGTGGGACCGAGGCGGCTCCGGTCGTTCTGAGGACGCTGCCCGGCGCGTCCCCGACCAAGGTCTCTCTGGAACAGGTCAGCTTCTGGTACGGGAAGTTCAAGGCGCTCAACGAAGTGACCCTGGAAGTCCCCGAGAAGCGCGTGACCGCCCTCATCGGCCCGTCCGGGTGCGGCAAGAGCACGCTCCTCCGCACCCTCACCCGGATGTACGACCTGGTGCCCGGGCGCCGTGCCGAGGGCCGCATCATGCTCGACGGCGAGGACGTCATCGCCACGCGCAGCCTGATGGAACTGAGGCA
>DASQZW010000363.1:0-11380 GCA_035638495.1 Terriglobales bacterium
CTGTCGGAGCGCGCCCGCATCACGATCTCCGGGTTCACCGTCGCGACCAGCCGGGTCGGTCCGCCCTGCTCGACCAGGCGCGCCACGGCGTCGACCGCGCCGCCCATGTCGACGCAGTCGACGCGCACGCCGAGGATGCGCATGCTGCCTCCGTCGACTCCCCCCCTCGAGTGCCGGGGGGTCAGGGGGGGCAAGTCGTCTTCCGTATCATCGGCCGGTGCCGCGATCGTTCGTGCTGTCCTGTGACCTGTCACGCTTGAACGTGCAACGGCCGGTCGGCGCGGCAGTTTACGCGACCTTCGTGCTCGATCTCCTGCGTGGGAGCGGCGAGGTGCGCGTCGTGGGCCCGGACGACGCCGGCGAGGCGGGCGTCATCCTCTCGCTCGACGGCCGGTTCCGGGCCGGCACCGGTCAGCGGACGGTCACGGCGGTCCTCGACCTCGGCCACCTGGTCGAACGCTCGGGATACCGTGCCGGCGAATGGCTGGCGCAGAACTGGCGCGTGGCCTCGGCGGCCCGCCGTTCGGATCACCTGCTGGCCCCGTCCGAAGCGGTGGCCTTCGGCCTCGAACGCTACCTGGGCACGCCGCGCCGGCGGATCACGGTGCTGGCGCCCGCGCCGCGGCCGTGCTTCCGCCGGCCCACTCGTGAGGAGGTCGCCGAGCTGCGACGCGAGCTCGGCCTGCCCGAACGCTACTTCCTGTTCGTCGGCTCACGGACGCGGCGCAAGAACCTGGGCCTGCTGGCCGCCGCCTGGCAGGCGGCGGCGCCGTCGCTGGGGCCGGGGGTGGACCTGGTCCTGGCCGGCCCCGGCGCGGGCGGCGTGCCCGGGGCGCGCGACCTGGGCCTGGTGCCGCTGGAGCGCCTGCCCGCTCTGCTGGCGGGTGCGATCGCGTGGCTGAACCCGAGCCTGTACGAGGGCGCCGCGCTGGGCGCGCTCGAGGCGATGGCCTGCGGCACGCCGCCGATCGTGGCCGGCACCGGGGCCCAGGCCCGAGCCGTGGGCACCTCGGGCCTGGTGCTGCACCCCCACGACGCGGACGAGTGGGCGGAGGCGATCGTCGCGATGGCGGGCCACGCGCAGCTCCGTGCCCGCCTGGCATCGAACGCGCTGAAGTCCGCCGCCGAGGTCAGGGAGTCGCGCCCTGCGTGGGAGGACCTGCGGGCAGCGCTGCTGGGGGCGGGAGCAGCCGCACGGTGACCGGCCTCCGCGGCGGTCCGTGCAGCGGCACCGGGGCAGGCGGCGGCTGCTCCACCAGGGCGCCCGCCTCCGGCGGACCGAGGTCCGCGACCAGCTGGCCCAGCGACTCACCGCCGCTGACGCGCACCCGGGTCCACGTGAAGCGGTCGCCGGCGGAGTGGACGAAGCCGGGCTGTGTGGTCGTGGCCGTCAGGAAGCCGGCCGCCTGGACCGCGCCCACGACCCGGTCGTCGAAGCGCCCGGACGGGTAGCAGAAGTCGAGGACCGGATGGCCGATGAGGGCCTCCAGCGAGGCCTTGCTGTCGAAGACCTCGTGCTGGAGGTTGGCGCCGGACTGCCTCGTCAGGTCGGCGTGGCTGACCGTGTGGGCGCCGATCTCGATACCGTTCGCGTCCATCTCCAGCACCTGGTCCGCGGTCACGTTCACCGAGGAGCCGACGAAGCCCGAGACGATGTACGCCACCGCCTTGAAGTGGTGCGAGCGGAGCACCGGGTAGGCCGCCGTGTAGAGGTCGCGATAACCGTCGTCGAACGTGAGCACGACCGGCCGGTCCGGCAGTCCGCCGCCGGCGAGCAGGTAGCCGCGCAGGTCGTCGAGGTCGATCGGGTGGTAGCCGTTGGCGGCCAGCCAGTCCATCTGCTGGGCGAAGTCGGCGGGCGTGACCGAGAGGTTGAAGCCGAGCCGGTCCGCGGGGTCCGGATTGATCCGGATGTAGTGGTACATGAGGATCGGGACGCGCACCGCCTGTCGCCCCGGGGGCACGATCGCGACTTCGCGGGGCTGGGGCGCCGACGGGACCCGCCGGATCGAGCGCTGCACGTCGACCTCCCTCGTGAGCGCGCCGGACAGGCTCGGGCGGGGCACCGCACGGGGTCCCGCGGCGGGGGCGCCGGCGGCCAGCAGGGCGCCCGCCGCCAGCGCCATCAGCGCCACGGCTGCCGCCCTCCGGTACCGGTGGCCTCGGCCCATCCGCCCGTTAGGCTAACCGCCATGCGGCCCGCCGTGCAGGAGAAATGAGCACCGTCGCGGTCGACGCCAGTCCGGCCGCGCGGCCGGCGCAGACCGGCACCGAGGTGTACGCGCGCGAGGTGGCGCGCCGACTGCCGGCCGCCGCGCCGGACCTGCGCTTCGTCTTCTATGCCTCGCGTCCCGGCGACGTGGACGGCATCGACCTCACGGTGCTGCCCGGCCGCCGCCTCTGGTCCCAGGGCCGCCTCTGCCGCGAGCTGTGGCGCCGCCGACCGGACCTGTTCTTCGCCCCCTCTCACGTGGTGCCGTTCCTGGCCCCGGGCCGCACCCTGACGGTCGTCCACGACCTGGCGTTCGAGCGCTTCCCCGCCGCATACGGCGCCGCCGCCCGCTGGTACCTGCGCCTGACCACGCGCTGGGCGGAGCGCCGCTGCCCGCTGCTGATCACCGTCTCGCGGGCCACCGCCGACGACCTCCGCACGCTCCACGGCGTGGACCCCGAGCGCGTCCGCGTGGTGCCGCTGGGCGGCGGCGAGCCGCCCCGCTGCCCGCCCGACCCCGAGGCCGCCCGCGCGCGGGCGGCGGCACTCGGCGTCGACCGCCCGTTCGTGCTCCACGTGGGCCGGGTCGAACCGCGCAAGAACCAGGTCGCGGCGCTGCGCGCGGTCGAACGCGTACCCGACCTCCTGCTGGTCTCGGTCGGCGCCGTGGTGGACGCCGGCATGGGAGCGGCGCTGCACGCGTCGCCGCGGTGCCGGCAGCTCGGCCGGCTGCCGCAGGCCGACCTCGAGGCGCTCTACGCGTGCGCCGGCGCGCTGGTGTTCCCGAGCCTGTGCGAGGGCTTCGGCCTGCCGGTCCTCGAGGCGATGCGCCGGGGCGTGCCCGTCGTCACCGCCGCGGTCTCGTCGCTGCCGGAGGTGGGCGGCGGCGCGGCCGTGTACGTGGACGATCCGCGCGACGAAGCTGCCCTGGCGGCGGCCGTCGAGACCGCGCTGGGCGACCGCGAGCGGCTTCGCCGCCTCGGGCTGGAGCGCGCCGCCGAGTTCACGTGGGACCGGACCGCGGCGGGCGTGGCGGCGGCGATCCGCGAACTCCTGTGAGCTCGCTCCGGCTCACCGCGACCGCATCACCCGGTCCATCACCCGCCAGGTCCGCTGCGCCGCGCGGGACCACGTGAACTCGGCGGCGCGCAGGATGCCGCGCCGGCGCAGCGTCGCCGCCACGTCGAGGTCGCCGCAGACCCGCTCCAGCGCCTCCGTCCAGCCCTCGACGTCCGCCGGGTCGACCAGCAGGCCCGCGTCGCCGACCACCTCCGGCAGCGACGAGGCCCCGGACACGACGACCGGGACGCCGCACGCCATCGCCTCCAGCGGGGTCAGGCCGAACCCCTCGTACCACGCGGGGTGGGCCAGGCACGAGGCCAGGTTGTAGAGGCCGGGCAGGTCGGCCCGCTCGACGCCGCCCAGCACGTGAACCTCGGGGGCGAGGCGCTCCAGCCGGCCGCGCACGTCGTCGCAGCGCCAGCCCCAGGTCCCGGCCACCACGAGCGGCGGCCGGTCCCGCATGCGGCTCCAGGCGTCCAGCAGCGTGGGCACGTTCTTGCGCGGCTCGATCGTGCCGACGAACAGCACGAAGCGGTCCGCCGGCAGGCCGAGGCGCCGGCGGACGTCGTCCAGTCGCTCGCGCGGCAGCGGCTGGAAGTGGCCGGCCACGCCCTCGGGTACGACCTCGAGCCGCTGCGCCTCGACGCCGAAGAGGTCGCCCACGTCCGTCGCGGTCGAAGCGGAGACCGCGACGATCGCGTCCGCCCGGCGGATCGACCGGGGCACGACCAGCCGGGTCGCGAGGGCCTGCCCACCAGGGAACCACTCGGGGTGGCGGTAGATCGCCATGTCGTGGGCCGTGAGCACCGCCGGCAGGCCGACGTCGCCGAGCGGCAGGAGACCGGCCGGCCCGAAGTACAGGTGCGCGCGGAGGCGCCGGAGCCGCCGGGGCCAGAGCAGGTGCCGGCCGATGAACCGTGCCGAGGGCGGCCGGTGGAACGCGAGCGCGGGTTGGTCCGTCTCGGGCGCGGCGTCCGTGTAGACCGTGAAGCGGCTGCCCGGACGCTCCGCGGCGAGTGCGCGCAGGATCTCGGCGGTGTAGACGCCGACGCCGGCCCAGGGTCGGGCCAGCCCGGACCCGTCGACGGCGAGGTGCGCCTCGGTCACGCGTGTGCCCGCCCGGCCAGCGCAGCCGGAGCCGCACATGCGGTCCAACGTGCGGTTCCCGGGCCATGGGACCCGGACATGCGGACCGATGTGCGAATCCAGACGCCCCTCATCGCATGTACAGCTGCCGGCGCTGCAGCAGCTCGAACTCGCCGAGCGCCCGGCGCGTGCCGCGGACCGCGCACGTGCGGGGGTCGTCCGGCACGCGGACCGGAACGCCGGTCGCGCGCGCCAGGAAGCCGTCGAGGCCGCGGAGCAGCGCGCCGCCGCCGGTCAGGTGCAGGCCGTGCTCCGCGATGCCGGACGCGAGCCGGGCGGGCACCTGCCCGAGCACCTCCCGCACGGCTGCCGCGACCGACTGGAGCGGATCCTGGATGGCCTCGGTCACGTCGCCGGACGAGACCGTGACCGTCGCCGCGGCGCCGGTGGCGTCCTCGCCCGTCACCTCGACGGTGCGCGGCCGGTCGAGCGGCACGGCGCTGCCCAGTGCCAGCTTGAGCGCCTCGGCGGCCCGGCGCTCGAGCCGGACGCCGTGGCGCTCGCGCACCCACGCGGCGATCGCGTCGTCGAGGCGGTCGCCCCCCGCCTCCACCGACTGGGCCGCGACCACGCCCGACTGGGAGATGACCGCCACCTGCACGCCCCCGGCGCCGGCGTCGCACACGGCGCTGCCCGCGGCCGCCGCCACCGGCAGGTCGAGCCCCATCGCGGCGGCCAGGGGCGCCTCGATCAGCCACGCCTGACGGGCGCCGGCCGCGATCGCCGCCTCGGTCATGGCATAACGGTGCTGGCTGGTCGCGGCCGCCGGCACGCACATCATCACCTCGGGCCGGAACAGGCGCTGCCGACCCTGCGCTCTGGCCACGAGCTGCCGCAGCGACTGGTCGACCACGGACCGATCGGCGATGGCGCCCTCCCGCATCGGCCACACCAGGCGCACCGCCCCCGGCGTCCGGTCGGCCAGCTCGGCCGCCTGCCGGCCGAGGGCGATCACGCGGGCGCCGCCGGCCTCGACCGCGGCGAGCGACGGCTGGTCGAGGACGATGCCCTCGCCGCGCACGTAGACGCGCGTGCTCGCCGTGCCCAGGTCGATTCCGATCTTCTTCGCGAACACCGGCGGAAACCGGCGCCGTCCTACCGCTCGGGCCGCACCGGCTGACCGACCGGCTCGCCCGCCACGCGCAGCTCCACCTCGGCGCCCAGGGCCCGGAGCTTGCCGGGCATGTCCTCGTAGCCGCGCTCGATGTGCCACGCGTCGGCGATCTCGGTCGTTCCGCGCGCGCACAGCGCCGCGATCACCAGCGCGGCGCCGGACCGGATGTCGGGCACCATCACGTCGGTACCGTGGAGCCGCGCCGGGCCCCGGACGACGGCGTCGCGGCCGTCGATCGCGATCCGCGCGCCCATGCGGGTGAGCTCCGCCACGTGCTGGAAGCGGTTGTCGTAGAGCGGCTCCGTGATGATCGCCGTCCCCTGCGCCTGGGTCATGAAGGCCACGTACTGCGGCTGCAGGTCGGTCGGAAAGCCCGGATGCGCCCATGTCCACAGGTCCACCGGCCGCAGCTGGCGCGAGGGATCGCGGCGCACCCGGATGCCCGCGCCGTCGCTCTCGACCTCGGCTCCGGACTCCTGGAGCTTCAGGAGCACCGATGGAAGGTCGTGCGACGGACCCTCATCCAGGAACACGTCGCCGCCGGAGGCGGCCGCGGCGATGGCGTACGTGCCCGCCTCCAGGTAGTCGGGGATCACCCGGTGCTCGATGCCGCGCAGCCTGGACACGCCCTCGACCACGATCTCGTCGGTGCCCGCGCCGCTGATGTGAGCACCCATCGCGGTCAGGCACCGGCACAGGTCCTGCACGTGGGGTTCGCGGGCGGCGTTGAAGATCTCGGTGCAGCCCCTGGCCAGCACGGCCGCCATGACGATGTTCTCCGTCCCGGTCACGGTCGGCATGTCCATGACCACTCGAGCGCCGTGCAGGCCGTCCGGGGCGCGGGCGACGAACTCGCTGGCCGTCTCCTCGACCTCGGCGCCCATCGCGCGCAGGCCGCGAACGTGCTGCTCGACCCGGCGGGCGCCGATCTGGTCGCCACCCGGCTTGGGCAGCCGCGCCGTGCCGGCACGTGACACCAGCGCTCCCAGCAGCACGATCGACGCGCGCATCCGGCGGCCCAGGTCGTCCGCCACCACGCCAGAGACATCGGTCGCGGTCATGATGATCCGGCCGCACTCGGACCGCTCCACCTGGACCCCGAGGTCGCTCAGGATCTCGCACATCAGCGCCGTGTCCGCGACCCGGGCCGCGTTGTCGAGCACCATGGGCTCGCGCGTCAGCATCGAGGCGGCCATCAGCGGGAGGGTGGCGTTCTTCGATCCGCCGATGCGGACACGACCCCACAGCGGCCGGCCACCGGTGATGTGCAGCATGTGGTCAGGTGGACCGGACGACGGCATCGCGGAAAGCTTAGGGGACGGTGACGCGGCCGCGCCTGATTGGATCAGCCGCGGGCGCGGCGGATCCGGGCCAGCCTCAGCCGCGCCTCCGCGACCTCCAGCACCGCCGCCATCTCGGACTCCTCGCGCGGCGAAAGCTCGCCGGCGAGCGCCTCCTGGGCCCGCCGCCGGGCCTCCTCGGCCGCCTCCTCGCTGATCTCGTCGGCACGCTCGGCCACGTCCGCAAGGACCGTCACCCGGTCCGGCAGGATCTCCAGGAAGCCGCCGCCCACGAAGAGCTCCGTCTCGTCGCCGCCGTTGCGGATGAGCAGCGGGCCGGGTCGCAGGGCCGTCAGCAGGGGCGCGTGACGGGGCAGGATGCCCAGCTCCCCGTCGACGCCCTCGCACACCAGGAAGGGCCGCCCCGCACCGTCGACCTCGCCCTCGAAGAGCAGGCGCTCGACGCTGACGACGCGCAGCTGGACACCCATCTACCGCTCGGCCTCGGCCTTCAGGCGTTCGCCCTGCTCGATCGCCTCGTCGATGCCGCCGACCATGTAGAACGCGGCCTCCGGCAGGTCGTCCAGCTTGCCGGCGAGGATCTCGTTGAATCCGCGCACGGTCTCCTTGATCGTGACGTAGCGGCCCTCGCGGCCGGTGAAGCGCTCGGCCACGTAGTTCGGCTGGGAGAGGAAGCGCTGGATCTTGCGCGCCCGGGTCACCGTGAGCTTGTCGTCCTCGGACAGCTCCTCCATGCCCAGGATGGCGATGATGTCCTGCAGCTCCTTGTAGCGCTGCATCGTGCGCTTCACGCCCTGAGCCGCGTCATAGTGCTCCTGGCCGACCACGCGCGGCTCCAGGAAGCGGGACGTGGACTCCAGCGGGTCCACGGCCGGGTAGATGCCGATCTCGGTGAGGGGCCTGCTCAGCGTCACGATCGCCCCGAGGTGGGCGAACGTGGTCTGGATGGCCGGGTCGGTCATGTCGTCGGCCGGCACGAAGATGGCCTGGACGGACGTGATGGAGCCCTTTCGGGTAGACGTGATGCGCTCCTGCAGCGCGCCCATCTCCGTCGCCAGCGTGGGCTGGTAGCCGACGGCGGACGGCATGCGGCCCAGCAGCGCGGACACCTCGGAGCCGGCGAGCATGTACCGGAAGATGTTGTCGATGAACATGAGGACGTCCGCGCCCTCGGTGTCGCGGAAGTACTCGGCCATCGTGAGGCCCGTCAGCGCGATGCGGGCGCGCGCGCCGGGCGGCTCGTTCATCTGGCCGAATACCATCGTCGTCTTGTCGAGGACGCCGGCGTCGCCCATCTCCACGTACATGTCGTTGCCCTCGCGGGTCCGCTCACCCACGCCCGCGAAGACCGAGCGGCCCTGGTGCTGGTACGCGATGTTGCGGATCAGCTCCTGCACGATGACCGTCTTGCCGACGCCGGCACCGCCGAACAGGCCGATCTTCGACCCCTTGATGAACGTGCACATGAGGTCGATGACCTTGATGCCCGTCTCCAGGATCTCGATCTCCGTCTGCTGTTCCTCGAGCGAGGGGGCGGGCCGGTGGATCGGCCACACTTCGGTGCCTTCGGGCGCGGGCTCGTCGTCGATGGCCTCGCCGATGACGTTGAACATCCGGCCGAGCGTCTCGACGCCGACGGGGACCCGAATGGGGCCGCCGGTCGCGCGGACCGCGTCGCCGCGCCGGAACCCGTCGGTCGAGTCCATGGCGATGCAGCGGACGGTGTTGTCCCCGACCTCGGACTCGACCTCCAGGGTCACGTGGCGGCCGTCGCGGGTCTCGACGATCAGGGCGTCCAGGAGGCTGGGGAGCTGGCCCGGCGGGAACTCCACATCGACGACCGCGCCGATGACCTGGCTGATCCGGCCCACCGTCTCCCGGGCCGCGCCCGCCTCCGCGGGCTTCTCGATGACCTCTGCCATCCGTCTACTCCTTAGCGCAGGGCCTCCGCCCCGCCCACGATGTCCATCAGCTCGGTCGTGATGCTCGCCTGACGGACCTTGTTCGCGGTCAGCGTCAGCGAATCGATCAGCTCGCCGGCCGCGTTGGTGGCGTTCTGCATCGCGATCATCTGGGCCGAGTAGAAGCTGGCCTGGTTCTCGAGCACGGCCGCGTAGACCTGCGACTCGATGTAGCGCGGCAACAGCGCGTCCAGGACCTCCTCCGGTCCCGGCTCGTACAGGTAGTCCGCGCTGGGGCCGCCCCGCCGTTCGGGGATGTCGATCGGCAGCAGCGGCCTGACGACGGGCTCCTGGCGGAGCGTGGAGATCCACTTCGCGTAGGCCAGCACCACCGTGTCGGCGCGGCCCTCGTCGTATTCCTCCAGCGCCGCGTGGATCGCGGGCAGGACCGGTCCGATCCCGGGACGGTCGGGCAGCCCGCTCACGTCCGCCACGACCTGGCGGCGGTAGCGGATCAGGAAGTCCCTGCCCTTGCGCCCGATCGTGACGTAGCGGGCCTGGCCGCGGTGGTGCTCGTTGACGTAGCGGGTGACCGCCCTGATCGTGTTCGAGTTGAGCGGGCCGCAGAGGCCGCGGTCCGCGGTGATCATGAGCACCACCGCGCGATCGCCCTCACGCTGCTCGAGGTACGGGTGCCGGTACTCGGTGGCCAGCTCCGCGGTCGTCTGGAGCACCTCGATCATCTTCTCGGCGTAGGGACGGGTGGCCTGCACCGCACCCTGCGCCCGCCGCAGCCGGGTCGCGGCGACCACGCGCATCGCCTTCGTGATCTTCTGGGTGTTCTGCATGGCCCGGATGCGCCGCCGGACGTCGCGGAGGGACGGCAACGGCTACGTCCCCTCCACGCCGTACTGCTTGTTGAACGTCTCGACGGCCTCCCGGACCTGCCCCTCGGCGTCGTCGTCCCACTTCCGCTCGATCTCGATCGCCTCGATCAGGCCCTTCCGCTCGGACTGGAGGAAGCGGCTGAACGCAGCCTTCCACTCGCCGATCTGGCTGACCGGCACCTTGTCCAGGTAGCCGCGCGTGCCGGCGTAGATCGTGCACACCTGCACGCCCACCTGCACCGGCTCGAACTGGCGCTGGATCAGGAGCTGGGTCAGGCGCTGGCCGCGCTCCAGCTGGCGCCGCGTGGCGGGGTCCAGGTCGGACGCGAACTGCGCGAAAGCCTGCAGGTCGCGGGCCTGCGCCAGGTCGGAGCGCATCCGGCCGGCCACCTTGTTCATCGGCCGGATCTGCGCGTCGCCCCCCACCCGCGACACGGACAGGCCGACCGAGATGGCAGGGCGGATGCCGGCGTTGAACAGGTCCGCCTCCATGTAGATCTGGCCGTCGGTGATCGAGATGACGTTCGTGGGAATGTACGCCGAGACGTCGTTGGCCTGCGTCTCGATCACCGGCAGCGCCGTCAGCGAGCCGCCCCCGTGCGCGGGGTTCAGCTTCGCGGCGCGTTCCAGCAGACGCGAGTGCAGGTAGAACACGTCTCCCGGGTACGCCTCGCGACCCGGCGGCCGGCGCAGCGTCAGCGACAGTTCGCGGTAGGCCCACGCGTGCTTCGTCAGGTCGTCGTAGCAGATCAGCGCGTGCTGGCCCCGGTCGCGGAAGTACTCGCCCATGGCGCACCCGGCGTATGGCGCGATGTAGTTGACGGCGGCCGGGTCGGACGCGCTGGCCGCAACGATGATGGTGTAGTCCAGCGCGCCGTGCTCCTCGAGCGTGGCGCGCACGCGGGCGATGTTGGCCGCGTTCTGCCCGATGGCGACGTAGATGCAGAAGAGGTCTTTCCCCTTCTGGTTGATGATCGTGTCCAGCAGGACCGCGGTCTTGCCCGTCTGGCGGTCGCCGATGATGAGCTCGCGCTGGCCGCGACCGATCGCGAACATGGCGTCGATCGACAGGATGCCGGTCTGCACGGGCTCGTCGACGCGCTTGCGCGTGATCACGCCCGGCGCGATGACCTCGATCGGGGCGCGCTGCTTGGCGCCGATCGGGCCCAGCCCGTCGATCGGCTCGCCGAGCGCGTCGACCGTCCGGCCCAGGAGCTCCGGCCCGACCGGCACCTCGACGATGCTCCCCGTCGTGCGGACCTCGTCGCCTTCCTTGATGTGCTCGTACGGGCCCAGGACGACCACCCGCACCTTGTCCTCTTCGAGGTTGAGCGCGACGCCCTCGACGTCGCCCGGGAACCGCACGAGCTCGCCGGCCATGACGCCGGTGAGGCCGAAGACCTGGACGATGCCGTCGCCGACGCTGATGACGCGGCCGACGTCGGCCGATACCGTCTCCGCGTCGAAGTCACGCAGGCGCTGCTTGATGACCTCGCTGATCTCGTTTGAGCTGATGGCCAAGCTAGTCTTCCTTTCTCCTAAACGCCGACCACCAGGTGGTGGCGCAGCTGCTGCAGCCGCGTCGCGACGCTGGCGTCGATCACCCGATCGCCCATCCGCAGCACGAGACCGCCGATGATGGCGCGGTCGACCTGGTTGTGCAGCCGGACCTCGCGGCCCAGCCGCCTCGACAGGTTCGCCTCCAGCCTGTCGGCGTCCGATCGGGTCAGCGGGACCGCGGTGGTGGCGGTCGCGCG
>DASQZW010000364.1:0-19833 GCA_035638495.1 Terriglobales bacterium
TGTGCAGCGCCCACCATGGCCGGCTCCACGAGGGCGCGTTCAGGGTCCAACGGGTGGCGAAAGGCGAGCTGCGCTTCGAGACGCCGGACGGCGTGGAAATCGCGCCGCCGCGGCGGCCGCCGCTGGACTCGCGGACCGGCGGCGCGGTGCGGCTGCGCCGGCAGCACCGCGAGCGCGGAATGAGCATTGGGCCGGCCACGCCAGTGGCCGGCTGGGGCGGCGAGCGGGGCGACAACCACTACATCGCCGACGTCTTCTCGGACGCGGCCTACGACGCTCGGGCCCGAGCGCCGTCAGTCAACCGACTCCACGACCACCATCGGGATCGGCCGACCGGCGCGCAGCTGGTGCCCGGCCGTTCCGGGGAAGCGAGCCACGAACGACTCGTACAGGCGGTCCCGTTCGGCGCCCACGGCGACTGACGCACGGGCTCTGAAGCGATCGGCTCGCAGCTCGACCGTGACCTCCGGGTTGGCCACGATGTTCCGGTACCAGGCGGGTGGTCTGGCCGCGCCCAGGTTCGATGCGAACAGCACGATCCGCCGGCCGTCCTCAGCGTAGCCGAGCGGGGTCGTGTGCAGCCGGCCGGTGCGGGCCCCGGTCGTGGTGAGCAGCACGAGCGGTTGGCCCGCCAGCCTGCCCCCGACCACGCCGCCGCCGGCGCGGAATTCCGCGATGACGGCAGCGTTGAATGCCCGCATGTCGGCTGGCGGCTCGGCCTCGTCACGCTCACTCAAAGCGGTAGTCGAGCCGGTACGGCTCGGTGCCGTCCGCCCTGGACACGTAGCCGCCCTCGCCGCTCAGGCCGGCCAGCGCGCCCGTGCCCGAGCCCGGCACCACGGACCAGTTCGTGGTCGCCCGCCCGTTCTCGAACCTGCCCGTGACCTGGAGCACGAAGCTGCCCGATCGGCCCGCGAGCCGCCCGACCACGCGCTCATAGCCGCAGTAGGTGGCCGTCGCCTCGTCGCGGTAGGCATTCAGGAACTGCGCCGTCCCCTCACCTTCTATGTCTCCGGAGAAGGTGTGACGAACGCGGTCGTGGGACAGCTTCGGCGCGCCCTCGAGTTCCGCGTACGTCTCCTCGTCCCAGCTCTGCATCGCCACCGTGCCGGTGGCCTGTGCCATCGTCGTCATGTGACCCAGCTTCGCCCGGCCCCCGGCTGGCCGTCTTGGAGGAACGCGTCATGCCGGATCGGGGCCTGAGACACCCGAGCGGAGTCCTCGACCTGCGCGCGGGTCTCGACTGGTGGGACACGTGGCGCGGACAGCCCGCCGCCGCGCTGGCCGAGGTGGTCGAGCACTACTGGAGAGTCCGCTGGGATACCCGCGGCCGCGAGCCCTACGCGCAGCAGACGCTCTCGAACGCCTCGGTTCACCTCTGCGCCGAGCGAGGCAACTCGCGCATCCAGGGAGTGGTGACCGGCCGCTTCACCCGGCTGCTGAGCGGTCGCGGTCGCGTCTTCGGCATCAAGTTCCGACCCGCCGGCTTCCGGCCGTTCCTGGGCTCACCCGTGGCGGTGCTGACCGACCGCACCATCCCCGTCCGCGCCGTGTTCGGACGGGAGGGCGACGCGTACGTCCGCCGCGTGCTGGCGCTGGACGCCGACGAGTCGATGGCTCTCGCGGCCGACGCGTTCCTCCTGGAGCGGCTGCCCCCGCTCGATCCGACCGCGTCCGAGGTCAACCGCATCGTCGCCCTGATCGTCAGTGAGCGGGCCATCACCCGGGTCGACCACGTCGTCGAGCGCGCTGGTGTCGGCAAGCGGACGCTGCAGCGGCTCTTCCACGAGTACGTCGGCGTCAGCCCGAAGTGGGTCATCCGGCGCTACCGGCTCCACGAAGCGGCGCAGCGGCTCGCGGAGGACCCGGGTCTCGGCCTGGCCGACCTGGCGCTCGACCTCGGCTACAGTGACCAGGCGCACTTCGCGCGCGACTTCAGGTCCGTGGTCGGCAGGCCGCCTGCGGCGTACATGAGGGCCGCAGCGGTCACTTATCCCGCGTCCGCTCCTCCAGGTCGTCGAGCACCCGGCGGAACGAGCTCTTGCGCGGCGGCGGATGGCCGGTCACGCGAAGGATGAAGCCGATCACGCCACCCAGCATCGACTCGAACATCGCCGCCACGATGATCGCGACCAGCAGGCCGAGCGCCAGCGCGGTGACCAGCACCGTCTGACGCGGCGTCAGCTGGATCGGGATCCGCCCGGCGAGCTCGATCATCGGCCCTCACGGCCAGTATCTCAGGCTGGGGCCGGAGTGCTCGCCACGCTCTCGATCTCCCTCAGCAGCGTCCGCCACGCGTCGCGGTCGGCGCCCCACGGCGCGAAGAACTGCAGCCGGTCCGCCACCCCCGCCGCGCGCCCTCGCAGCGCGCCTGGGAGCCGGTCGTGGCGCGCCTCGACCACGAATGCCTCCAGCATCTCGTCCGTGATCAGGTCCGCCATGTCCGTCCAGCGGCCACGCTTGGACAGCGCGTTCAGCTCGTCCTGCGCCTCGCCCCAGCCGTGCAGCTCGAGCACCGTGCGGTACGCCGGCGTCGAGCCGTAGAAGGCGATCTGCTGGCGGATCGGGGCGACCGCCCTGCGGGCCGCATCCTCGTCCGGGCCCGTGGCGACGAACGGCGTGATGCAGAACTCGAAGCCCTCGCGCGACCGCCCGGCTCGGGCCAGCCCCCGCTCCACCGCCGGCAGCGCCCGCTCCCGGACGTACCGGTCGGTCGAGAACGGGTGCAGCAGGACGCCGTCCGCGACCTCGCCGGCCACCTCGCACATGCGGTCGCCGAGCGCCCCCAGGAAGACGCGGGGCGGCCCGACCTCGCTCGGGCCCGGGCTGAAGAACGGCGTCATCAGCGTCAGGGTGTAGTGGTCGCCGCGGAATGCCAGCCGCTCGCCGGTCTCCCAGCTCGTCCAGATCGCGCGCAGGGCGCTGATGAACTCGCGCATCCGCGCGGCCGGCGGCGACCACGGCATGCTGAAGCGCTTCTCGATGTGCGGCTTGATCTGGCTGCCGAGGCCCAGGACCATGCGCCCGCCGGACAGGACGTTGAGGTCGTGCGCCGTGTACGCGGTGGTCATCGGCGAGCGGGCGAGGGCGATGGCGACGCTGGTGATGAGGTCGACGCGCGCGCTGTGCTCGGCCGCCAGCGCAAGCGGCAGGAACGGGTCGTGCCCGGTCTCGACGGAGATCGCGCCGTCGTAGCCGAGGTCCTCGAGGTCTCGCACGCGCTCGGGCACGCCGGCCAGGTCGGTGATGAGGCCGCCGTCGATCTTCATGTTGCCTATGGCCTCCTGTCGGACACGATCCACATCGCGAAGAACTGCGAGCCGCCGCCGTACGCGTGGCCGAGCGCCAGCCGCGCTCCGTCGACCTGGTGCGCGCCCGCCTGGCCGCGCACCTGCATCGCCGCCTCCGCGAATCGCAGCATGCCCGACGCGCCGATCGGGTTCGAGGACAGTACCCCGCCGGACGGGTTGACCGGCAGGTCGCCGTCCAGCGCCGTCGCGCCCTCGACCGTCATGCGCCAGCCCCCGTGCTCGGGCGCGAAGCCGAGGTTCTCCATCCACATAGGCTCGAACCAGCTGAACGGGACGTACACCTCTGCCACGTCGATCTCGCGCCGGGGATCGGCGATCCCGGCCTTGCGGTAGAGGTCCTCGGCGCACTCGCGGCCGGCAAGCGGGTTGACCTCGTCGCGGCCGGCGAACATCGTCGGCTCGCTGCGCATTGCCGTGGCGTGGATCCAGGCCGGCGAGGCAGCCGCGCCGTTCACCGCGTCCTCCGCGGCCAGCACCATCGCGCACGCGCCGTCGGAGGATGGGCAGCACTCCAGGTACCGGATGGGGTTCCACAGCATCGGCGACCCGCTCACCTTCTCGGCGCTGATGTCCTCCAGGTGCAGGTGCGCGTACGGGTTGCGCAGCGCGTTCAGCCGGTCCTTCACGGCCACGCGGACGCCCACGTCGGCGGGCGCGCCGGAGCGCTCGATGTAGCGGCGCACGATGGGCGCGAAGTAGCCTCCGGCCCCGGCCACGACCGGGAGCTGGAACGGGGTGCGCATGGTCAGCGCCCACATCGCGTCGCTGTCGGACTGCTTCTCGAAGGCGACCGTGAGCACCCGCCGGTGGATGCCGGCCATGACCAGGTGAGCCGCGACGATCGCGGTCGAGCCGCCGACGCTGCCGGCCGTGTGCACGCGCAGCATCGGCCGGCCGGCCGCGCCCAGCGCATCGGCCAGGTAGAGCTCGGGCATCATCACGCCCTCGAACATGTCGGGCGCCTTGCCGATCACGACGGCGTCGACGTCGGCCCAGCCGATCCCGGCGTCCGCCAGCGCCGCAAGCGCGGCCTCGCGGACCAGGCCTGCGATCGAGACGTCGATTCGCTTGGACGCGTGCTTCGTCTGCCCGACGCCGATGACGGCGCAGCGCTCAGCCATCACCGGCCCTCGAGGACGCACACGAGGTTCTGCTGGAGGCAGGGGCCGGAGGTGGCGTGCGCCACGGCCCTGACCGCGCTGCCGTCCGTCACCCGCCGGGCAGCCTCACCGACGCGGATGAGGCCGGCGACCATCATCGGGTTCGCGGCCAGAGCCCCGCCCGACGGATTGATCGCCGTGTCGGCGTCGAGCCGGAGCGCGTCCCGCAGGATCAGCTCCTGGTGGCTGAAGGGCGCGTGCAGCTCGGCGACGTCCACCGGTTCGCGGAACGCCCCGGCGCGCTCGGCCGCCAGGGCCGTCGACGGCGATGCCGTGAGATCGCGAACGCCCAGTGCGTGGGGCTCGATGCGGTGGTCGATCCCCGCGATCCAGGCCGGTCGCCGGCAGAGCTCGAGCGCGCGGTCACCGGCCGCGAGGATCGCGACCGCCGCGCCGTCGCCCACGGGCGGGCAGTCGTGCCGGCGGAGCGGCGACACCAGGAACGGCTCGGCGAGCAGCGCCTCGACCGCAGGATCGCCGCGCAGCTGGGCGTTGGGGTTGGCCAGGGCGGAGCGCCGGCTGGCCGCCACGACGCCCGCCAGGTCCTCCTCGGTCGCGCGGCCCGCCTGCAGCAGCAGCCGGGCCTGGAGCGCGGCCAGGCTGACCGTGTCCGGCCAGAGCGGCGCCACCAGGTACGGGTCGAGCTGCAGCGTCAGCACCTCGCGCAGCTGGCCCGGCGACGACTTGCCGAACGAGTACACGAGCGCGGTGTCGACATCGCCGTGCTGCAGCCGAACCCACGCCTCGTACAGCGCGAACGCCCCGTCCATCTCGACGTGGGACTCCTGGATCGGCGGCCACGCGCCGACCGCGTCCAGCGCCGCCACGAACGAGAAGGGCGCGCCGGCCAGGTAGTCGGAGCTGCCCGAGACGAAGAACCCGATGTCGCGCTTGGTCAGCCCGACGGCGTCGAGCGCCTCGCGCACCACGGGCATCAGCATCTCCACCTCGTTGCGCCGCTCCTCGCGCCGGACGGTCGGCGCCTGCGCGAAGGCGACGACCGCTACGTCGCGCACGGCCTGAAGTGGGCGATGTTCTCCAGCGACGGCCCCCACTGCTCGCGGGGCTTCCAGACCGCCTCGACGCGCATCCCGATGCGGACATCGCTGGCCGGAACGCCCTGGATGAGGTGCTGGAACGCGATGTCGGCGCCGTCCAGGAGGATCGACGCGGCCACGTACGGCATCTCGATCGCGTGGCCGGTGAACGGCACGTTGACGACGCAGAAGGTGGTCACGAGGCCGCGGTCGGCAAGCTGGACCTCCTCCTCGGTCGGCACGCCGTCCGTCGGGCAGGAGCCGCGCGGCGGGATGTAGACCTTGCCGCAGGCCGCGCAGCGCTGGCCGATCAGGCGGCCTTCGGCGACGGCGCGCAGGAAGCGCGACGAGGCGAGGCCCGGCGTGTACCGGTAGTCGAGTGCGATCGGCGTCCGGATGCTGCGGACCGGGTCGCTCACCCGGCCACCGGGACGAAGCACTCGATGTCGCGGATGTCGCCGGCGCGTTCGTCGCGCCAGCGCGGCGTGACGCGCATGCCGGTCCGCATCTGCTCCGGCGCGCCGCCGTCCACGGCGTGGAGCAGCGCGGTGTCGGCGCCGTCGAAGCGAATGAGCGCCCACGCAAAGGGCCGGGTGAGTGGCTGCTTCGGCAGCGGCTCGGCGATCCACGCCCAGGACACCACCACGCCGGCGGGCCCTACCGGCACCCACTCGTCGAGCGGCTCCGCCGTGATCGGGTCGTACTCCTGCGGCGGCACCAGGACGCGTCCGTCACGGGCGCGGATGCCCTCGACCCGGCCGTCGCGCAGGCCGGTCAGGAAGCGCCCCAGCACCGGTCCGACAGAGCGCCGGTAGGGAAACTCCAGCCGGTGAGGCGCGCTCAGGACCTCGCTCACCCGAGCCGCTCCAGCACGGTGCCGGTGCCCAGCGCGCCGCCGCAGCACATCGAGACCAGCGCCGTGCCGGCGCCCGACCGCTCCAGCTCGTGCAGGGCGGTCGTGATCAGCCGGCTGCCGGTCGCGCCGACCGGGTGCCCCAGCGCGATCGCGCCGCCGTTGACGTTCACCCGCTCCATGTCGGGCTCGTGGACGCTGGCCCACGACAGGACGACCGACGCGAACGCCTCGTTGACCTCGTAGAGGTCGATGTCGGCCACCGACATGCCGGCCCTGGCCAGCACTGCCTTCGTGGCGTGGACGGGCCCGTCGAGCAGGTAGTACGGGTCGGTGCCGACGACCGTCTGGGCGAGGATGCGCGCACGCGGCCGGATGCCGAGCTCGCGCGCCCGCTCGCGCGACATCCAGAGGACCGCTGCCGCGCCGTCGGACACCTGCGAGCTGGTGCCGGCAGTGTGGATCCCGTCGTCCAGCACCGGCTTCAGGCCGGCAAGGCCCGCGGCCGTGGTCTCGCGAAGGCCCTGGTCCCGGCCGATCGGCAGCGTCTCGCCCGTTGGTGCGCCGTCCGCGTCGCGGACCGGCACCTCGACGGGGACGATCTCGCGGTCGAAGCGCTGCTCCGCCCACGCCACCGCCGCCCTGCGCTGCGACTCGGCGCCGAACGCGTCCGTCTGCTCGCGCGAGATGCCGCGCATCTGCGCGATGCGCTCCGCCGCCCTGAACTGGTTCGGCGAGTCGTAGGGCCAGTCGTCCTCCCAGGGCCGGCCCGGCCCGTGGACCACGTTCTGGCCGAGCGCCACGCGGCTCATCGCCTCCACGCCGCACGCGATGCCGACGTCGATCGCCCCGGCCGCGATCAGGCCCGCGACCAGGTGGTTCGACTGCTGCGCGGAGCCGCACTGCGCGTCGATGGTGGTGGCGGCCGCGGTATAGGGCAGACCGGCCGCCAGCCAGGCGTTGCGAGCCACGTTCGCCGCCTGCTCGCCGGCCTGCGTGACGCACCCGCCGACGATCTGCTCGACCGCCTCCGGTGGGATGCCGGCCCGGGCGATGACCGCCTGCAGGGCGACCCCCAGCAGCTTCGTGGGGTGCACGCCCGAAAGCCAGCCCGCCCGCCTCCCGATCGGAGTCCGGACCGCCTCGACGATGACCGGTTCGCCCATCTAGCCCGCTCCCAGCAGCGGGGTGGGCTGGCGCGCCTCGCCGACCAGCCGCTCGACCGCCGTCCCGATCTCGGCCGGGTCGAAGGCGCCGTCGTGGTCGACGGCGGGCCCGTGGCTCCAGCCGTCCGCGAGGCCCAACCGGCCGCCCATGACCTCGAACACGCGCCCGGTGACCCCCTTCGAGGCGGCGCTGGCCAGCCAGACGACGACCGGCGAGACGTTCTCCGGCGCCATCGCGTCGAAACCCTGCTCGGGCGGCCTCATGTGGTCCGCGAACAGCTCCTCGGTCATGCGCGTCCGCGCGGCCGGGGCGATCGCGTTGGCCGTCACGCCGTACCGCCCCAACTCCGCCGCCGCGACCGTGGTGAACGCGGCGATCCCCGCCTTGGCCGCGGCGTAGTTGGCCTGGCCGATGTTGCCGTAGAGCCCTGCCGCGGACGAGGTGCAGATGACGCGGCCGTCGACCGGGTCGCCGGCCTTGCTCCGCTCCCGCCAGTACGCGGCGGCTCGCCGGACGGTGCAGAACGTGCCGCGCAGGTGCACTCGCATGACGCCGTCCCAGTCTTCGGGCGTCATGTTGACGAGCATCCGGTCACGCAGGATGCCGGCGTTGGCGACCACCACGTCGAGCCGGCCGAACGCGTCGAGCGCGGTCTGCACGATGCGCAGGGCGCCGTCCCAATCGGCGCAGTCGTCCGCGTTCGGCACCGCGACGCCGCCCGCGCCCTGGATCTCCTCGACGACCGCGTCGGCGGGACTGGCGGACGCGCCCGAGCCGTCAACGGCGCCGCCCAGGTCGTTGACCACGACCCGGGCGCCGTGGGCCGCCAGCGCCATCGCGTGGGCGCGTCCGAGGCCCCGGCCGCCGCCCGTCACGACGGCGACCCGGCCCTCACAGAGCCTGCTCATCAAGCCTCTCTCCTCCGTTTCGGAACAGCTTCTGCGCGCGCTCCAGGGTGATCTCGGCGAACACGCCCTCAGCCTCCGCGGTGACCTCGTCGCCGGCCAGCATCGTCGCCTGGGCGAAGATGCGCCTCCCCTCGCGACCCGTGTGCCTGGCCACGACGCGCAGCGGCGTCCGGAGCGGCGTGGCGCGGCGGTAGCGCACGTTCAGCTGCACGGTCATGCCGGGGTTGCCAGCGGCCATGTTGGCCGCGCCGAGCACGTCGTCGAACACGCCCGCGATGAACGCGCCGTGGACGTAGCCGGGCGGTCCCTGGTAGGCGACACCGAACGTGACGCTCGCGTCGATTCCCGCCTCGCTGGTGCGGTCGTAGTGGACGGGTGGCGCGAGCGGGTTCATCGGTCCGCTGACCGGGCTGAAGCGCCGGTACCGCCAGGGGTCGCCCCCGGCCCAGCGCAGCGACATGGCCTCGCGCTCCGTGCTGGCAGCCCGCAGCCGATCGGCAGTGACGCGAATGGCGCCGGCGGCGTCGGTGAGCGCCTCGTCGGAGGCGTCGGCGCTGGCCATCTGCTCGATCAGCTCGCGGATGGCCTGGGCCAGCGTCTCTCCGCTCACCGGCCCTTGAACTCCGGGGTGCGCTTTTCCGCGAAGGCGCGCGGACCCTCACGGGCGTCCTCGCTGGCGAAGACGGCGAGCCCGATCTCGAGCTCGACCTTCAGCGCCTCGGCCTCCGGCAGCGCCTCCGTCTCCTGCACCGAGCGCTTGATCGCCCGCACCGCGAGCGGACCGTTTGCCGCGATGCGATCGGCGACCCTCCTGGCCTCTGAGAGCGCCTCGCCGTCCGGCACTACCCGGTTGATCAGGCCCATCGCGGCGGCCTCCGCCGCGGTGTAGTGATCGCCCGTGAGCAGCATCTCCATCGCGCGGCAGTACGGAATCTGCCGGCGCAGGCGGACCGTCGAGCCGCCGAGGGGGAAGAGCCCCCAGCGCACCTCGGAGATCCCGAAGCGGGCGCTCTGGCCGGCGACGCGGATGTCGGTGGACTGCAGTATCTCGGTGCCGCCGGCGATGCACGCGCCCTCGACGGCGGCGACCAGCGGCTTGCCGAACCGGCGGTGGCGCAGCAGCGCCCGCCACGCCAGGTCGGCGTCCTCGCGGTAGCGCCTGGCGTCAGGATCGTCCGTGTCCGGGCTGAACATCGCCTTGAGGTCGGCGCCGGCGCAGAAGTGGCCGGCGGCGCCGGTCAGGATGACGACGCGCACGTCGTCGTCGGCGTCCGCCGCCTCCCAGGCGTCGTCCAGCCGGGTCAGCATCTGCGGGCTGAACGCGTTGCGGGCCTCGGGGCGGTTCAGCGTCAGGACGGTGATCGGTCCGTCGCGCTGAACCAGGAGATGCTCGTCGCCCCCGCCCCCTCCCCCCTCCCCAGCCGGTGGGGAGGGGAATGTTCGCTCGCTTCGCTCGCTCAAATGTTTCTCCGTTCCGCGGCCCAGTACGGATCGCGAAGCGTGCGCTTCAGCAGCTTGCCGGTCGGCTCCCGCGGCATCGCCTCGGTGAAGTCGAACGTCTTCGGACACTTGTAGCCGGCGAGGCGTTCGCGGCAGAACTCGTCGAGCTCGCGGGCCAGGTCGGGCCCTGCGGTCGCGCCGCGCACGGGCTCGACGACCGCCTTGACCTGCTCGCCCCACTCCGCGTCGGGGATGCCGAACACGGCCACGTCGGCGACCTTCGGGTGGCCGAACAGCGCGGACTCGATCTCGGCCGGGTAGATGTTGACGCCGCCCGAGATGATCATGTCGGCCTTGCGGTCGCAGAGGAACAGGTAGCCGTCTTCGTCCAGGTAGCCGATGTCGCCGACGGTGAAGAAGCCGTCGTGCCGGCCGGCCCTCGTCTTCTCCGCGTCCCGGTGGTATTCGAAGTCGGCCGGGGCCAGGCTCATCCAGACCGTGCCGGGGACGCCAGGAGGGCACGGCCGGCCCTCGTCGTCCTCGACGTGCACGGCGGACGTGGGCCAGGCGCGGCCCACGGTCCCGGGCCGGTCCAGCCACTCCCGCGGCGTCACCAGCGTGCCGCCGCCCTCGGTCGCCGCGTAGTACTCGTAGATCACCGGGCCCCACCAATCGAGCATCCGGCGCTTGTCCCCGATCGGGCAGGGGGCGGCCGCGTGGATCACGTTCGTGAGCGAGCTGACGTCCGCGGCGGCGCGCACCTCGTCCGGCAGGGCGAGGAGGCGGTGGAACTGCGTCGGGACCATGTGGCTGGTCGTAACGCGCCACTCGGCGATCAGCCGCAGCGTCTCTTCCGGGGACCAGCCGTCCATGAGGACGACGGTGTGCCCGGCGTGCAGCGAGGCGGTGCTGAAGGTCATCACCGCCGTGTGGTAGAGCGGCGAGACCGCCAGGTGCACGCCGTCGCCGTGCGGCACGACACCGAACATCGCGAGGAACATGGGAATCCGCTCGGCCTGCTCGTCGGGCTCGGCGCCGCTGAGGGGCCGGCGCACGCCCTTGGGCCGGCCGGTCGTGCCCGACGTGTAGTGCATGGTGGTGCCCGCGGTGCGGTCGTCGGGCCGGGCGGCCGGGACGCCCTTCGTCAGCTGCTCCAGGCCGTCCGTCGAGCTGAAGGCGGGCGGCGGGGCGGCGAGCGAGTCCAGGGCCGCGTCCACAGCCGGGCCGAAGCGGTCGGAATAGACCAGTGCTTTCGCGCGGGAGTCGTCCAGGATGTAGGCGATCTCCGGCGCGGTGAGGCGGGTGTTGATCGGGACCAGGTACAGCCCGGACTGGAATGCGGCGAGCTGCAGTTCGAGCATGACCGCCTGGTTCGGCAGGACCGCGGCGACGACGTCGCCAGTGGTCAGGCCGAGGCGGCGGAGGCCGTGGGCGAGGCGGTTCGCCCGATCCGCCAGCTCTCCGTAGGTCCGGATCGCGCCGGCCGCCTCGACGACGGCCGGCCGGGACGGGTCGTCGGCCGCGATGCGCCAGACTCCCTCTGCCACCGGGCGATACTAGAACACGTTCTCGTTCCGGTGCAAGCGGGCGCCGACGCAGGTTGCGTCGACCGAGGGAGGCAGCACTGGGCACCGCAGCCCACCGCTTGCCCGCCACAACGAGAACCTGTTCTAATCGACCGGTCATGAGCACCTCGCTCGACGAGCGCCTCCAGGGCTTCGTGGGCCGTCCCGCCGGCCCCGCGTACCGTGCTCGCGACCCGGTGAACCAGCCGATGATCCGGCACTGGTGCGACGCCATGGGTGACGCCAACCCCGTCTACACCGACCCCGACGCGGCCGCGGCCTCCCGGCACGGCGGCATCATCGCTCCGCCCGCCATGCTCCAGGCCTGGTCCATGCCGGGCCTCGACCCCCGCCCCGCGCCTGCCGGCGACCACCTCAGGGGCAGCCTCTTCGCGCTGCTCGACGAGGCGGGCTTCACGTCCGTCGTGGCCACCAACTGCGAGCAGGAGTACGCGCGGCCGCTGCGCATCGGCGACCACCTGACGGTCACCGGCATCATCGAGTCCATCAGCGAGGAGAAGCGGACCGCGCTCGGCCCCGGCCACTTCGTGACCTGGGTGGACACCTACCGCACCGACGGCGGCGAGGTGGTCGGCACCATGCGCTTCCGCGTGCTGAAGTTCCGCCCGGCCGGCGGCGGAGAGCCGCGCGACGAGCCCGCGCCGGCGCGCCGCCCGCGCCCGGCCATCAGCGACGACACCCGCTTCTTCTGGGAGGGCGTCGAGCGCGGCGAGCTGCTCATCCAGCGCTGCGCCGCCTGCGCCGCGCTGCGACACCCGCCGAGGCCGATGTGCCCGCACTGCCGCAGCCTCGAATGGGACACCGTGCGGTCGCGCGGTCACGGCACCGTCCACACCTACGTCGTCCCGCACCACCCCCGCCTGCCGGCCTTCCCCGAGCGCTACGTCGTCGCGCTGGTCGAACTCGAGGAGGGCACCCGCCTGGTGACGAACCTCGTCGGCGTGGCCCCGGAGGACGTTCGGATCGGGATGGCGGTCGCGCTGGAGTGCACGAGGGTCGACGACGAGCTCGTTCTCCCGCTCTTCCGGCCGGTGGACCCGGCGTGAGCCGCCGTTTCGCGGACGTCCGCCCCGGCGAAGAGCTGCCCGAGCTCGCCATCGACATCACCACAACGCTCATCGTGGCCGGCGCAATCGCCAGCCGCGACTACTACGCAGTCCACCATGACCACGCGTTCGCCCTGCGGCGGGGCACGCCTGACGTCTTCACGAACATCCTGACGACCAACGGGCTCGTGGGCCGGTTCGTGACCGACTGGGCGGGCCCGGACGCGACCGTGAAGCGGATCGCCATCCGGCTCGGCGTCCCCAACTTTCCCGGCGACACGATGCGGCTGACCGGGCGCGTGACCGCAGCTGAGCGCGGCGTCGTCGAGGTGGCGGTGGCGGGTCGCAACCGCCTCGGCGACCACGTGACCGGGACCGTCACGGTGGGCCTGCCGTGAGCGCGGCGATCGCCGGCATCGGCGCCACCGAGTTCTCGAAGGACTCGGGACGCACCGAGCTCCGGTTGGCCTGCGAGGCCGTCACGGGGGCGCTCGCCGACGCCGGGCTGGAGCCGGGCGACGTCGACGGCATGGTCACGTTCTCGATGGACGGCACCGACGAGATCGAGATCGCGCGCTCGGCCGGCATCGGCGACCTCACGTTCTTCGCCCGCGTCCCGCACGGCGGCGGGGCCGCCTGCGGCACGGTCGCCCTGGCCGCCATGGCCATCGACACGCGGGCCGCGAGCACGGTCGTCTGCTACCGCGCGCTCAACGGACGCTCCTGGAGCCGCTTCGGAGCCGGCGTGCAGGGCATGCGCACGGCGCCGACCGCGGACCGCGTGCACTACAGCTGGTACACACCGTTCGGCCTCGTCACGCCCGCACACTGGGTGGCCATGTTCGCCCGCAGGTACATGCACGAGTACGGCGCGACCAGCGAGGACTTCGGTCGGGTCACGGTCGCCGACCGCCGCCACGCGGCCACGAACCCGAACGCCTGGTTCCACGGCCGGCCCATCACGCTTGCGGACCACCAGGCATCGCGCATGATCGTCGAGCCGCTGCGCCTGCTCGACTGCTGCCAGGAGAGCGACGGTGCGGTCGCCCTGGTGGTCACCAGCCTGGAGCGGGCGCGCTCGCTCCCGCACCCGCCGGCAGTGGTCCGAGCGGCTGCCCAGGGCGCCGGCGTCGACCAGGAGAGCATGACCAGCTACTACCGGCCCGACATCGCCGGCCTGCCGGAGATGGGCCTGGTCGCCGGCCGGCTGTGGCGTCAGGCGGGCATCGGGCCGGCCGACGTTCAGACGGCGGTCCTCTACGACCACTTCACGCCGTTCGTGCTGACCCAGCTCGAGGAGCTGGGCTTCTGCGGCCGCGGCGAGGCCCGCCACTTCGTCGCGGACGGCGGCATCGAGCTCGGCGGCCGCCTGCCCGTCAATCCCAACGGCGGCCAGCTCGGCGAGGCATACGTCCACGGCATGAACGGGATCGCCGAGGCGGTCCGCCAGGTTCGAGGGACCGCGGTCAACCAGGTGCCGCAGGTCGAGCACGTGCTCGTCACCGCGGGCACCGGCGTGCCCACGAGCGGCCTGATCCTCGGTCGGGAGCCCGGCGCTTGACAGCAAACTAGAACGCGTTATAGTCGGGCCGAGCCCCGACCTGTACCCCAGCGGAGGTGACGACGTGCGCACCGCAGTCTGCGACGCATTCGGAATCGAGTACCCGATCTTCGCCTTCAGCCACGCCCGCGAGGTCGTGGCCGCGGTGTCTCGGGCCGGTGGCCTGGGCGTGTTCGGCGCGCTCGCCTACCCGGTCGAGCGGCTCCAGGAGGAGCTGGCCTGGGTGGACGAGCACGTCGACGGGCGGCCCTACGGCGTGGACGTCGTCATGCCGGCGTCGGCCGCGGGCGCGGACCTGAGCGGGCCCGACCTGGCCGACCAGCTGGACGCCCTGATCCCCGAGGGCCACCGGCGGTACGTCGAGGAGGTGCTGGACCGGCACGGCGTGCCGCGGCTGCCGGCGAACGTCCCGAAGCCGCGCGGCCTGCTGGGCTGGACGGACCAGGGCGCGCGATCTCAGGTCGAAGTCGCGCTCGCGCACCCGATCAGCCTGCTGGTCAGCGCGCTGGGGCCGCCGCCGGCCGACGTCGTCGCCCGGTGCCGCGAGCGCGGGATCAAGGTCGCGGCCCTCATCGGCACGCCGGACCAGGCCCGCAAGCAGGTGGCAGCCGGCGTGGACCTGATCGTGGCGTCCGGCACCGAGGCGGGAGGCCACACGGGCGAGATCTCGACGCTCGTGCTGGTGCCGGACGTGGTGGACGCCGTCGCGCCGGTGCCGGTGCTGGCGGCGGGCGGGGTGGGTGACGGACGGCAGCTGGCCGCCGTGCTGGCGCTGGGCGCGCAGGGCGCCTGGACGGGCTCGATCTGGCTGACGACGGCCGAGAGCAACGTCGGGGACGTCGTGCTCGGCAAGCTGCTGGCCGCGGGATCGCGTGACACCGTACGCTCGCGAGCGCTGACCGGAAAGCCGGCGCGGCAGCTGCGGACGCCGTGGACGGAGGCGTGGGACGACCCGAAGGGGCCCGGCGCGCTGCCGATGCCCCTGCAGTTCATGCTCACCGCCGAGGCGCAGCACCGCATCGGCGCGTCGGGCAACGAGGCGCTCGCGGGCTCGCCTGTGGGCCAGATCGTCAGTCGGATGGACCGGGTCCGTCCGGTCAGCGACGTATTGCACGACCTAGTCGATGGCGCCGCGGAGGCCGTCGATCGCCTCAACCAGCAGCTCGACGCGGCGCCGGGCCGCGCGGGAGGAGGCTGACATGGCTGTCCACCTCGAGGGTGTGGAGCTCTTCGACCCGGACGCGTACGCGGACGGCGTCCCGCACGAGACGTTCGCCCGGCTGCGGCGGGAGGCGCCCGTGTACCGCCACGAGCAGCCCGGCGCCGCGCCGTTCTGGGCGGTGACGCGCTACCGCGACATCGTGGCGGTCTCGCGGGACTGGGCGACCTACTCCTCCGAGCGGCGCGGCGCGCTGCTCGGAGAGCCGCCCGAGGAAGTGCTCGCCACCCAGCGGCTGATGATGCTGAACATGGACCCGCCGCGGCACTCGAAGCTGCGGGCGCTCGTCAACAAGGGGTTCACGCCGCGCATGATCGCGCAGCTCACCGGGCCGGTCCGGCGCGTCTGCGACGAGCTCGTCGACGGGGTCGCCGAGCGCGGCCGGTGCGACTTCGTGACCGAGGTCGCGGCCGAGCTGCCGCTGCAGGTCATCGCCGAGCTGCTCGGCATCCCGCAGAGCGACCGCCACCAGGTCTTCGAGTGGAGCAACACGATGGTCGGCTCCGACGACCCCGAGTGGCGGGGCTCGCCCGAGGACGCCCAGAACGCGGCGATGAGCATGTACGCCTACGCGAACGAGCTGGCCGTGCAGCGGAAGGACAGCCCCCGCGAGGACCTGGTCAGCGTGCTGATGCAGGCCGAGGTCGACGGCGAGCAGCTCACCGAGATGGAGTTCGACCTGTTCTTCCTCCTGCTGGCGGTTGCCGGGAACGAGACCACGCGCAACCTGATCAGCGGCGGCATGCTGGCCCTGATCCAGCACCCCGAGGAGCGGCGCAGGCTCCTGGACGACCGGTCGCTGCTCGACACGGCGGTGGAGGAGCTGCTGCGCTGGGTGACGCCCGTGATGCAGTTCCAGCGCACGGCGCAGCGCGACACGGAGATCGCCGGCGTCCCGATCGCCGAGGGCGAGCGGGTGGCGCTGTACTACGTGTCGGCAAACCGTGACGAGGCGGTGTTCGACGAGCCGATGCGGTTCGACGTCGGCCGCTCGCCCAACGAGCACATCACGTTCGGGGCCGGCGGTCCGCACTTCTGCCTGGGCAACAGCCTGGCCCGGCTCGAGATCCGCACGATGTTCGACGTCCTGCTCGACCGGCTGCCCGACATCGAGCTGGACGGCCCGCCACGCAAGCTGCGCTCGAACTTCCTGAACGGCCTGAAGTCGATGCCGGTCCGCTTCTCTGCGGCCGCGAGCTGACGTGCGGCTCGCGCTCACGGACGACCAGGAGGCGCTCCGGGACGAGCTCCGCGCGTACTTCTCGGACCTGATGACGCCCGAGGTCGAGGCCGAGATGTCCAACGGCGAGTGGGGCGGCTCCCGCTACCGCGAGCTGTCTCTGCGGATGGGCCGGGACGGCTGGCTGGGCATCGGCTGGCCGAAGGAGTACGGCGGCCAGGGGCGGTCCGCCGTGGAGCAGTTCATCTTCTTCGACGAGGCCCAGCGGGCTGGCGCGCCGGTCCCCTTCCTCACGATCAACACGGTCGGGCCCACGCTGATGCGCTACGGGACCGAGGAGCAGCGAGCGGCGTTCCTGCCCCGCATCCTGCGCGGCGAGGTCCACTTCTCGATCGGCTACAGCGAGCCGGACGCCGGCACCGACCTGGCGTCTCTCCGCACCAGCGCGGTGTTCGACGGTGACGAGTGGACGATCAACGGGAGCAAGCTCTGGACCAGCCTGGTCCAGGACGCCGACTACGTCTGGCTGGCGGCCCGCACGGACCCGGACGCGAAGAAGCACAGGGGCATCTCGATCTTCATCGTGCCGACCGCGGCGCAGGGGTTCCGCTTCAGCCCGATCCAGACCATCGGCGACGGGTCCACGAACGCCACGTTCTATGAGGACGTGCGGGTGCCGCACTCGGCGCTGGTCGGCGAGGTGAACCAGGGCTGGTCGCTGATCACGAACCAGCTGAACCTGGAGCGGGTCGCCCTCTGCGCGCCCGGCGGCGTCCAGCGCCTGTTCGAGGACGTGTGCGCCTGGGCCCGCGAGACCCGGCTCGCCGGCGGCGGGCGGGTCGTCGACCAGGAGTGGGTCCGTCTGCACCTGGCCCGGATCCACGCGGGCCTCGAGTTCCTGAAGCTGATCAACTGGAAGTCGGCCTGGGCGCTGACGCAGGGTCGCATCGACCCGGCCGACGCGTCCGCGACGAAGGTCTTCGGCACCGAGTTCTTCTGCCAGGCGTACCGTCTGATGCTCGAGGTCATGGGCCCGGCCGGCGCCGTCAAGCGCGGGTCGCCGGAGGCCATCCTTCGCGGCCGGGTCGAGCGATCGTACCGGGGCACGCTGATCCTCACGTTCGGCGGCGGCACGAACGAGGTGCAGCGCGACCTGATCAGCGTGTTCGGGCTGGGCATGCAGGTGAGGCGCTGAGCCATGGACTTCGCGTACACGCCGGAGCAGGACGAGCTGCGGGCGCTGGCCCGCGAGGTGCTGGCCGACCACGCGACGCCGCAGCGGGTCGCCGAGGTCGAGGCGAGCGAGGACCGCGTCGACCGCGCGCTGTGGGCGGCCCTGGCGAACGCCGGGATGCTCGGCATCGCCGTCCCCGAGGAGCACGGCGGAAGCGGACTCGGGATCGTCGAGCTGTGCATCCTGCTGGAGGAGGTCGGGCGGGCGGTGGCGCCCGTCCCCGCCTACCCGACGCTGGTGCTGGGGGCGCTGCCGGTGGCGGCGTTCGGCACGCCCGCGCTGCGGGCGCGGCTGCTGCCCGGCGTGGCGAACGGCACGATGCTGCTCAGCGGCGCGCTGGAGGAGCCGAGGAACCTCGATCCGCTGGCGCCGGCGGCGCAGGCGACGGCGGACGGCGCCGGCTGGCGGCTCGACGGCGTCAAACTCGCGGTTCCCGTGGCTCGCGACGCGGCAGCCGTGGTCGTTGCGGCCGGCGCGGGGCTGTTCCTCCTCGACCCACACCAGCCGGGCGTCTCCCTGGAGCGCCAGGAGGTCACGAACCGCGAGGCGCGGTTCCTGATGACGCTGGACGGCGCGCCCGCCGAGCGCCTGGGCGGGGCCGACGCCCTGGCCTGGCTGGTCCGTCGGGCGCGCGTCGCGCTCTGCGCCATGCAGGTGGGCGTGACCGACCGGGCCCTGCGCATGACGGCGGAGTACACGTCCGCGCGGGAGCAGTTCGGCAGGCCGCTCTCGGCCTTCCAGGCGGTCTCCCAGCGGGCGGCGGACGCGTACGTCGACGTCGAGGGCATCCGGCTGACAGCCCAGGCCGCGATCTGGCGGCTGGCCGCCGGCCAGGAGGCCGAGGCCGACGCCGCGATCGCGGTGGCCAAGTTCTGGGCGGCCGATGCCGGCCAGCGCGTCGTGCACGCCGCGCAGCACCTGCACGGCGGCGTCGGCGTGGACGTGTCGTATCCCCTGCACCGGTCGTTCCTGTGGGCCAAGGAGCTCGAGCTCAGCCTGGGCGGCGCCACGCAGCAGCTCCTGTCATTGGGCGAAACTATCGCCGCCTCATGACCACCTTCAACCTGGCCGACCTCTTCGAGAGCGTCGTCGACGCGGTGCCGGACCGGCTCGCGCTGGTCTGCGGCGACCGGCGGCTGACGTACGCCCAGCTCGACGCCCGGGCCAATCGGCTCGCCCACCACCTGCTGGCGCTGGGCGTGCGGCCGGGTGAGCACGTCGGCGTCCACCTGTACAACGGGACCGAGTATCTGGAGTGCATGCTGGCGGCCTTCAAGGTCCAGGCGGTCCCGGTCAACGTGAACTACCGCTACGTCGCCGGCGAGCTGCGGTCGCTCTTCAGAAACGCCGACCTGGTGGCGCTCGTCCACCAGCGCGAGTTCAGTCAGCGCGTGCGCGAGGTCTCCGGCGACGTCCCCACGCTTCGTGACCTGCTCTACGTGGACGACGCCAGCGGCGCCGAGCCGCCTGCGGGCTCGGTCGAGCTGGAGTCGGCGGTCGCCGCCCGACCCGCCGGGCGCGGCTTCGCGCCCCGCTCGGGCGGCGACCTGCACGTCATCTACACGGGCGGGACGACGGGTCCGCCGCGGGGGGTCATGTGGCGACACGAGGACCTGTTCTTCTCCGGCATGGCCGGGGGCAACCCGGCCGGCGAGCCGGCCGAGCGGCCGGAGCAGGTCGCCGAGCGCGCGGCCGCGGGCGGGGTCCTGGTCACGTTCCCCGTGCCGCCGCTGATGCACGGCGCCGCCCAGCTGGGCAGCTTCATCAACTTCTTCATGGGCGGCCTGGTGGTGCTCATCCGGCACTTCGACGCCGCCGAGGTGTGGCGGTTGGTCGAGCAGGAGCGGGTGAACACGCTCAGCCTGGTCGGCGACGCCATGGCGCGGCCGCTGGCAGAGGCGCTCGACGGCGGCCTGGGCGTCGACACCTCCTCGCTGTTCGTGTTGAGCTCCGCCGGCGCGATCTTCTCGGCTTTCGTGCGCGACCAGCTCCACCGCTTGCTGCCCAATGTCATGCTCCTGGACAACTACGGCGCCTCGGAGACCGGCTTCCAGGGCCGCTCCACCCCCGACAGCAGCCCCGAGGCCGGCCTCAAGTTCGTGATGAACGCCCACACCACGGTGCTGGACGG
>DASQZW010000365.1:0-13137 GCA_035638495.1 Terriglobales bacterium
AGTTCCCGGTTCATCAGGGCCTGCTGGAGCTCCGCCTCGAAGTCCGAGGCCTGCCGCAGTCCCTTCACCAGCGCCGTGACGCCCCGCGACCGCGCGAAGTCGACGGTGAGGCCGCGATACGTGGTGACCTCGACCCCCGGCAGGTCCGCCAGGGTCTCCCGGATCATCTCCAGGCGCTCGTCGGGCGTGAACAGCGGCGCGCGCTTCTCGGGGTTCGCGGCGACGGCGACGATGACCTCGTCGAAGAGCCGGGCCGCCCGCCTGACCACGTCGAGGTGACCGTTCGTGAACGGGTCGAAGCTGCCGGGGTAGAGGCCTCGGCGGGTCATTCGGCGACCAGGACGCTGACGCCGGTGTCCCCGTAGCGGCGCTCACGACCGGACCGCAGTCGACGCAGGTCGGGCAGCGGCTGCCGGTGGAAGTGCTCGGCGACGACGGTGGCGCCCGCCGAGACCAGCGAGTCGAGGAGGGCCAGCGCGTGCGCCAAGACCGCGTCATTGTAGGGCGGGTCCAGCAGCACGAGGGAGGCGCGTTGCACCTCCTCGGGGTTGGTGGTCAGCCAGCGGGTGACCTCAGCGCGCACGGCCCGTCCGCGCCCGGTCAGGCCCAGCGCCTCCAGGTTCTGACGGACGACCCGGACCGCGTGCTCGTCCTGGTCGACGAATGTCGCGCTCGCGGCGCCGCGCGAGAGCGCCTCGATGCCGAGGGCGCCCGACCCCGCGAACAGGTCCAGGACCGCCGCGTCCGCGAGCACGGGGACGACGACGTTGAAGATGGCCTCCCGGACCAGGCCCGCCGTGGGCCGGATGCCGCGCGGCGCGCTCAGCCGCCGGCCGCCGACCTCGCCCCCGCCCACCCTCAGGTGGGTGCTCGGTGGGGGGCGCCGGCTCATGGTTGCAAAGGATGACGCCCGCGCGAGCGGCTGTGCCGCGATAGGCTGGCAGTCCGGGTGGGTGCTCTGTTCCGACGCGCTCTGCTGGGACCGGCGGTGGTCGCCGCGGTGCTGCTCGTGTCGCCGGGCGTCCGCGTGCCGGTGGCCGTCGCCCGCCTGCCGGCGGCTCCGCGGGCCGTCACGCCGCCACCCCCGCCGGGCCTGCCCTTCGAGGCGCAGCACGTCACCTGGCTGGCGCACGCGGCCGGGCCGGCCATCGCCGGGCTCGCGTTCCTGCGCTACCCGCACGAGGACGTGATGTTCGGCGACGGGCCCGGCGGGCTGCTGGCGTGGTCCCTCGCCGACCAGACTCACCCGCTGCCCATCGGCGTGCTCACCCCCTCCGACCTGGAGCTCCCGGGCGACCGTCCGGGGACCGCGTTCTGGGAGGGCGAGCACCTGCAGGTGGACGCCGCCCGGCGCCTCGTGCTGCTGGCCCGCGACTGGCCCGCGTTCGGCGGCACGCGCGCGACCGGCCGTCCAGGGGTCTACGTCGTCGACGCCGGCGACCCGAGGCACCTGCGCCTGCTCGGGTTCCACGCCGTGCCGGCCGGACACACGACCCAGTGCCTCGAGAGCTGCCGCTTCCTCTGGAGCGCCGGGGCCGCCAGCGGCGTCTGGGTCACCCGGCTGGCGGCCCCGGGCGACCCGGTGACCGACCAGGCGCCCGTCGACCAGAATCGCAACGACGGCGCCACCGACTACGTCCACGACGTGGACGTGGACGCGGCCGGCGTCGCATGGACGTCGGGCGTCGGCGGAGTCCGCGGCTACTGGACGTCCGGGATCCACACGGATCCGACCACGGGCGACGCGCGCGACGCGACGCCGGAGGACCCGGTCCCCTACGCCGGCGGCGCCTACGTCAGCCCGAACAACCCGAGGGACACGTTCGCGCACGACTCCTGGCGGCCCCTCCGCGCGATCGGCGGGTTCCCGGCGGGCAGCCTGATCTTCGTCGCGGACGAGGACTTCGCGGCCTCGTGCCGGGACAGCGGCCAGCTGATCGTGCTCTCGCTGGCCGGCAGCTATGAGGGCGAGTCGTGGGCCTCGACGCCGGCGAACCCGTTCCGGCTCACCGTCGTCGGCTCGTGGGGCCCGGAGGGGAGCCCCGGCCTGCAGCAGTCGTCCGCCTGCTCGGCGCACTGGTTCCAGCCCATGCCGGGCGTCGGAGACGGCACGATCCTGGTGGAAGCGTTCTACGCGCAGGGGACGCGCTTCATCGACGTCGCGGATCCCCGCCACCCCGTGCAGGTCGGCTACTTCGCGCCGCTGGGCGCCGAGGCGGCGGCGCCCGCGTTCCACGACGGGCTGGTCTACGCCGCCCAGTACTCGGGAGGGGTGGACGTGCTGCGGTTCACCCCGCCCGCGTGAGGCTCACTCGAAGCCCCGGGGCCGGCGGTCGCGCCAGGGCATCGCCTCCTCGAGCTGGGCGGCGGCCGCGAGCAGCAGCAGCTCCCCGCGCGGCGGGCCCACCAGCTGGACGCCCAGCGGCAGCCCGTCGGCGCTCGTGCCCACCGGCAGCGTGATCGCGGGCTGGCCCGTGCAGTTGTAGGGCTGCGTGAACGTGATCCACTCCAGCGTCCGCTCCATCGCGGTCTCCGGGTCGGCGAACGCGCCGATCGGGTACGGCGGCTGTGTGAGCGTGGGCGTCAGCAGGAGGTCGTGGTCGTCCCAGAACGCGACCACCACGCGGCTGTGGTTGCGGATCGTGTTGACGGCGGCGACGTAGTCCGCCGCGGTCAGCTGCCGCGAGGCCGCGATCATGCGCGCGTTGAGCGGGTCCAGCAGCGAGGGGTCCGCGACGGCGTAGGTTGCCGTGCCCGCGGCCACGACGACGTTCATCGGCGCCCGGAACGGCGCCGTATCGGGGCCGCCCTCTTCCACGTCATGGCCCAGGCCCTCCAGCGTGCGCGCGACTCGCCGCACCAGGTCCTGGATCTCGGGATGCACGTCGACGGCCCCGCGGGTCTGGAACCCGACCCGCAGCCGGCCCGGCAGCGGGCGGTCGCGCAGGTAGGAGCCCTCCGGCTCGGCCCAGTAGGGGTCGCCGGGCAGGTGGCCGGCGAGGGCGTCCAGGGCCGCGGCCGAGTCGTCGACCGTGCGCGCGAGCACCCCCTGCGTCGACAGCCCGGCCCAGCCCTCGCCGACGAGCGGACCCGGCGAGATCCGGCCCCGGCTCGGCTTCAGGCCGACCAGGCCGCAGCAGGAGGCGGGGATGCGCACCGAGCCGCCGCCGTCCGTGCCGTGGCTCCACGCGCACAGCCCGGCGGCCAGCGCGGCGCCCGCCCCGCCGCTGGAACCGCCCGGCGTCCGGTCCAGGTTCCACGGGTTGCGGGTGGTGCCGTGCAGCCCGAACTCCGTGACCGGCCGCGAGCCGAACTCCGGCGAGGTCGTGCGGCCGAGGATCGGGCTGCCGGCCGCCTTGATCCGGCTGACCGCGAACGCGTCGACCTGGCCGACGTTGTCCTCGAACGCCCGGGACCCGAACGTCAGCGGATAGCCCGCCATCGACGCGAGGTCCTTGACCGAGGTGGCCGCCCCGGCAAGAGGCCCCCCGCCGTCGGCGTCGACCGCGTCGGCCTGCCGCCTGGCCAGGTCGGGCGTCGTCACGAAGAACGCGTTCAGACGCGGGCCGAGCCGCTCGATCCGATCCAGATACTGGTCCACCAGCTCGCGAGCGGACACCTCGCGACGGCGCACGGCCGCTGCCTGCTCAAGGGCGGATGCGAACGGGTCCATCGCTCACCTCTCCTATGCGGGCGGCCGGGTAGGGCTCGCCGGCCATCGCCCTCTCGAAGGCGGTGGCGCGGTCCGGCGGGATCGCGACGAGCAGACCGCCGCTGGTCTGCGCGTCGCAGAGGAGGAGCTGGTCCACCTCGGGCAGGCCGCCCCAGTCGACCTCGGCCCGGACGGCCTCCAGGTTGCGCCGGGTCCCGCCGGGGAACAGGTCGTCCGCCGCCAGGTCGCGGACGCCGTCGAGGACCGGTACCGCCGCCAGCCGGAGCTCGGCGCCCACCCGCAGGTTGCGCAGGTGTCCGATCAGGCCGTAGCCGGTCACGTCGGTGGCCGCCGAGGCGCCGGCGGCGACCATGGCCTCGGCGGCCGCCCGGTTGAGGTGGGCCATGACGGCGATCGCCCGCGCCTCCAGGTCGGGCGGGCACAGGCCGCGCTTGACGGCGGTCGCGACCAGGCCGCTGCAGAGCGGCTTGGTCACGTACAGCACGTCGCCCGGGCGTGCGCCAGCGTGCGTGAGGACGCGGTCCGGGTGGACCTCGCCGGTCACCGCGTAGCCGAACTTGGGCTCGGCGTCGTCGATGCTGTGGCCGCCCACCACGGGGACGCCGGCCTCGGCCAGCTTGGCGGCGCCGCCGGCGACGATGCGCTCCAGCAGGCCGCTGCCCAGCTTGTCGCGGGGAAAGGCGACCAGGCCGAGGGCGAAGAGCGGCCGGGCGCCCATCGCGTAGACGTCGCTGAGGGCGTTGGCCGCCGCGATGGCGCCGAACGCCCCGGGCTCGTCGACGATGGGCGTGAAGAAGTCGACGGTCGAGACGAGCGCCCGGTCCTCCGCGATCCGGAAGACCGCCGCGTCGTCACCCGTCGTGGCGCCGACCAGGACCCTCGGGTCGTCGAGGGCCGGCAGCGCCCCCAGCACCTGCCCAAGCTCCACCGGGCTGAGCTTGCAGGCTCAACCGGCGCCGTGGCTGTACTGCGTGAGCCGCAGGGTGGTGTCCACCGATCCAGAGCGTACTTGCTTGCTGGCCGTCAAGGAGGAACTTCGAAGTTGATGTGTACCGATCTCGGGGGTTCCCGCGTTCGCCCTAGTGGGAGTGGTTACAAACGTGTTGTCTGTTTCACCGACGGAGACGGGAGCGAGCAACCGCCTGCTCGCCCACGCCGCCTGGATCAATACCAAGCTGGATGTGCTGGACACGGACACCCGGGCCCGGCTCGAGCAGATGCTCGAGATCGACCCGGCGGAGGCGATCGCCTGTTTAGAAGGACAGGCGCGCGCCGTCGCGAGGGAGATCCTGACCAGCGCGGAGGCGCTGACCATCTACCAGGCGCTGACCCCCGAGGGCTGGGAGCCGGGGACGCGGCTGGAGGTCAAGATGACGATCGTCAGCCTGATGGACAAGCTGCTCACGCCGCTGTCCGGCCGGTCGACCCGCCGCCTGTCGCCAACCGCGAGCTGAGCCGGCGGCCGGTCCCGCACATTCGTGCGGATCTGCGGTTCATCCCCGGTAGCGCCGGAGGACGCGGGTGAGGGCTTCCGTGCCGAAGTCCAGGGCGGCCGCCGGCACCCGCTCGTCCGCGGCGTGGACCGTCTCCTGGCCGAACCCGGGCGGCAGGCGCAGCGGCAGGTAGCCGTAGCCCTCGATGCCCAGGCGGGCGAAGTGGCGCTGGTCGGTGGCGCCCGTCATCAGCAGCGGCACCGGCACGGCGGCCGGCTCCAGTTCGCGCAGCACCGTGCAGAGGAGGTCGTACAGCGGGCCGCGCTCCGACTCCTTCAGCCGCGGGCCGGAGCCGAGCACCTCGACCTCGGGCTCGCCGCCGATGACCGTCCGCACCTCGGCGATGAACTCCTCGGGCTCGAAGCCGGGCAGCATGCGGCCGTCCAGGTCGACGGTCGCGACCGACGGGATGACGTTCACCTTCTCCCCCGCGCGCACGATCGTGGCGTTGATCGTGTGGTGGAGGATCGGGTCGAAGCGCCCTGCCTCGTCGCCCATCGCGTCGAGCACCGCGTCGGTCTGGCGCGGGTCGAGGAGCCCCAGCAGCCGCGACCGCTCCGGCTCCGGGGTGTCCGCTGCGATCCCGCGCACGTAGTCGGCCGCGACCGGCGTCACGTGCACGGGCAAGCGATGCCCGTCCAGCGCCCGCAGCATCTCCCCCAGCCTGGCCATCGTGCCGCCGCGGTGGCTGCGTGACGCGTGGCCGCCCGGCCCGCGCAGCGTGACGCGCAGCCGGCACGCCCGCTTCTCGGCCACCATGATCGGGTAGAACGGCCGGCCGTTCAGGTGCTGTGTCGTGGCGCCGCCCTCGCCCAGGCCGTGGCGGATCCCCGCGAACAGCTCCGGGTGCCGCTCGACCAGGAACTGCGCGCCGTGCGCCCCGCCCGCCTCCTCGTCGGCCAGGCAGCACAGGACCACGTCACCCGCCGGGAGGTCGCCGCGCCGGAGGCAGCCGAGCAGGGCGCACACCATCATCGCCACCCCGCTCTTCATGTCGAGCGCGCCGCGGCCCCACACCCAGCCCTTGATCAGGTCGCCGCCGAACGGCGGGTGGGTCCAGCCCTGACCGGCCGTCGTGACCACGTCGACGTGACCCTGCATGAGCAGCGGAGGCGCCTCGCCGCGACCCGCCACGCGGACGATGAGGTTCGGCCGCCCGCCGGGAGACTCCAGCGTCCGGCAGTCCACGCCGGCGCCGCCGGCGGCGAACAGCCCGCGCACGTATTCGAGACAGGGCCCCTCGTCGCCCGGGGGATTCGTGGTGTCGAATCGGATCAGCTGCCGCAGCAGCTCGGCCGGCGTCGTCGGTCTCGGGGCGCCCATCGGGCGCTCAGCTTATCGAGGTCTGATCCAGCCGGCGAGCGGCGGCCTCCCACAGCGCCGGCCAGCGCGTCAGGTCCGGGTCCTCGGCGATCAGCGCCTCCGCCTCCTGACGCACCTCCGACAGCAGCTCGGGCTGCTGGAGGGCGCGCATCGCGAAGTCGGAGGCCCCGTGCTGGCGAGCGCCGAGCAGCTCGCCGACGTCGCGGATCTTCATGTCCTCCTCCGCCAGGCGGAAGCCATCCGTCGTCCCCGCGACCAGGTGCAGCCGCTCCAGCGCGCCGCCCGCCGGATCGTCCGAGAGCAGCAGGCAGTACGAGCGCTGCGCCCCCCGCCCCACGCGGCCCCGGAGCTGGTGCAGCTGCGCCAGGCCGAACCGGTCGGCGCCCTCGATCAGCATGACCGTCGCGTTGGCCACGTCGACCCCGACCTCGACCACCGACGTCGCCACCAGGACGTCGGCCTCGCCCGCGCGGAACGCGCCCATCGCGGCGTCCTTGTCCTTGATGCGGCCGTGGACCAGCGCCATACGGAGGTCCGGGAAGACATCCCGGCGCAGGCGCTCGAACTCGGCCGTCGCCGCCCGGGCCTCGACGAGCGGCGACTCCTCGATCAGCGGGCAGATCACGAACGCCTGGCGGCCGGCCCGCACCTCACGACGGACCAGCGCGTAGGCCGACTCGCGGTCGGCGGGCGCCACGACCTCCGTCTCGACGGGCACGCGGCCGGGCGGCAGCTCGTCCATGATCGACAGCTTCATCTCGCCGTACAGCGCCAGCGCCAGCGTGCGGGGGATGGGCGTCGCGGTCATGGCCAGGAAGTGCGGCCGGCCGGCCCGCGACTTCGCGCGGAGGAGCTCGCGCTGCCGGGTCCCGAACCGGTGCTGCTCGTCCACCACCGCGAGGCCGAGGTCCGCCAGCTCGACGTCGTCCTCGATGAGTGCGTGCGTGCCGACCAGGAGCGCGCAGTGGCCGGAGGCGGCCGCGGTCCGCACCCGCCGGCGCTCCGCGGCGGGCAGGCCGCTGATCAGCAGCTCGACCGTCAGGCCGGGGAAGCTCGCCTCCAGGTAGCCGCGCAGCCTGTCGCGGTGCTGCCGGGCCAGTATCTCGGTCGGCGCCATGATCACCGTCTGCAGGCCGGCCGCGTGCGCCATCGCCGCGGCCGCCGCCGCGACCACCGTCTTGCCCGAGCCGACGTCGCCGTTCAGCAGCCGGTTCATGGGCACGGACTGCCGCAGGTCCTGGTAGACGTCCCACGTCGCCCGGCGCTGCGCGCGCGTCAGCTCGAAATCGAGCCCGGCTTTGAGGGTGTCGATCACCTCCTGCCGGTAGGGGATGGGCGTCGCTCGCTCGAGCGCCACCCGGCGCTGGGCGAGCTGGAACGCCGCCTGCAGCTCCAGCAATGCCGCGAAGTCGAACCGCCGGCGGGCGCGCCGGAAGTCCTCCTCCGACTCCGGCTGGTGGCCGAGGCGGACGGCGTCCGCGAGGGGCGGGAGCCCGTGCCGGCGCCGGACGGGATCCGGGATGTCGTCCTCCAGGTCTCCGGCCAGCGGCAGCACCGCGCGCACCAGCGTGGCCAGGCGAGGCGACGTCATGCCCTTCGTCAGGCGGTACTTCGGCATCAGCTCGCCGACCCGCACCGGCGTGCCCTCCTCCCCCACGCGCTCGTAGTCGGGGCTCTGCATCTGCCGCCCGTACCGCGACGTCCGCACCCGCCCGGCCAGCGAGACCCGGTCGCCCGGATGCAGCTGCTGGGCGACGAACGGCTTGTTGAACCACGCCACCTGGAGGGTCGAGCCTTCGTCGTCCGCCACGACCGCCTCGGTGAGCAGCATGCCCTTCACGCGCGTCCGCTTCGCGCGGATCTGCACGACCGTCCCCACGAAGGAGGCCGACGCGCTGGCCGGCAGGTCCGCGATGGCGGTGGGGTCGAACCGCTCGAAGTCGGCAGGCAGGTACAGGAGCAGATCGCGGACCGTCCGCACGCCCAGTCTGCTCAGCAGCCTGGTCTCCGACGTGCGCACGCGGGGCACGGCGGCGACCGGCGAGTCCAGGCGCAGGTCCGGCCGGGCGCGCGCGTGCTGCTGGACCATGACCCTCTATTGTCCGGCGCACGCCGGGCTTGTCGCTGGTCACGCCGACCGCCCTGGGTTACTCTGCCTTTCGCTCTTTCCCCGGGCCCCACCGGGGAATCCAGCGAGGAGGAGGAGGTTGTGAAGCTCAGACCTTTGCGGTACGGCGCCGCGCTCATGGCAGTGGCCGTCATGTCCGGCGCCCCGCTCCATGCCCTTGCCGACACCGGCACCGTGACGGACGCCATCATGGCCGCCAAGGGATTCGACGTCCCCGCACCGGACTCCGCGGGCGACCTGATCGACTCGAACGACGTCCCGACGATCGGCGACGCGGCGGCCGGCGGCGGCCCCTCGCGGATCGGCCACAGCGCCAACGTCCAGGTCAACGACCCCGCCCTGGACAACATCCAGACGTTCCCGGGAACGCGGCCGTTCGAGCTCTCGATCCAGAGCGAGACGTCGATGGCCAGCTTCGGCAGCGACGTCGTGGTCGGCTTCAACAACTCCGCCGACCAGCCGATCGTCCAGACCGCGTCCGGGGGGCTGGCGTTCGTGCACCGATTCCTGTCCGGCGTGGGCGTGTCCCACGACGGCGGCAGCACGTGGACGGAGACCTCGCTGCCGCCGATCCCGGGCAGCCCGTTCACCTTCGGTGACCCGGCGCTGACCGTCGACCGGAGCGGCAACTTCTACTACGCCAGCCTCGGAGCCAACGCCGCCGGTCGGTCGCTGATCTTCGTCGGCAAGTCGGCTGACGGCGGCAGAACGTTCCAGCCGGGCTCCACCGTGGCGCTCGACCCGGGCTCCGACAAGGAGTGGATCGCGGCCGGGAAGGACCCGCTGCATCCAGAGCGCGACAACGTCTACGTCACCTGGACCAGCTTCAAGTCCGCGTCGTCGCAGCTGATGCTCGGGAGGTCGACGGACGGGGGCCAGACGTGGACGACCAGCACGCTGTTCGCCCCCGTCGACAACGGCGTGGAGTCCGCGTTCATCCAGTTCTCGAACCCGGTCGTCGACCCGGCCACCGGCCGCCTGTTCGTGCCGTTCCTGCACGGCGGCGACGCCGACGCCGACTTCATCAAGGTGCTGATCTCGGACGACGGGGGGCTGACCTTCCACTTCAGCAACTTCAACGTGCCGGGTGTCGCCGACCCGACCGCGTTCCCCAACGTCACGCCCGGCACGCTGGCCGACTGCGGCGTCAACGGAGGGTTCCGCACGGTCCTGCACACCGGACCCGACCTGGGCGGCGGACGCTTCGGCCTACCGGTGTTCGAGCACGCCACCAGGCTGATCACCCAGCCCTCGACCGCCGTGGCGAACGGCAGGGTCTTCATCGCGCTGAACTCGTCGACCAGCGCGGCGTTCGGCGACCCGAACTCGCAGTCCTTCATCCGGGTGCTGTTCTCGCCCGACGGCGGCGGCAGCTGGCAGGGACCGTTCACCATCGCGCCGGCCACGGCGGCCCAGCCCCAGCACGTCCACCCGGCGCTTGCCGTGGACTCCGAGGGCAAGCACGTGACCGTCGGCTACTACTCGCAGCTCGCCGGCGGGCAGCTGCGCGTCGACGCGGCTACCGGGGTGATCACCGGCGCGCCCAGCGCCAGCCTGCAGGGCGTACGCTCCGGCAGCGTCGGCCCGGCGTTCGACCTGATCCCCAGCAATATCCCGGTTCCGGCGCTGGGGGCCCACTTCACCACCAACTACGACCGCACGATTCGCCCCTGCTACAACATCGGCGAGTACATGACGGCGACCCCGAACGCGGATGAATCGACGACATTCGCGTGGGGCGACAACCGCAACAGCTGGACCTCGCCGGCGGGCTCGCCCGCGGCGGGCACGCATTCCCAGCCCGACGTGTTCGCGGCGCGCGCGAACATCGGCTGAGCTCATCGCGGGGCCGGCCGGCGGCCGGCCCCGCCTCTTCACGGCCGCTACGATCCGGAACATGGTAGTGAGCAGGCCTGACACCCGGATCGCGCCCGTCGTCGAGACGCTCCACGGCGTCGAGGTCCGCGACCCCTACCGCTGGCTGGAGGACGGCGACGACGCGGAGGTCCGCGCCTGGGTCGCCGCTCAGAACGCCTACACCCGGTCCGTGCTCGACGCGCTCCCGGAGCGCCCCGCCGTGGAGGCGCGCATCCGCCAGGCGCTCGACGTCGGCGCCCTCGGCGGCTCCGAGCCGCGCGGCAGCCGCAGGTTCTTCACCCGCCGTGACCCCGGCAGGGACCAGCCCGTGCTCCTCGTCAGCGAGGCGGGCGGCCATCCGCGGACCCTGGTGGATCCCGCGCCGATGAGCGCGGACGGCACGACGGCGCTCGACTGGTGGGTCCCCTCGCCCGACGGCGAGCTGGTCTGCGCCGGCCTGTCGGAGGCCGGCACCGAGGACTCTGACCTCCGCCTGGTGCGCACCGCCACCGGCGAGTGGCTCGCCGACCGCATCCCGCGCTGCCGCTGGTCGGCGGTGGCGTTCGAGCCCGGCAGCGCGGCGATCCTCTACACGCGCCAGCCCGAGCCCGGCTCGGTGCCGCCGGGCGAGGAGGTCTACCACCGCCACGTGTGGCGCCACGTGCTCGGGACGGACCCGGCCCGCGACGTCCGCGTCTTCGGCGAGGGCCGCGACAAGCTGGACGTCCCCGCGGTCGTCTCGATCTCCGACGACGGCAGGTGGACGGTCATCACCGTCTCCCACGGCTGGACGCGGACGTCCGCGTTCCTCCGGGACGGCGACGGCCCGTTCGCGCCGATCTTCGAGGGCGAGGACGAGCGCGCCGTCCTCTGGTTCTCCGGAGGCCGCCTCCTCGCGCTGACCAACGTGGACGCGCCTCGCTTCCGGCTGGTCGAGGTCGATCCCGCCCGCCCGGGGCCGGAGGCCTGGACGGACGTCATCCCCGAGTCGGAACACGTCCTGGTCGATGTGGCGGTCACCGCCGGTGGGCTGGCGGCGCACCACCTGGTCGACGCCTGCTCACGGGTGTCGCTGCACGGGCCCGACGGCACGTTCCGGCGGACCCTCGACCTGCCCACGTTCGGCACCGTGACGGCACTGGGCGGCCACCACTCCGGGCCGGACCTGTACCTGACCGTCGAGCAGTTCACGCGGCCTGCGGTGACCCTTCGGGCGGACGGCGCCGTGCTCGACCGGATCGACCCGCCGCCGGGCTTCGACGCAGAACGCCACCCGGTCCGGCAGGTGTGGTATCGCTCGCCCGACGGCACGGAGGTGCCGATGTTCCTGGTCGGCAGGCAGGACGCGGCGGGACCGACCGTCCTCACCGGGTACGGCGGCTTCTCGGTCAGCCGTACGCCGCTGTGGATGCCCACGGCCGTGCCGTTCCTGGAGGCCGGCGGCCTGGTGGCGGTGGCCAACCTGCGCGGCGGCGCCGAGTTCGGCGAGCCGTGGCACCGGGCCGGGATGCTGGCGCACAAACAGAACGTGTTCGACGACTTCATCGCGGCGGCGGACTGGCTGGCCGGCAGCGGGCTGTCGCCGCGGCACCGGCTCGGCATCTCGGGCGGCAGCAACGGCGGGCTGCTGGTCGGCGCGGCGATGACGCAGCGGCCGGACCTCTGCCGCGCCGTCGTGTGCCGGGTGCCGCTGCTGGACATGGTCCGATACGAGCGGTTCAAGGTCGCGGAGCTCTGGATCCCGGAGTACGGCAGCGCGCTCGATCCCGAGCAGTTCGGCTGGCTGTTCGCGTACAGCCCGTATCACCACGTCGGGGACGGCGTTCGGTACCCGGCGATCCTGCTCACGGCGGGCGAGGAGGACGCCCGTGTCGACCCGATGCACGCGCGCAAGATGACCGCCCGGCTCCAGGCCGCCGACCCCGAGGCGCTCGTGCTGCTGCGCGTGGAGCCGCGGGCCGGGCACGGCCAGGGGAAGCCGGTGGCCAAGGTGGTGCCGGAGGAGGCCGACGTCTGGAGCTTCCTGCTCCACGAGCTGGGCCCGGCGTGACGGCGCGCACCTTCGTCACCGCCGGTGGTCAGTGTCTCGACGTCTCCGCGGAGGAGGTCCAGCGCCGGCTCCAGGCGAGCGAGACCGGGTTCTGGCTGGACATCGAGGCGCCCGAGGAGGCGGACTACCGCCTGCTGCTCGACGGGTTCCGCTTCCACCCGCTGACCGTGGACGACGTCAGGCAGCAGAACCAGCGCCCGAAGCTCGACGAGTTCCCCGGCTACAAGTTCGCGGTCCTCTTCGCGGCCGACCTGCGCGGCGACGACCTGGTCTTCCGCGAGCTGCACCTGTACCTGTCGCACCGCTGGTTCGTCACCGTCCACGGCGAGCCGTCGCCGGCGCTGGCCGACGTCCGCCGGCGCATCGACGAGGACCCGACCGTCACCCGCAACGACGTGATGTTCCTGCAGTACCTGGTGATCAGCGCGGTGGTCGCCAGCCTCTTCCCCACGCTCGACCAGATCGACGACACGATCGACCGGCTGGAAGACACGGTCCTGGACCGGCCCACGCCAGCCCTGCTGGCCCGGCTCACCGGCCTGAAGCACGAGGTGGCCGAGCTGCGCCGCGTCCTCGGCCCGCAGCGGGACGTGTTCCAGCGCCTGCTCTCCCA
>DASQZW010000366.1:0-25041 GCA_035638495.1 Terriglobales bacterium
CCCGCCTGCAGCGCTCGGTCACCCCGGGAGGCCACCTGTTCGTGACGTACCACATCGAGGGCGAGGGCGTCGAGCTGTACGAGGCCTGCCTGGAGCGCGGCCTCGAGGGCGTCATGGCCAAGCACCGCGACTCGACCTACGTGCCGGGCCAGCGGAGCCCGTTCTGGCTGAAGATCAAGGCGGTCAAGTCCGACGACTTCGTGGTGATCGGCTCCATCCCCGGCTCGCCGGGCGAGCCGTTCGGCGCGCTGCTCGTCGGCTACCACGAGCACGGCCGACTCTTACCGTGCGGCGCCGTCGGGGGCGGCTACGAGGACGACGCCGCCGAGACCATCGGCTCCCGCCTGGTCGAGCTGGCCACGGACGCCTGCCCGCTCCACCCGGTGCCCGTGATGACGGCGCCCGTGCGCTGGTGCCGGCCGGAGCTGGTGATCAGCATCCGGTACTCGGAGTGGGCGCCGGACGGCACGCTGCGCTTCCCGATCTTCAACGGCGTCCGCCCGGAGGTCCACCCGGCCGAGTGCGTGCGCCACCGGCCGCGGGTCGTCCTCGCCGGCCGAACCCCGCCGGGCACCCCGGCGTACGACCTGGCCCGCTTCCCCTTCTAGCCCGGGGGTTCGGTGCCTTCCTGGCCGGATCCGCACTCAGAACTTGCAATCGCCGCTGTGCGGTTTCATACAGTAGGAGAAGCCCCACCGTCCTCCGTCAGGTCACGCGCCCTTGACCAGATACTTATCGTGCGGTAACTGTATACGCGTAGTAAGGACTCCCCCAGTGACGATCCTCCTGGACCGGTACTCGGACCTGGTGGCGCGGCACCTGCGGAAGACCGCGCCGCGCCCGACCTCGATGAGCGGGCTCATGGGCGCATACCACATGGGCTGGGTCGATCGCGCGGGCCGCCCGGACGCCGCCCGGCCCGGCAAGCTCGTCCGTCCCAGCCTGTGCCTGTGGGCCTGCGAGGCGGTTGGCGCGGACGCGGCGCTCGCCCTGCCGGTGGCCTGCTCGCTGGAGTGGGTCCACAACTTCACCCTGGTCCACGACGACATCCAGGACGGCGACCGGGAGCGTCGCCGCCGCGAGACCGTGTGGTCCGTGTGGGGCTCCGCGCAGGGCATCAACGCCGGCGACGCCCTGCACGCCCTCGCGTTCGAGCTGCTGCTGGCCCCCGGCCCCGCGAGACTGCGCCGCATGCGGGCCGGCCGGGCGCTCGCGCGCGCCGTCCGGGAGGTCGTGGAGGGCCAGTGCCTCGACCTGGCGCACGAGGGCCGGCCGCACAGCACCCCGGCCGCCTACCTGCGGATGGCGAAGGCCAAGACCGGCGCCCTCCTGGGGGCCAGCATGGAGGCGGGCGCCCTGGTCGGCGGGGCCCTGAGCGGCGTTGCGGCGGGTCTGCGCCGGGCGGGCGAGCTGCTGGGCCAGGCGTTCCAGGTCCGCGACGACTGGCTCGGCATCTGGGGCGACCCCGCCGAGACCGGCAAGTCGCGGGACGGGGACCTGGGCCGGCGCAAGGTGACCTTCCCGGTCGTGGCGGCCTACGCCGTGATGGAGCAGCCGGAACGACGCCGCTTCCGGGCCCTGTTCGCGACGCGCGGCGACGCGGAGGTGCCGGAGCTGCGGGCGATGCTGGAGCGGCGCGGGGCCGACTGCCTCGCCGCAGACGCGGCCAGCCGCTTCGCGGGCGAGGCGATCGCGAGGGTCCGCCACGCCCGCCTGCCGTCGACGTCCACCGGGTGCTTCGAGGAGTTCGCACGCCATGTCGCGGACAGGCAGCGCTAGGGCCGCGGCCGCGAACGGCCGCGCGCCGGCCGCGACCATGGGCCGCAAGGCCGACCACATCCGCATCAACCTGCAGGAGGACGTGCGCGCCAAGGGCGTGGACAGCGGATTCGCGGGATACCGCTTCCTCCACCAGGCGCTGCCCGAGCTCGACCTCGGCGACGTGGACACGTCCGTCGAGGTGCTGGGCAGGCGGCTGGCCGCGCCGCTGCTCATCTCGTCGATGACCGGCGGCACGCCGGAGGCCAGGACGATCAATCGGACGCTGGCCGAGGTGGCCCAGGCGCGCGGACTCGCGATGGGCCTGGGCTCCGGCCGCGCGCTGCTGGAGCACCCCGAGGTGCTGGACACGTTCGACGTGCGCTCCCTGGCGCCCGACGCGCTGCTGCTCGCCAACCTCGGCGCCGTGCAGCTCAACAAGGGCGTCAATGCGGACGACTGCCTGCGGCTCGTCGGCCGGCTCCGCGCGGACGCGCTCGTCCTCCATCTCAACCCGCTCCAGGAGGCGCTGCAGCCCGAGGGCGACGTGAGCTTCGGCGGCCTCCTCGCCCGGATCGAGGCGCTGTGCGGCCGCATCGAGGTGCCGGTCGTCGTCAAGGAGGTGGGCTGGGGCATCGCGCCCGACACGGTGCGCCGCCTCCTGGACGCGGGCGTCACCGCCATCGACGTGGCCGGCGCCGGCGGCACGTCCTGGAGCGAGGTCGAGCGCCACCGGATCGACGACCCGGTCCGGGCGCGCGTCGCGGCGGCGTTCGCCGGCTGGGGTCTCTCGACCGCCGATGCGCTGCGGCTGGCGCGAGCGGCGGCGCCGGACGCCACAATCTTCGCGAGCGGCGGCGTCCGCACCGGCCTGGACGTGGCCAAGGCGCTGGCCCTGGGCGCCGACCTGGCCGGCATGGCGCGTCCGTTCCTGCTCGCCGCGGACGAGGGCGCCGCGGCCGCGCACGACCTCGCGCGCGAGCTGATCGAGGTGGTCCGGGTCGCCATGTTCTGCGTGGGCGTCCGCACGGTCCGCGAGCTGCAGGGCACCCCTCGCCTGCTCCGCGAGGGCGAGGAGCCGGCGGAGCCGCGGCTCGAGCAGCTCACGTACCGGACGAGCGGTGCCGGCGAGTTCATCGACATCACCGACGACGTGGCTCGTGTCCTGCGCGCGTCCGGCGCCCGGCGTGGGCTGGTCCAGGTCTACTCGACGCACACCACGGCCGCGGTCCGCGTCAACGAGAACGAGCCGCTGCTGCTCGGCGACTTCCGCCGCTTCCTGGCCGCCGTCGCGCCCGAGAGCGAGGGCGCGTACGACCACGACGACATGGCCCGGCGCGTCGGCGTGCCCGCGGACGAGCCGGTGAACGGCCACGCGCACTGCCGGCACCTCCTGCTGGGCGCCAGCGAGACCGTGCCGGTCGTGGACGGACGGCTCGTGCTCGGCCGGTGGCAGCGGCTGTTCCTCGTCGAGCTGTGCTCGGCGCGCGAGCGGCGCGTCGTGGTCCAGGTGCTGGGCGGATGAGCGACTACCCGGAACTGCCCGCCGCCGACGCGTACTGCCGCCTGCTCGCCGGGCGTCACTACGAGAACTTCACCGTGGCGTCACGCCTGCTGCCCGCGTCGCTGCGCGTGGACCTGGCTCGCCTCTACGCCTACTGCCGGACCACCGACGACCTGGGCGACGAGAGCGGCGAGGACGCGACCGCGCGGCTGTTGCGCTGGCGGGACGAGGTCACGGACCTGTTCGCCGGCTGCCCGCCCGTCCACCCGGTGCTCGTCGCGCTGTGCGAGACCGTGCGCCGGCACGACCTGCCGGCGGCGCCCTTCCTGGCCCTGGTCGCCGCGAACGTCCAGGACCAGCGGGTGCACGCCTACGACACCTGGTCCGGGCTCGCGGCCTACTGCGCGCTGTCGGCGGCGCCGGTCGGCCGGGTCGTGCTCCGCCTCTTCGGCGTCCGCCACCCCGACGCCGAGCGCCTGTCCGACGACGTCTGCGTCGGCCTCCAGGTCGCCAACTTCGCGCAGGACGTGAGCCGGGACGCCGCCCGCGGCCGCCGCTACCTGCTGGGCCCGGAGGTGGAGCGGTGGGGCGTGGCGGGCGCGGTGCGCGCGCACTGCGAGCGGGCACGCGGACTGCTCGCGTCGGGCGTCCAGCTGGAGGGCCTGGCGTCGGGACGGCTCCGGCTCCAGCTCTCGCTGTACCGACTGGGCGGCCTGGCGATCGTCGACGCGATCGAGCGCGCGGGCTGCGAGACCGAGCGGTCCCGGCCCCGCGTCTCGGCGGCGGCCAGGGTGGCCCTGGTCGTCCGCGCGGCCGCGGGCCTGAGAGGAGGGACTCATGTCGCGAGCCTGGGACGGGCTTGAGCGGCCGGCCGGCGCGGCGGCGCCCGAGCTGCGCGAGGCCGAGCGCTTCTGCCAGCAGATGGCGCGCCGGGAGGCCGGCAACTTCTACTGGGGCTTCATCTCGCTGCCCCACGACCAGCGGGTGGCGATCTACGCGCTGTACGACTTCGCCCGCCAGGTCGACGACGAGGCGGACGCCGCCGGCCGTCCGCACCTGGCGGCCAGCCTGGAGCGGCACCGGCAGCGGGCGCGCGACTGCGCCGCCGGAGAGGCGTCGGACCCGGTCGGGCTCGTCCTGTCGCACGCCCTGCGTCGCTACGCGATCCCGGAGACGGAGCTGCTGGCCCTGATCGACGGCGTCCAGACCGACCTGACGCGCACCCGCTACGCCACCTGGACCGACCTCGAGGCGTACTGCCGGCTGGTCGCCTCGACCATCGGCCGCATGTGCGTCCGCATCTTCGGCTTCGAGGACCCGGTCGCGCTGGATCGCGCGGACGACCTGGGCGTCGCGCTCCAGCTCACGAACATCCTGCGCGACGTCAAGGAGGACGGCGAGCTCGGGCGCGTCTACCTGCCGGGTCAGGACCTGGAACGGTTCGGCGTGGCCGAGGCGGACCTGCTGAACGGCGTGCCCGGGCCGGGCTGGGAGCGCCTGGTGGACTTCGAGGCACGGCGGGCCCGCGCGCGGTTCGCGACCGGCCTGGAGGTGCTCCGGTTCATTCCCCGCCGGCCGGCCGTGTGCGTCGCCACGATGGCGGGCATCTACCGGCGGATCCTCGGCATGGTGGAGCGCGATCCCTGGCTGCCGCTCCGCCGCCGGGCGTCCCTGTCGCCGGCCGCGAAGGCCGCGGTGATGGTGAGGTCATGGGCGGCCCCACGCGGGTAGCGGTCGTGGGCGCCGGCCTGGCCGGCCTGGCTGCGGGCGTCGCCCTGCAGGAGGCCGGCTGCCGGGTCGAGCTGTTCGAGCGCTCGCGCCTGCTCGGCGGCCGGACGACGTCGTTCACGGTCGACGGCCAGGAGGTCGACAACGGGCAGCACGTGTTCCTGGGCTGCTGCACGGCGTTCCAGGACCTGGTGGCCCGGCTCGGCCTGGCCGGCCGCGTGCGCCTGCAGGAGCGGTTCGACGTCCGCGTCTACGCGCCAGGCCGCCGCCCGAGCCGGCTGCGCGCAGCGGCTCTGCCCGCGCCGTGGCATCTGGCGTTCGGCTTCCTCGGCTACGCGGAGCTGGGCTGGGCCGACCGTGTCCGCGTGGCCACGACCCTGCTGGCGCTCTCCCGCCGGACGGGCGACGAGCGGCCGCTGGCCGGCTGGCTGCGCTCGCACGGCCAGACCGACGCCGGCCTGGCGGCCTTCTGGAAGCCGTTCTTCGTGCCCGCCCTGAACGCTCCGCTGGACCGGATCGCGGTGGGCGAGGCGGCGTTCGTGGTCCGCACGGCGTTCCTCGCCGACGCCGGCTCCGCCCGCTTCGGCTTCCTGACCGTGCCACTGGCCCGGCTCGCCGAGGCCGCTGCGGAACGCCTGGAGGCCGTCCACCTGCGCACCGCCGTGACGGGCCTGGAGCGCGCCGACTCCGGCAGCGTGACGGCGCTGTGCACCGCCGACGGCCGGCGGCTCGCCTTCGACGCGTTCGTGGTGGCCGTGCCGCCGGACCGGCTGGACCGCCTGGCCGGCGATCTCGGCCTGCCGCCGCTCAGCGGCTTCGCCAGCCGGCCGATCGTCGACGTGCACCTCTGGCACGACCGCGGCACGCTCGGGTTCGACTTCGCCGCGCTGCTGCGGTCGCCGGTGCAGTGGGTGTTCGAGAAGGCGCCCGGCTACCTGTGCTGCAGCCTGAGCGACGCCCGCGAGGTGGTCGAGTGGCCCGAGGACCGGCTGGTCGACCTCGGCTGGTCGGCGGTGAGCGGGCGCGTGCCGCAGCTCGCCGGCGCCAGCCTGGTCCGGGGCGCCGCTACGCGCAGCCCGGACGCGACGTACACCGCGCCGGCCGGCGTCCGCCGGCCCGGCGCCGCGACCCCGGCCCGCAACGTCGCGCTGGCGGGCGCCTGGACGGACACCGGCTGGCCGGACACGATGGAGTCGGCGGTGCGCAGCGGCCGGGCGGCGGCCGAGCGCCTGCTCGTCCGGCGTCCGGCGCGCCAGGAGGTGGGCGTTGCCTGACGCGCTGGAAGTCGGCTCGGGCCGCCTGACGGAAGGGCCGCGTCCCGGTGAGCTGGACCGGCGAAGCGGGGTTGGGGTCCGGTGTGACGTTGTTGCCGTCCGCAAACGTCTCCACACCACGACAACGTCGAACCGGACCTCGACCCGACCCGAGACCACCCACCTCGGAGCCTACCGCGGCCATGTCTGACGCGCTGGACGCGGCGGTCGAATGGCTCTCCCAGCGCCAGGACGGCGAGGGCTGGTGGGTCGGCGAGCTCGAGACGAACGCGACGATGACCGCCGAGCACGTGCTCCTGATGCATTTCCTGGGCGTGCCGGTCGACCCGATCCGCGCGGGCGCGGTGCGGCATCTGCTCGGCTGCCAGCGCCCGGACGGCTCCTGGGCGCTGTACCACGACGGGCCGGCCGACCTGAGCACGACGATCGAGTCCTACGTGGCGCTCCGGGTGCTCGGCGTCGACGCGGCACGCGCGGAGCTGGCGCGCGCCCGCCGCGTGATCCGGGACCTCGGCGGGGTGGCCAGGGCCCGCGTCTTCACGAAGATCTGGCTGGCCCTGTTCGGCGCGTACCCCTGGGCCGGGGTGCCCAGCATGCCGCCCGAGCTGATCCACTTCCCACTCTGGGCGCCGTTCAACCTGTACGACTTCGCGTGCTGGGCGCGCGGGACGATCGCGCCGCTGCTGATCGTGATCTCGCGGCGCCCGGTCCGGCCGCTCGGCGTCGAGGTGGCGGAACTGGTGGCGCCAGGGACCGAGCGCATGCTCACCCGGGTGCCCGGGTCCGGGCTGTTCTGGTGGCTGGACGTGCTCCAGAAGCTGTACGAGCGCCTGCCCCGCCAGCCCGGCCGCGCGCGTGCCCGCCGCAAGCTGGTCGACTGGATCGTCGAGCGGCAGGAGGCGGACGGCGGCTGGGGCGGCATCCAGCCGCCGTGGGTCTACTCGCTCATCGCGCTGCACCTGGAGGGCATGTCGCTCGACCACCCGGTGATGCGCCAGGGGCTGCAGGGCCTGCAGGGCTTCGCGCTGGAGGACGAGGGCGGCTGGCGCTTCCAGGCGTGCATGTCGCCGGTGTGGGACACCGCCTGGGCGGTGCTCGCGCTGCGTCGGGCCGGCGTGGCGCCCGACGACGCGCGGCTGCGCCGCGCCGTCGGCTGGCTGCTCCACGAGCAGATCCCGGCGTCGGCTCCCGGCGACTGGCGGGTGAAGTGCGGCGACGTGCCCGGCGGGGGCTGGGCGTTCGAGTTCGAGAACGACACGTACCCGGACGTCGACGACACCGCGGTCGTGGTGCTGGCGCTGGCCGCGGCGGCCCGGCCCGGCGTGGCGGACGAGGCGGTGGACCGGGCGGTGCGCTGGGTCCGCGCGATGCGCTCCAGCAACGGGGCGTGGGCGGCGTTCGACCGCGACAACACGCGCGAGCTGGTCTACCGCCTCCCGTTCGCCGACTTCGGCGCCATGCTCGACCCGCCGACCGAGGACGTGACGGCCCACGTGCTGGAGATGCTCGCCGCCGGCGGCTGCGAGGTAGGCGACCCCGACGTGGCCGGCGGGCTCGCGTACCTGCGCCGCACGCAGCGCGCGAACGGCTCCTGGTACGGGCGCTGGGGCGTGAACCACGTCTACGGGACGTGGTGCGTGATCTCGGCGCTGACGGCGCTCGGGACGGCGGGCGACCTGGTGCGGCGCGGCGCGGAGTGGCTGCTGTCGGTCCAGAACCCGGACGGCGGCTGGGGCGAGACCTGCCACTCGTACGCCGACGAGTCGTTCGCCGGCGCCGGCGTGAGCACGGCGTCCCAGACCGCCTGGGCCGCGCTGTCGCTGCAGTCGGCCGCGATGGGCGGGCACCCGGCCTGCCGGGCCGGCCTGGAATTCCTCCGCGACCGGCAGTCGAAGGGCACGTGGGACGAGCCGGAGTGCACGGGCACCGGCTTCCCGCGCGACTTCTACATCAACTACCACCTCTACCGGCACGTCTTCCCGACGATGGCGCTGGCCGGGGAGCGGACACCGGGGGCATGACGCCATGGGCATCCCGCTGCGGCAGAAGCTGAGCGTCGGCTGGTACATCCTCCGCCAGCGGATGCGCGGCGTCGAGAAGTTCCCAGTGGTGCTGGAGCTCGAGCCGCTGTACCAGTGCAACCTCGCATGCGCCGGGTGCGGCAAGATCCAGCACCCGGACGACATCCTGGCCCGCCGGCTCAGCGTCGAGCAGTGCGTTGCCGCGGTGGAGGAGTGCGGCGCCCCGGTCGTCTCGATCGCGGGCGGCGAGCCGCTGGTCCACCGAGAGATCCACGAGATCGCGGCGGCCCTGGTCGCACGCCGCAGGTACGTGTACCTCTGCACCAACGCGCTGCTGATGGCGCGCAAGCTCGACCTCTTCGAGCCGTCGCCGTACTTCGCGTGGATGGTGCACGTCGACGGCCTGCGCGTGCGCCACGACCAGGTGGTCTGTCGCGACGGCGTGTTCGACAAGGCGGTGGAGGCGATCCGGGCCGCGAAGGCGAAGGGGTTCCGCGTATTCACGAACACGACCTTCTTCGAGCCGGACGGAGCGCCGGAGATCCGGGCGGCGCTCGACTACCTGAACGACGAGCTGCGAGTCGACATGATGCAGATCTCGCCGGGCTACGCGTACGAGCGGGCGCCAGACCAGGAGCACTTCCTGGGCGTGGAGCGGACGCGCGCCATCTTCCGTGAGGCGTTCGCGGACGGCCGGCGGAAGCGGTGGCGGCTCAACCACAGCCCGCTGTACCTGGACTTCCTGGAGGGCAAGGTGGAGTTCGCCTGCACGGCATGGGGCATTCCCTCGTACTCGGTGCTGGGCTGGCAGCGGCCGTGCTACCTGATGTCTGACGCCCCGTACGCCGCGTCGTACCGAGAGCTGGTGGAGGAGACGGACTGGTCGAGGTACGGAAGGGGCCGGCACCCGAAGTGCGAGAACTGCATGGCCCACTGCGGCTACGAGCCGACCGCGGTGGTGGCGACGGTCGGCTCGCTCCGCGAGTCCCTCCGGGCCGCGATCACGCAGTGAGCCGGTGGGCAGCGGACTCGTGACGGTTGGAGGCCGATGCCCGATCGCGTCTTCCTGACCGGCGCCACCGGGTTCGTCGGAGGCCACGTGCTGCGGGCGCTGGTCGACGGCGGGTACGAGGTGCGGGCGCTGGTCCGCCGCCCCCTTCCCCGCTTCGCCGAACTCGACGGCGCCGAGCTCGTGCCAGGCGACCTCGAGCGCCCCGGCGATCTCGTCGCCGCCCTGCGCGGCTGCCGCTCCCTGGTCCACGTCGCCGCCCGCTACTCTTTCGCGCCCGCGGAGCGCGCGGCGCTGCGGCGCGTGAACGTGCTCGGCACCGCCGGCCTGCTCGAGGCGGCGCGCGTCGCCGGCGTCGAGCGGGCCGTCGTCACGTCGAGCTCGGCCGCGGTCGGACCGGCCCGTCGTGGCGGCCGCCCTGCCACCGAGGCCGACTGGCCGCCCGCAGCGGAGGACGCGTCGGCCTACCACCGCTCGAAGGTGGAGCAGGAGCGGGCCGCGCTCGCCGCGCAGGTGCCGGTCGTCCGCGTGCTGCCGACCGCGCCGGTCGGGCCCGGCGACTGGAAGCCGACGCCGACCGGACAGCTCGTGGTCGACTTCCTCCGCGGCCGGATGGTCGTGCGCCCCCCGGCCGGCGGACTCAACCTGGTGCCCGTCGAGGACGTCGCCCGCGGCCATGTCCTCGCGCTGGAGCGGGGGCGTCCCGGCGAGCGCTACCTGCTGGCCGGCGAGAACCTCACGCTGGACGACGTATGGGAGCTCCTGGGGCCCATCTGCGGCCGGCCCGTCCCCCGGCGGCGCATCCCTTACCGCGCCGCGGTGGCCCTGGCGCTTGCCGACGAGGTCCGGTGCCGCGTCCGCCCCACCGCCCGTCCCGCCGTTCCGCTGGAGGGTGTGCGCATGTCGCGCCATCTCATGCACGTCGACGGCAGCCGGGCCGCGGACGAGCTGGGCTTTCGGCCGGGCGCCGTCGCACCCGCCCTGGAGCGGGCGGTCGCCTGGTATCGGGGAAGCGGCCTTACCTGATAGTAGTGTTATCAGTGTGGGTCTGCGTGTCGCCTGGCTGGGCCAGCGGTCGGACGGGCCCGGCGACGGGCTGGTCACCTACAGCCGGGAGATCACGCGCAGCCTCCGCCGGCGCGGCGCGGACGTCGTCTTCGTCCACCACGACGCCGGTTCCGCGGGGCCGAGCTCCCCGGCGCTGGTGTCGCTGCCGCTCGGCAGCCGCCTCCGGATCGCGGCTCCGGGGTCCGGCCGCAGGCTGGCCGAGCTGCTGCGCCGGGAGCGGCCCGACGTTGTGCACGTGTCGCTCTCGTTCTCGAGCCTGGACATCAGCATCCCGTCGCTCTGCCACGAGCTCGGCATCCCGGTGGCCGCGACGTTCCACGCTCCCTTCGGCAGCGGCTCACCGATGTGGGCCGGCCTCGCGCGGATCCTCTACCAGCTCTACGCACTCCCTCTCGCCCGCTATGACCGGGTGATCGTCTTCGGCCCGGCGCAGCGGCGGCTGCTGGCCGGGCTGGGCGTGCCGGACGCCGCGATCCGCGTCGTGCCGAACGGCGTGGACGTCAACCGCTACCGGCCGGGGCCATCCGACTGGCGTGAACGGCTGGGGGCCCGCCGGCTCTTCGCGTACCTCGGCCGGCTCGACCGCGAGAAGAACGTGGACGTGCTCGTCGACGCGTTCCTGGCCGTCGATCCGCCCGTGGACGTTCGGCTGGCGCTGGCGGGCGGCGGGTCCGAGCGGGCGCGCCTGGAGCGTCGGGCGCGCGACCCGCGCGTCGCCCTGCTGGGTCCGATCGCGGAGGAGGAGGAGCGGATCGGCCTGCTGCGCGCGGCGGACGCGCTGTTCCTGCCCAGCGCGATCGAGGGCCTGTCGCTCGCCCTCCTCGAGGGCATGGCCTGCGGCACCTGCCCGGTCGCGACCGACGTCGGATGCGACGGTGACGCGGTGCGGGGCGCCGGCATCGTGCTGGACCCGGTCGACCTGCCGGCGCAGCTGCGTCTGGCCATTCGCCTGCTCATCGGGTCGCCGCACATCGCCGCCCACCTCGGCCGGCTAGCCAGGGAGCGGGCGGTCGACCGCTACACGCTGGCAGCCAACGTCGACTCCCTGCTCGACATCTACGCCGAGATGCAGGTCAGGCGCGGGCCGCGAACTGCCCCCGCAGGTTGACCAGCGCCAGGGCGCCCACGCCCAGCACCACGGCGGCGCCGGCCGCGTGCCACAGGAGCATGGCGCCGGCCGCCGAACCCGCTCCCACCCCGAGGCCGTGCGAGAGGATGAACGTGCCCGCGGCCTCCAGGCTGCCCAGGTAGCCCGGCGCCGACGGGAGGGCGTACGCGTACAGCAGGGTCACCTGCGCGACGACCGCGGACACCATGGAGACGGCGAGGCCCAGCGAGCGCAGGAGCATCGCGAAGGCCAGGCCGTCGAACAGGACGGCGGCCGCCGAGGTCATTGCCAGGAATGCGAGCCGGCCCGGCGTGCGGGCGAGCTCCGTCGCGGCGCGGAACGCCACCGCGTGCTCGGTGAGCCGGCACGAGAAGCGCTCCGGGATCAGGCGCGACCTGGCCAGGCACGGGCCCAGTCCGGCGGTGCCGGCGATGAGCCCCAGCATGGCCACGGCCCCGCCCAGCGCCAGCAGGAGCGTGGGCAGGCTCGGGGTCCGAGCCGCCGCCGTGGCGCTGAGCAGGGCGCCGGTGGCCAGGACCATGATCACGCCGCACAGGTCGAATGTGTGGTCGATGACCAGGCAGCCGAGGGCCGTGCCCGGCGCCACGCGGTGCCGGCGCGAGAGCCAGACCATCCGGGCCGCCTCACCCGCCCGGATCGGCACCACGTAGTTCAGGAAGCCCGAGGCGGCGTTGATCCAGAACGCGTCGAGCACGGCCACGTGGGCGAGCGGTGACAGCAGCCACCGCCAGCGGACGGCCCGCACCAGCTGCGCGGCGAGCACCAGCCCCAGGAGCGCGAACAGCGGCTCGGCGTGCTGCGGGCGCAGGTGGCCGCTCAGGTCCGCGATGGGCACCGACCGCACGACGAAGGCCAGCAGGAGCAGGCCCCCCAGGCTGGTCAGCGCGGGCCGGGTCCAGCGCAAGCGCAGGCCGCGGCGTGCCAGGTCAAGCAACGGCAGGACTCAGCGCCGCGCCCGCCAGGAAGTCGCGGAGGACATCGGTGAACCGCGCCGCCGCCTCGAGCATCGGCGAGTGCCCGCACTCGAGGACCTCGAACCGGCCTCGGGCCGCCTCGGCGGCCCGCAGGCCGTGGACCAGCGGAAGCACGCGGTCGCCCCTTCCCCACACGACCAGCACCGGCACCGCGAGCTCGCCCAACCGGTGGGCGAACACGTAGCGCGCCTGCTGGCCGCCGGTGCCCGCGACCGCGCGGAGCGCCGCCGTGAAGGCGCGGATCGCGTGCCGCCGGCGGTAGACCTCGAACGCCTCTGCCAGCACGGGCGCCAGCACCTCGACCGGGGCACCGCCCGCGAACCGCCGGCGGAGCCCGTGCAGCCGCCAGACCGCCCGGACGAGCCAGGGCCCGACGACCTCGACGAGGCGGTCCGCGCCGGGCAGACACATCGCGCGCAGCGACAGCGACAGTTCGCGGCCCAGGCCGGCGCTGGAGACGAGCGCGAGGGCGCTGACCAGGTCGGGCCGGCGCAGCGTGGCGAGCAGCGCCACCGCACCGCCGAGCGAATGCCCGACCACGGCGGCCGGCCCCTCCGGCACCTGCTCGAGGAACGCGGCCACCACCTCGGCGGCCCGCTCGCCGTCGACGGGCGCGGCCGGCGCCGGCGAGAGCCCGTGGCCGGGCAGGTCGATCGCGTAGACGCGGTGGGCGGTCGCGAGCCGTTCGAGCTGGAAGTGCCACGCCATCGACGAGGCGCCGAGGCCGTGGATCAGCAGCAGCGGTGGTCCCTCCCCTGCCACCTGGTAGGCGATGTCGAAGGCGTCGCCGTGGACGTCGAGCGTGGCGCGGTGGCGCACGGCAGGACAGTCTAGCCAGCGCGGCCGGCCGGCAGCGCCGTGCGGCGGGCGAATCGACAGGACGTTTACAAACTCCTGAGCCGTCAGAACGGGCCTTCGATCAGCTCCGGTTCGGCCCCCTCCAGGATGGCCACGACGGCGAAGTCGATCGGGCCCCGCCACCCGGCCAGCGCCCGGTACTCGGCAGCGGCCGCTCGCAGCGCCCGCTGCTTCCGGCTTCCGACGGCCTCGATGGGCATGCCGAACGCGTCGGAGCTGCGCGTCTTCACCTCGACCAGCACCAGGCGATCGCCGCGCCGGCAGACCAGGTCGATCTCGCCCCGTCGGGCCAGGAAGCCCGTTCCGATGACCCGGTAGCCGAGGCGTGTCAGGAAGGCGGCGGCGGCGCGCTCGCCACGCCGCCCGAGCGCTAGGTGCCGCTGGCGGCCAGCACGGCCCGGATCGGCGCCCATGACATCCGATGGATGGGACTGGGGCCCAGCGCGCGCAGCGCCTCCTGGTGGGCGCGGGTGGCGTAGCCCTTGTGCAGCGCGAACCCGTAGCCCGGGTACTGCCGGTCGTACTCGATCATGAGGTTGTCCCGGTGCACCTTGGCCACGATGCTCGCGGCCATGATCGATGCGCAGAGCGCGTCGCCCTTGACCACGCACATCTGCGGCAGGGCGAGGTCGGGCACGTCCCAGGCGTCGACCAGGAGGTACTCGGCGGGCAGCTGGAGGCTCTCCACGGCGCCGCGCATCGCGAGCTGCCGGGCCCGGATGAGGCCCTCCCGGTCGATCACCTCGGGCCCCACCAGGCCCAGTCCGAAGGCCACGGCATGCCGGCGGATGGCCCGGTCGGCGCGCGCGCGTTCCACCGGCTTCATCTTCTTGGAGTCGTTCAGCCCGGGCAGCCTGACGCCGATGGGCAGCACGACCGCCGCGGCGACGGCCGGCCCAGCGAGTGGGCCGAGGCCGACCTCGTCGATGCCCGCGACCACCTGGTAGCCCATCTGGCGGGCCGTGCGCTCGGAGGCCCAGAGCTGCGGCCGGTGGGTGCGTCGGCGGACGGCGGTCATGTCGTCGACAAGGCTAGGAGCCGGCGCCGGCAGGGACAACCCATGCGGTTAAGGGAAGCCTCCGCCCGCCCGGCTACTCCTCTTCGTCGTCCTCGTCGGCGGTCTCGCCGCGCCCGCGCGCGGCCCGTGCGCGGAGCGCCTCGGCCTTCGATCCCGTGCCCTCGTCGCGGCGCTCCCGGAGGCGGGCCGCCTTGCCCACGCGACCGCGCAGGTAGTACAGCCGTGCGCGCCGCACCTGGCCGTGGCGCATGACCTCGATCCTGTCGATGCGCGGCGAGTGGACGAGGAACGTGCGCTCCACGCCCACGCCGTGCGTGACGCGGCGCACCGTCACGTTCTGGCGCAGCCCTCCGCCCGTGACCCGGATCACCAGGCCCTCGAACACCTGGATGCGCTCCCGCGTGCCCTCGACCACCTTGGCGTGGACGCGGACGGTGTCGCCCGGACGGAGCTCGGGAATCGCCTCCTTCTGCTGCTCCTTCTCGAGCTGGTCGATGACGTTCATGGCTCTAGCTCCCTCTCCCCCTGGCGGGGGAGGGTTGGGGTGGGGGGGCTGACGTGCGAGGCGGACGCGTCCCGACCGGCACTTCCCCGCCCTCCGTTGGTTGGCGTTCCTCTGGCGTGCGCTCGGCGCCACTGGGCGATCTCGGCGTGGTTGCCGGAGAGCAGCACTTCGGGGACCTGGAGGCCGCGCCACTCGGCGGGCCTGGTGAACTGCGGATAGCCTCCGCCCGACGCGCATGCGTCCTGGGCGATCGAGGCCTCGTCGCCCAGCACGCCGGGGACGAGCCTGGCCACGGCGTCCACGAGGACCATGGCCGGCAGCTCGCCGCCGCTGAGCACGTAGTCGCCGATCGACACCTCGCGGTCGGCCAGCGCCTGTCGGACGCGGTCGTCCACGCCCTCGTAGCGGCCGCAGACCACGATCAGGCCGGGTCTGCCGGCCAGTTCGCGCGCCAGGGCCTGGGTCAGCGGCTCGCCCCAGGGCTCCATCAGGACCACCGGGCCCGGATTGCGGGGCCGCAGGGCCTCGACCGCCGCGAAGATCGGCTCCGGCTTCAGCACCATGCCGGCGCCGCCCCCGAAGGGCGCGTCGTCGACCTGGCGGTGCCGGTCGGTCGTGAAGTCGCGGAGGTCGTGGGCATGGAGCGAGACCAGGCCGCGCGCGATCGCCCGGCCCACCACGCCCTGCCGGAAGACGGGCTCGAATACCTCCGGGAAGATGCTGACGACGTCGAAGCGCATCAGGCGTCCTCCGCATTCAGCAGCCAGTCGGCGACCGTGACCGTCCCGCCGGCGATGTCGACGGACAGGACGGCGTCGGGGATGACCGGGATCAGGAGCTCCTCGCCGCCCCGCCGGGCCACCCACACGTCGTTCGCCGGCGGCTCGACCACCTCGGTCAGGGTGCCGAGGTCGCGCCCGCTCTCGCTCCGCACGGTCAGGCCGACGAGGTCGTGGTGGTACCAACGGCCGGCCGGCAGCGCCCGCAGCGACTCCTCCGGCACCTCCAGGTACCGGCCGAGCCGCCCCTGGGCGGCCGAGCGGTCGTCCACCCCGGCCAGCTTCACCACGAGGCCCGTCGGCTGCTGGCGGCTCCACTCCACCCGGTGCGGCGCGCCGTCCAGCGTCAGCTCGGCGCCGGGCGCGAAGCGATCCGGGAAGTCCGTCAAGGAAATCACCTTGACAGCCCCCGCGATGCCGAACGCTCCCACCACCTGACCGACGCGGATCACGGTCCGCTCCTAGCGTCCCGTCGCCAGGTCGACGAACACGCGCTTGCGCTCGCGCAGCGACGCGACGCGCACGAGCATCCGCAGCGCCTCGATGTTGCGGCCGGCCTTGCCGATCAGGCGGCCCATGTCCTCGTCGGCCATCTTGACCTTGATGGCGACGGTGCCCCTGCCCCGGTCGATGGAGACCACGTCGACCTCGGACGGCTTGTCGGCCACCGACCGCGCGACGTACTCGACCAGCGCCTTGTAGTCGACGGCCGGTCCCGGAGGCCCACCGAACGACGGCCGGCGGAACCCACCGCCGTCACGGTCCCTCCCACCGCGGTACCCGCCGCCACCCGACGGGCCGCCGTAGCTACGCCTGAACGGCGGTCGATCCGGACTTTCGCGACGCTGCATAGCGCTCAAGGATGCCCTCCCTCTGGAGAAGGATCCTGGCCGAGTCCGAGGGCTGCGCGCCCTGGCTGAGCCAGCGAACCACCTTCTCTTCGTCGATCTTCACGGTGGCCGGCTCCGTCAGCGGGTTGTAGTAGCCGACCTGTTCGATGAACCTGCCGTCACGCGGCGACCGCGCGTCGGCGATCACCAGGCGGTAGAAAGGCCGACGCTTGGCCCCCATCCGCCTGAGCCTGATCTTGACCAATGTGGTGAGTCCTCCTTCAGCCGCCCAGCAGGCGGCCCAATCCCCGGTCGGCGCGCCGGCGCCCCTTCCGTCCACCCGTGCCGCCAAGGCCGAACTGCTTGACGAGCTGCTGCATCTGTTCGCGCGCCTTGATCAGGCGGTTCACGTCGGCCACCTGCGTCCCGCTGCCGGCCGCGATGCGCCGCCGGCGCGAGCCGTCGATGATCTCCGGCCGGGTGCGCTCCCGCCGGGTCATGGACAGGATGATCGCCTCCATCCTGTTCACCTCGGCCTCCGGGTCCGCGTCCGCCAGCTGGCCCTTGATCTGGCCGGCGCCCGGGATCATCTCGATGACGCTCGCCACGGAGCCCATGTTGCGGAGCTGCTGGATCTGGACCAGGAAGTCGTCGAACGTCAGGTGCCCCGAGCGCAGGTTGCGCTCGACCTGCTTGGCCTGCTCGCGGTCGACCGTGCGCTCGGCCTTCTCGATCAGGGTCAGGACGTCGCCCATGCCCAGGATGCGCGAGGCCATGCGGTCGGCGTGGAACACCTCCAGGTCGGCCGGCTTCTCGCCGATGCCGGCGAAGCGCACCGTCTGTCCGGTCGCGTACTTCAGCGACAGCGCGGCGCCGCCCCGGGCGTCGCCGTCGAGCTTGGTCAGGATCACGCCGTCGATCCCGATCGCGTCGTGGAACGCGGAGCCGACCGTGACCGCCTCCTGCCCGGTCATCGAGTCGGCGACGAACAGCGACTCGGTGACGGGCACCGCCGCCCGGATGCGGCGGAGCTCGTCCATCAGCTCCTGGTCGAGGGCCTGCCGGCCGGCGGTGTCCAGGATGACCACGTCGTCGCCGATGCGGGCCGCGGCGGCCAGCGCCTGACGCGCGATCTCCTCCGCCGGCCCCTGGCCGGAGTGGAAGGCGACCCTCTCGCGCTCGGCCAGGACGCGGAGCTGCTCCACGGCGGCCGGCCGGCGGAGGTCGAGGCCGACCACCATGGGCCGGTGGCCCTCGCGTCGGGCGTGCAGCGCGAGCTTGACGGCGGTGGTCGTCTTGCCCGAGCCCTGCAGGCCGGCGAGGAGCACCACCGTGGGCGGGCTGTCGGCATACCGGAGGCCGCGGTCGTTGGCGCCGAGCAGGACGATGAGCTCGTCGTGGACGACCTTGACGACCTGCTGTGCGGGGGTCAGGTGCTCGGCGACCTCGGTGCCGACGAGCTGCTGACGCACGCGCTCGCCGAAGACCTTGACCACCTTGTAGCTGACGTCAGCCTCCAGCAGCGCCATGCGCACTTCGCGCAGGGCGGTCTCGACGTCTTCGGGGCGGAGCACGCCGCGCCCGGACCACCGCTTGAGCACGGTGCCGAGGCGGTCGCTCAGGCTCTCGAACATCAGGCTCTCGCGACCTCCTGCTCCAGGCGCATCAGCCGGCGCCTGATGTCCGCGAGGTCGCGCACGAGCGCGACCCGCAGCTCGCGCCGGCTGTGGTCGGCGGCGAGCAGGCCCAGGCGGCTCTCGTAGCCCTCCATCGCGACCGCGGCGCGGTGAATCATGTCGTGCACGGCGGCACGCGAGGTCTCGCGACTCCGCGAGATCTCGGAGAGCGACCAGTCGCTCCGCAGGTAGAGCTCGAGCACGTCACGCTGCTGCTCCGTCAGCAACGGCGCGTAGCGCTCGAAGAGCTCGACCTGGCGCTGTCTGGATTCGAGGCCGCCAAGGCTCACACCTTGACAGAGGATACCAAGCTCATGGGCCCGGCCTCCCGCCGGGCGCCCGGGAGGCGGTCAGCCGCGCCAGGACGACGTAGGTCGGGCTCTCGTTCAGCTCGGCGTCGGGGTCGCGGCCGCGCATCAGCTCGAGCGTGAGTCCGGCTGTCCCGAGCAGCGACTCGATCCGTTCGGGCCAGGACAGCCGGACCGTGGCGCGGTGGGTCCAGCGGCCGGGGTAGTCGACCTCGATCTCGGCGCCCACGTCGGTCGCGGCGAGCACGCGCACCTGCGGATGCTCGCTCTCCAGCAGCCAGTGCGGGTTCATCAGCTCCATCGCGACCCGGCGCGCGCTGTGCCGGGCGGCGACCTGGAGGCGAGCGGCGTCGCCGAGAATGCCGGACGGCCCGATCACGAGCGGGAATCGCCGGCCGAGGTCCAGGTCCTCGATGCGGGCCAGGACGAGCTCGGCACCGGTCAGGCGGACGCGCAGCCGGTCGAGCATCCCGGGGTGGGCGTCCACGCCCACGAGCTCCACGCCAGCGGCGGCCAGCGGCACCGCCAGGCGGCCGGCGCCGATGCCCAGGTACAGGACGGGCCCGTTCGCCTCCCGGCACCAGCCCAGCCAGGGCTCGAGGTCGGTGGCGTCCGGGAACGAGGCGTACAGCTCGGCAAAGCCGGGATCCGGGTCGAGTGGATCGTCTCGCACCATGCGTCGCATGCCCGCAAGATAGACTCGGCAGCGTGCTGACGGCGATCCTCCTGGTCCGCGCCACCCGCGCCGGGCTGGCCTCGCTGGGACCGGCCCTCGCAGGGACCGCCGGCGTCGCCGAGGTCTACACCGTGACCGGCGACTGGGACTTCGTCGCGATCGTCCGGGTCCGCGAGCACGACGAGCTGGCCACCATCGTCACGCAGGAGCTGGCCCGGCTCGACGGTATCGAGCGGACGCACACGATGGTCGCGTTCCAGCAGTTCTCGCGGCACGACCTGGAGGCCATGTTCGGCCTCGGGCTGGAGGCCTAGCCGCCTGCTGGGCGCCGCCGTCGAGGCCGCCAGGGCGGGAGCCGCGGTGCTGCGCGCGACGGGCCTCGCCCACCATCGGCGTGAGCTGAAGCAGCGGTCGGGCGACTACGTGACCGACACCGACCGGGCCAGCGAGCAGGCGATCGTGGACACGCTGACCAGGCTGGCGCCCGGCGTCCCGATCCAGGCCGAGGAGCGCGGCGGGGCGCTCTCGGGCACCCGCTGGACGGTGGACCCGCTCGACGGCACCACGAACTTCACCCGGGCGATGCCGGTGGTCGGCGTCTCGGTGGCCCTGGTGGAGGCCGGGCAGCCGGTTGTGGGCGTCGTGCTCGCGCCGTGGCTGGGGCTGGAGTTCGCGGTCGAGCGGGGTCGCGGCGCGTCGCTCAACGGCGAGCGGCTGCCGCCGATGGGCCGGGGCGACCCGCGCACGGCCGTGGTCGCGACCGGGTTTCCGTTCCGGGTCAAGGCCCAGATGGCCCGATACCTCCCGGTGCTGCACGGCTGCCTGCTCCGGTTCGAGGACCTGCGCCGGGCCGGCGCTGCCGCGCTCGACCTGGCCTGGACGGCGTCCGGCACGTTCGACGGCTTCTTCGAGCTGGAGCTGGGCACGTGGGACGTCGCCGCGGGCGCCGCGCTGGTGCTGGAGCTGGGCGGCCGGGTGACGGACTGGACCGGCGGCGAGCGCTGGCTGGAGAGCGGCGACATCCTGGCGGCCCCGCCCGCCGTCCACGAGGTGCTGCTAGAGCTGGCGGCTGACGCGGCGGAGGGGTAGCACCACCAGGCTCTGCCACTGCTGGCGGAGCGCCAGGCCGCGGGGCACGCTGGCGGGCCGGCCGCGCCGCGGCTGCGTGCGGCGTTCGAGCACCGCGCGCCGGAAGTCCTCGGCGCTGCCGCCCTCGAACTCGGTCAGCACCTGGCCCAGGTCGTGGCCGCCGAAGTGGCTGTCGCTGGCCCCGATCGCCGCGCCCAGCCGCTCCCGGTTGGCGTTGTAGAAGTCGGCCAGGAGGCGCCGGCGCCCCGCCGAGGTCGGCGACGAGTGCTCGACCTCGATCCCGTCCACCGGATGGCGCTCGATCAGCCGCGCCAGCATGCCGGGCTGGCAGGAGGCGAAGTAGGTGGGCATGAACGGGTGCGGGATGATCGCCAGGCCGGCCTGGTCGTGGATCGCGTCGACGGTGTCCTCCAGCGACATGCCGCTGCGGACCGGTCGCTCCAGGAACCAGCCCACGACGTGGGTCTGCGCGGGCCAGCGGGTAGTGACCTCCTCGCCGCACACGACCGCGAGCCCGGCCGCCTCACCGCGGTCGCGGACCTCGGCGGCCTTCGCCATCGTGTCGTGGTCGCAGACGGCGATGAGGCGCAGGCCGCGCTCCAGGGCGCCGCTGACGAGCTCCGCCGGCTCGACCATGCCGTCGGAGGCAGTCGTGTGGCAGTGCGGGTCGGCCAGGCTCATGCGGCGGCCACGCCGTCGCCGAGCAGCGAGTGCGCGAACCGGCTCACGTCGAAGGGCGCCAGGTCGGCCGGGCCCTCCCCCACTCCAATCATCTTGGTGGGCACGTCGAGCTCCGACTCGATCGCGACGACCGCGCCGCCCTTGGCCGTGCCGTCCATCTTGGCCAGCACCAGTCCGCTGATCTCCAGGGCCTTGTTGAAGCCGACCGCCTGGGCGAGGTTGGACTGGCCCAGGTTGCCGTCGAGCACCAGCAGCGACTCGTGGGGCGCGCCCGGCAGCGCCTTGGCCGCCACGCGCCCCACCTTCCCGAGCTCGTTGAGCAGGTTGCTCTGGGTCTGGAGGCGGCCGGCGGTGTCCACCAGCACGACGCCGTTCCCGCGCCGCGCGGCGGCCTGCAGCCCGTCGAACACCACGGCCGCCGGATCGCCGCCCGGCTGGCCCGAGAAGCAGGGCACGCCGGCGCGCTGGGCCCAGACCTCCATCTGCTCGATCGCGGCGGCGCGATAGGTGTCGGCCGCCACGACGAGCGGGTTGAATCCGTCCTGGCGGAGGAGGTAGGCGAGCTTGCCGACGGTCGTCGTCTTGCCCGAGCCGTTGATGCCGTAGAGGAGCACGCAGGCGGGCCGGGCGTCGATCATCAGCCGCCGCGACTTCTTCGACATGGCTGCCGCCAGCTCCTCCGCCAGGACGGCGCGGGCCGCCTCCAGCGTGGTGGGGCGGCGGCGGCGGACGGCCTCGGACACGCTCGCCGCGAGCGTGGGGCCGAGGTCGCCGGCGACCAGCAGCTCGACCAGTTCGTCGTAGAAGCCGGGGCTGAGCGGGGTGCCGGCGGCGCGGAGGCCGTCGGTGAACAGGCTGCGGGTGCGGGTGGCCACACGGTCCCAGATCGAAGGCATGAGCACTCATTGTGCCGAGGCCGGGCGGGTCGTTTCCGAGGAGGTGTGACTTTTCGGCCCGCCACCGCGTCTTATTCATGGGTCCCCGCACACGTGATCTCCACGACCCGCAACAGGAGGGAAGCATGGTTCGCCTGCCGTTTCTCGCCCGCGCCGGTGCCTGCCTGGCCGCCGGCCTGATCGCCGCCGCCGGCCCTGGCGGCGCAGCCGCGGACGGCGGCCTGGTCGACTGGCCCCAGTGGGGCCAGAACCCAGCGCATCAGGGCGCGGTCGCAACGCCGGCCCAGAGCCTGGAGCGCGCGCTCGCGAACGTCATGTACGACCCGTTCGTGGACCAGGAGCGCGTCGACGGCGGCGGGAGCATCCTGGTCCACTACCAGACCCCGCTGCTGGAGGGCGACCGCGTCTTCATGGAGTTCAAGACGGGCACCTACACGCCGGCCAACGGGACCAACGACGTGACCCGGTGGAACAGCCAGGTCTGGAACGAACGCCGGCTCGAGCTCGACGGCGGCTCGTTCACACAGGTCTGGAACTTCCAGAGCGACTGGAAGCCGGAGCCGGCCAACCTGGCGCTGGGCTGGGAGCCGGTGTTCCACGCGGCCCTCGCCGGCGGCTCCGTGTACGTGCCCGGGTTCGGCGGCACGGTCTTCCGGGTCGACGCCGGGGACGGGCACCAGATCGGCCGGGTCAACCCGTTCGGGGCGACCATCGATCCCAATACCTACGTGTCCGGTCCGCTGGTCGCCGACTCAGGCGGCGACGTCTACTACAACGCCCTGCGGCTGGACGCCAGCCAGAACGCGACCGGCGCCTGGCTGGTCGTGGTGCGGCCCGACGGCAGCTCGCGGACGGAGAGCTTCGCCGACCTGGTCCCCGGCGCGCCGTCGACCTGCGTCGGCGCATTCAACAGCACGACGCTGCCGTGGCCTCCGGCTCCCGGCGTGCTGCCTCCGAGCGGCCCGTGCGGAATCCAGCGGCCCGGCCTGAACGTGGCCCCGGCCATCGGGCCGGACGGCACGATCTACACGATCAGCAGGGCCGACTTCAACGAGCGGTACAGCTCCGTGGTGGCCGCCAACCCGGACCTCAGCCCGAAGTGGGCGGCGTCCATGCGCGATCGGCTGAACGACGGCTGCGGCGTGCTGGTGCCGATCGCCCCGACCAAGAAGCCGGCGCAGGGGTCATGCCGGAACGGCGCGACCTTCGGCGTGGACCCGCAGACCAACCAGCGGCCGGCCGGCCGCGTCCGCGACATCACGTCGTCGTCGCCGACCGTGCTGCCCGACGGGAGCGTGCTCTACGGCGCGTGGACCCGGTACGACACCATCCGCGGCCACCTGTTCAAGTTCTCGGCGACCGGCGCATTCCAGGCGTCGATCGACTTCGGATACGACAGCACGCCGGCCGTCTACCAGGCGCCCGACGGCAGCATCCACATCGTCCTCAAGGAGAACCACTACGACGGTGAGTTCGGGACGTACTGCAATCCCGGCAGCGACAGCGTCAGCCAGATCGTGTGCGCGAACACGGGCGTGGCGCAGGGGCCGTTCTTCATCACGCAGGTCAACGCCGACCTGGTGCCGGAGTGGCGGTTCCAGAACACCAACACGCAGACGTGCACCCAGCAGCCCGACGGGTCGCTGAGGTGCGTCAACGACACGCCGACGGGGTTCGAGTGGTGCATCAACGCGCCGGCAGTGGACGGCAACGGCACGGTGTACGGCAACAGCGAGGACGGCTTTCTCTACAGCATCCCGCAGGGGCACCACGGCACGTTCACGCAGTTCCAACAGCGGGTGTTCATGGGCGTCGCGCTGGGCAACGCGTATACGCCGAGCTCGATCTCGCGTGGCGGCGTCGTCTTCACGTCGGACAACGGCCGCCTGTTCGCGATCGGCAGCCACGACTGACTCCCGGCATCGGGGCGGCGCGATCCACCGGGTGGGTCGCGCCGCGGTCCTGTCCGGCTGGGCATCATGGGTCCGATGAACAGATCGGAGTTCCTCGACCGGCTCGCGGCCGCACGGGCCGAATGGGAGGCCGTGTTGGCGTCGGTGCCCGAGGAGCGGCTGACCGAACCGGGGCTGCACGGCGGCTGGTCCGTCAAGGACACGGTCGCCCACGTGTGCTGGAGCGAGCGAGAGATGGCCGGCGTGATCAGGCAGCGGGCGCTGGTCGGTTCACCACTCTGGGCGCTGACGCAGGACGAACGGAACGCTGCCGTCTACGCGGAGAACCGCGATCGTCCGTTCGCCGAGGTCCTTACCGAGGAGCGGGCGACGTGGGCCGAGCTGCGTCCCGGGCTGGAGTCACTCACCGACGAGGACCTGACGGATCGCGCCCGGTTCCCGGGCATGGACGACCTGCCGGCAGGCGTGCTGCCCTGGCAGATCTTCGCCGGCAGCACGTTCCTGCATTACACGAGCCACGCGGGCACGATCCGCTCCTGGCTCGCGGCCGGCTCACCATCCTGTTAATAGAAGCCTGAATAGTTGACCTGGTCCCGTGCAGGCACCACTATGCGCACATGTGTTCGCTGGCTGCGGATGCGGCGCCGGAGACCCACGCGCGTCCGCCGTTCTCCAACGTCTCTCGGGGCCTGGCCCGCATCGACGAGGGTGGGCCAGAGCAGCGGTCCGCGGCCGGGCTCCGCGACGACCTGCGCTGGTTCGCGACCCAGCAGCGGGCGCTGGAGGCGATGAGCGCGCGCTGGCTCGCCGAGCTCGACCGGCGCGAGCAAACCGCGCCGGAGGACAACCTCCCCCACTGCACCCGCTGGCTGTCCGAGGAGCTCAAGCTCACCTCCAACGCCGCCTACGCCCAGCTCCGCACCGCCCGTGCGCTGGACGGGCGGCTGCGGCTGACCGCCGGCGCGCTGCGCCGGGGCGAGATCAGCGCCCAGCACGTCTCGGTCATCCGCCGGGCCATGGAGCAGGTGGACAAGACCCGCCTCGATCCGGCTTCGGTGGAGTTCCAGCTGGTCGCCGCAGCCAGGGAGATGGATCCCCACGAGCTGGAGCGGCACTGGTACCAGCTTCGCTACCGGGCCGACCAGGAAGCGGCCGAGGAGGCCGAGGAAGCGCGGCGCAAGCGGGCCTGGCTGTCGCTGCGCCAGACCCCGTGGGGCAGCTACCGGATCGAGGGCGAGTTGGACCCCGAGAACGGAGCCAAGCTCAAGACCGCGCTCCAGGCGATCATGGGCCGCAAGACAAAGGACGACGAGCGGACCCCGATGCAGCGCCGGGCCGCCGCGCTGG
>DASQZW010000367.1:0-7228 GCA_035638495.1 Terriglobales bacterium
CCAGGAGCAGGGCTCCGGGAAGCCGTCCGGCTCGTCCTTCCTGCTGATCTTCTCCAGCACGCACGCGGACGCGACGGACCCGGCTTTCCGCGCGGAGGTGCTCGCGGCGCTCGCGCCGATCGCGAACGACCCGCGGGTGACGGCCATCCGGACGCCCTATGACGCGCCCTCCCCCGCCGCCGCCAGGGCGTTCGTCTCCCGCGACGGCCACGAAGCGCTGGCCAGCATCCATCTGAAGCACAGCGGAACGCAGGCCGCCCGGGACTACGCGGCGCTGCGCGCCGAGGTCCATCCCGCGACGCTCGGCGTCACTGGCACCGGCAACGCTCCTCTCAACCAGGCCTTCAGCACCACGCTGGAGTCAGACCTCCAGCGCGCGGAGACGGTGTCGCTGCCGATCGCGCTGATCCTGCTGCTGGTCATCTTCGGCAGCGTGGTCGCCGCGAGCCTGCCGCTCGCGGTCGGCGTCCTCACGATCCTCGGCGGTGTGGCCGGCGTACTGATGCTGGCCACTGTCACCGACGTGTCCCAGTACGCGCTGAACATCGTCACCCTGATCGGGCTCGCGCTGGCGATCGACTACTCGATGTTCGTGGTCAGCCGGTTCCGGTCCGAGCTGGCGGCGGGCGCGTCCCGAGACGACGCCCTGGCGACCACCATGGCGACCGCCGGCAGGGCGATCACGTTCTCGGGGCTCACGGTCGCGATCGGCCTTTCGGGCCTCCTGTTCTACCAGGGCACGTTCCTGGCCTCGATGGGCGCCGCCGGCGCCATCGTCGTGACCGCGGCCCTGGTCTACGGCCTCACGTTCCTGCCCGCGGTGCTGGCGCTGCTGGGCCCGCGCGTCGGATCGCTGTCGCTGCCCGTGCTCGGCAGGCAGCCGGTCGAGGGACGCGGCTTCTGGCACGCCGTCGCCAGCTGGGTGATGCGCCGGCCGGTGCTGGCGCTGGTGCCCGCTGCCGGCTTCCTGCTGCTGCTGGGGGCGCCCTTCCTGCACCTGCGGCTCGCCAACGGCGACGTGCGGCAGCTCCCGCCGCGGCTGGAGGCGCGCCAGGGCTACGACGACCTGGTCGCGCACTTCCCCGGCCAGGACCAGACGGACTTCACGGTCGTGGTCCACTACGCGGACGGCTCGCCGCTCACGCCGAGCCGGGTCGCGGACCAGGACGGCCTGATCGCCCGGCTGGGGCGGATCCCCGGCGTCCTGCGCGTGGACCGCGTGCAGCCGGCCGGCCGGGACATCGTCGTGCTGGACGCGATCAGCAGCCAGCCCGCGTCGAGCGACGCTGCGCGGACCCTCCTGCGCACGATCCGGAGTCAGCACGTCGGGAACGGCGGTGAGCTCCTGGTCACGGGCGACACCGCGTATGACGTGGACACGATCGGGCTGCTCCTGCAGCGCACGCCGCTGGCGGTCGGCTTCGTCGTGCTGGCCACGTACGTGGTGCTGTTCCTGCTGACGGGTTCGGTCGTGCTGCCCCTGAAGGCCGTGGTGCTGAACCTGCTCTCGATCTCCGCGTCGTTCGGGGCGCTGGTCTGGATCTTCCAGGACGGCAACCTCAGCGGCCTGCTGGCGTTCACGCCGCAGTCGATCGATCCGACGGTGCCGGTGATCCTGTTCGCGATCGTGTTCGGGATGTCGATGGACTACGAGGTGCTGCTGGTCAGCCGCATCCAGGAGGAGTTCCTCCGCACCGGCGACAACCGCCGCGCCGTGGCGGCGGGGCTCGCTCGGAGCGGCCGCCTGATCACCGGAGCGGCCGCGATCATGATCGCGGTGTTCCTGGCCTTCGCGCTGGCCGAGGTGGAGCTGATCAAGTCGATCGGTCTGGGCCTCGCGATCGCCATCGCGATCGACGCCACGGTCGTGCGCGCCGTGATCGTGCCCGCGGCCATGCGCCTGCTCGGCGACCGCAACTGGTGGGCGCCGCACCCGCTGCGGTGGCTGCATCAGCGCGTAGGCCTGGGCGGGGTCAGGCAGGAGGCCGCCTAGGTCGGCGAAGGCGTGGGCGTGGGCGATCCGCTCGGCGTGGGCGTCGGCGTCGGCGTTCCGCTCGGAGTCGGCGTGGGCGTCGGTGTCGGCGCAGGCGTGGGAGTGGGAGTAGGCGTGGGGGTGGGTGTAGGTGTAGGTGTAGGCGTAGGCGTGGGCGTCGGAGTCGGCGGAGGGGGCGCCGGCGTTGGGCTCGGTGTCGGCGGCGTCGGCGTCGGCGGCGCCGAGCCGCGGGGGCCGAACAGCACCGCCATCTGGCCGTACACCCCGTAGGCTGCCTCGAACCGGCCGCGGCTGACCCAGTACTGGCTGCGGTCGGGGTCGTTGAGGCGCACGCTGGTGTCGCTCACGCCCGTGACCACCATCGCGTGCTCCTCCGGCCCGGCGTACGGAATGGTCTGGCCGTCGAACGCCACGTAGTCGCTGCGGGCGTGCACCGCGAGGTCGAACGTCAACCACACGATGACCGGGCCTCCCGCCCTCACCGTCGCGTAGACCGTGCCCGGCGAGACGCCCTGACCCGCACCGGTGACCGGCGTCCCGAAGTACGCCGCCGCCTTCTGGATCGGCGGCCAGTAGACGCCGTACCCGGTGTTCTGGACCTCGCTGCCGTTGGGATCGCCGACGAAGTCCACGAACGGATCACCGCCGCCGGCGCCCGTCCAGTAGTGGGTCCGGTCGACGCCGACGAACGTCAGCACGTCCTGGTCCGACACCGAGCGCCCGAAATAGGCGGCGACCATGGACAGCGACGATTCCTCGCAGGACAGGTTGTACACCTGGTGCTGCCATGGCACGTCGACGGTGGCCGGCGCGGGAGGCGGCGGCGCGGGAGGCGGGGGTGCGGCCGGTGGGTGGGCGGGGGCCGAGGCGGGCTCGGGCGGCGGCGGGGCGGTGCTCTCGGCCGAGGGCGCGGCTGACGGTGTGGGCGACGGCGCGGCGTCCGGGTCCGGGGTGTCGCCGGGCGGCGTCTGGTCTGGAGTCGCCGGCACGGAAGCGGCCGCGACCGGCTGCGCCGAGGCGCTCGCCGCGGGCCTCGACATCGCCAGCGCGCTCGCGCCCACGAGCGCGAGCGCCACGAATGCGCAGAAGCGCCAGCTGCGCGCAAGTCGCAGGACGAGCCCCTCCCTCTCCATCTATGACAATCCTGCCATCCGTCGCGCCCAGGGCCCATGGGCGCGTTGACACGGCCGCCCTGGGCGGTCACGATACCCGGCATAGTTGCTCGTGCAACCAGACGCCGGGCTCCCCAGCGCCCGGCACGGGAGGAGAGGAGGCACGCACGTGAACAGCACTGACCCGTTCGCCCGGAGGCTCACCCGGCGCACCCTTCTCAAGACCGCGGGCGCCGGCGCGCTCGCGATCGGCGCCGGCGGCCTCGCCGAGGCGTGCGGCCTGGGCAGCATCAAGGGCTCCGGGGCGGCGGCCGGCGGCAAGATCACCATCGGCTACGTCAGCCCGCAGACCGGCGCGGCTGCCGGCTTCGCCACCGGTGACAACTTCGTCATAACTGGAGTACGCTCCTCGGCCGCCTACCGGAACGGGTTCAAGTCCGGCAGCAAGACCTACACCGTCGACATCGTGGTCAAGGACAGCCAGTCGAGTCCTGACCGTGCCTCCCAGGTCGCGACCGAGCTGGTGAACACCGGCGTCGACATGGTCCTGGTCTCGTCGACGCCCGAGGTGACGAACCCGGTCGCGGACGTTTGCGAGGCGAACGGCGTGCCCTGCGTGGCGACGATCGTGCCCTGGGAGGCCTGGTACTTTGGGCGCGGCGCCAAGCCCGGGCAGACGTTCCAGTACACCACCGCCTTCTTTTTCGGCATCGGCGAGTTCGGCGGCTGCTTCCTGCCGATGTGGAACCGGGTCTCCACCAACAAGGTGGCGGCCGCGGTGTACCCCAACGACGCCGACGGCAACGCGTTCCGGGCCGGCTTCCCTCCGCTCGCCGTCAAGGCCGGCTACAACGTCGTCGACGGCGGCGCCTACCCGGATGCCACGACCGACTACAGCGCGATGATCTCGAAGTTCAAGAGCGCCGACGCCCAGCTCCTGACGAACTGCCCGCTGCCGCCCGACTTCAACACGTTCTGGAAGCAGGCCGCCCAGCAGGGCTGGAAGCCGAAGCTCGCCACGGTCGCGAAGGTCCTGCTGTTCCCGGCCGACACCGTCGCGCTCGGCTCGCTGGTCAACAACGTGGCCACTGACTGCTGGTGGTCGCCCTACCACCCGTACCGGTCGTCGCTCACCGGCCAGAGCGCGAAGGATCTGGCCGACGCCTTCCAGAAGGCGACCGGGCAGCAGTGGCTGTCGGCGCTCGGTTCCGTCCACTCGCTCTTCGAGATCGCGAAGAACGCCTTCACGGCCGTGGACGACCCGCACGACCGCCAGGCGGTCGCGGCCCAGCTGCGCAGCATGAACTACTCCGGCATCAGCGGTCCGCTCGACTTCACGAAGGGACCCGTTCCAGGAGTCGCGATCGTCAACCCGGTGGGCGTGCAGTGGAAGCCGGGCAAGGGCTTCCCGTGGAGCATGTACGTCGTGGACAACTCGATCAACAAGGACGTGCCCATCAACGGGGACCTCGTGCCGACGAACTCCTGATGAACGGCGGCCCGCTCCTGGAGCTCGACGGCATCACCAGGCGCTTCGGCCGGGTCACCGTCGCCGAGGAGCTCTCGCTCGTCGTGGGCGGGGGCGACGCGATCGGCGTGGTGGGACCGAACGGGGCGGGCAAGAGCAGCCTGTTCTCCGTGATCTCCGGCGACCTGGCGCCGGACCGGGGCGAGGTCCGGTTCGACGGGCGGTCGGTCACGCGGCTCGACCCGTCCGGCCGCTGCCGGCTGGGCATCGCCCGGACGTACCAGGTGCCCCGCCCGTTCGAGCACATGACCGTGTTCGAGAACGTCCTGGTCGCGGTCAGCCGCGGCGCCGGCCTGCACGGACGGCCGGGCGCCGAGCTGGCGGCGTCCGTGCTGGAGGAGACCGGGCTCCGCGCCGAGGCGAACCGGCCCGCCGGGCGGCTCGGCCTGCTCCAGCGCAAGCGGCTCGAACTGGCCAGGGCGATGGCCACGCGGCCGCGCCTGCTGCTCCTCGACGAGGTGGCGGCAGGCCTGACCGACCCCGAGGTGGCGCAGCTCACCGAGATCGTCGCACGGGCCCGGTCAGCCGGCGTCGCGGTGATCTGGGTGGAGCACGTGGTGCGGGCGCTGACGCGGGTCGTCGGGCGGCTGATCTGCCTGGCCGGGGGCCGCTTCATCGCGGACGGGGCGCCGGACGAGGTGCTGGCCAGCGCGGCGGTGCGGGAGGTCTTCCTGGGCACGGACTACGGCGCGTCGTGAGCACGCCGCTCATGGAGGTCCGGGACCTGACGGTCCGCCACGGCCAGCTGCAGGCCCTGACCGCCGTCAGCCTGCGGGTCGACGCGGGCGAGACGCTGGCGATCATCGGCGCCAACGGCGCCGGGAAGTCGACGCTGCTGCGCACCATCGCCGGCCTGCACGCGCCGGCCGCCGGCGCGATCCTCCTGGAGGGCCGCGAGGTCACGGGCCTGGCCCCGCACCGGCGCGTGGCGGCCGGCATCGTCCTGGTCCCCGAGGGCAGGCGCATGTTCCCATCGCTCACAGTCGAGGAGAACCTCCTCGTGGGCGCCCACCGGGCGAGATCGGGCGGCTGGGGCCTGGCCCGGGTGCTGGAGCTGTTCCCCTGGATGGCCGAGCGGCGCCGGCAGCTCACCGCGCAGCTGTCCGGCGGCGAGCAGCAGGCCGTGGCCATCGGCCGGGCGCTGATGGCCAATCCGCGGGTGCTGCTGCTGGACGAGGTGTCGCTCGGCCTGGCGCCGGCCGTCGTCCGGCGCCTCTACGACCTGCTGCCGGAGCTGCTGCGTGCGGGCGTCACGGTGCTGCTGGTCGAGCAGGATGTGGGACACGCGCTCCGGGTGGCCGACCGCGCGCAGTGCCTCCTGGAAGGCCGGACCACGCTGGAAGGCCGGCCGGCCGACCTGACCGCTGCCCAGGTCGAGGCGGCCTACTTCGGCCTCGCGGCGCACACGGCCGCGGGAGGGGAGGAGCCGTGGTCTGGGTGAACGCCCTCGTTCAGGGGCTGCTGCTGGGCGGCCTGTACGCGCTGTTCGCCTGCGGCCTGTCACTGATGTTCGGCGTCATGCGCGTCGTCAACCTGGCTCACGGCGACCTGGCGGTGCTGGCGGCGTACCTCGCCCTTCCCCTGATCGCCGTGCTCCACCTGCCCGTCCTGGTCGCGGCGCTGCTGGTCACGCCGGCGTTCGCCCTCATCGGGTACGGCGTCCAGCGGACGGTCATCCAGCGCAGTCTCGACGTCGGGCCGCTGACGACCCTGCTGGTGATGTTCGGCCTCGCGATCGTGATCCAGAACGGCCTGCTCCAGGCGCTGTCGGCGAACAGCCGCTCGCTGGACGTCGGAACGCTCGCGTCGGCCTCGTTCCGCGTCAACGGGCAGGTCTCGGTCGGCTACCTGTCGATGCTGATCTTCGCCGTGGCGATCGTCGTGCTCCTCGCGCTCCAGGCGCTGCTCAGCCTGACCGCCGTCGGACGGCGCATCCGGGCGGCCGCCGACGACCAGGAGGCCGCCGGTATCGTCGGCACCGACACTCGCCACGTCTTCGGGATCGCCGCCGCCCTCGCCTTCGGCACGATCGCCCTCGCGGGCCTGGCGTTTGGCATGTACTCGTCGTTCGATCCCAGCATCGGGCCGCAGCGCCTGATCTTCGCGTTCGAGGCGGTGGTGATCGGCGGCCTGGGGTCGCTGTGGGGGACGCTGGCTGGCGGCATGGTGCTGGGCGTGGCCCAGACGCTGGGCGCGCAGGTCGATCCCAGCTTCGGCGTGCTGGCCGGCCACCTCGTATTCCTGGCGGTGCTGGCGTTCCGGCCGTCCGGGCTGATCCCGGCCAGGGTCACGTGAGGGTCCGGCGGGGGGCGGCCGGCTGGACCGGCCTCGGGGCGGTCGCCGTGGTAGCGGCGCTGGCGGTCCTGCCGTACGTCGTCTACGCGAACGTGACGAACCTCCTGATCGACGTGTTCATCCTGCTCGTGCTGGCGAGCATGTGGAACCTGCTCGCCGGGTACGCCGGCCTGATCTCCGTCGGCCAGCAGGCGTTCGTGGGCGTGGGCGCGTACACGGTGCTCTTCCTGGCGCAGAGCGGCGTGAACCCGTTCCTGGCGATCCCGGCCGCGGCGGTCGTGTGCGCCGCGGTCGCGGTGC
>DASQZW010000368.1:0-29704 GCA_035638495.1 Terriglobales bacterium
GGGCGAGGCCACGCTCCTATCAAGTCACGCCGGCCGGTCCTTTCATGTCCGGCCGGCGGCAGAACCCGTGAAAAGGCCACGCCGCACAGCCATGTCGGCCGCGCGGTCAGGACACGGAGGGGGTGAGCCAACCGGCAGGACCCCCGAAGCATGAACACTCACCCGGAGGGGGGGTCGCTGAAGACAGCACCTCCGCTTCTGGGGCACCCCTGCTCTGTGCACCAGAGCTGGCCTGTACGTCCCCCACCCCCATTCCCCTCCTTCGGAGCGGGGGAGGGGAAGGCTCGCTCGCTTCGCTTTGCTCGGTCTTTGTAAGCTTCGCCGGAAGTGAACGCTCGTCGCCTGCTCCTGCCGCTCGTGTTCGTGTCGGGCATGGCGTCACTGGGGGTCGAGTTCGGCGCGTCGCGGCTGCTGGCGCCCTATTTCGGGACCAGCCTCTACGTCTGGGGCGTGCTCATCGGGCTCGTGCTGATCTACCTGAGCATCGGCTACGTCGTGGGCGGCCGCCTCGCCGACCGCAGGCCGAGCGCCGACCTGCTGTTCCAGCTCACCGCATGGGCCGGACTCTGGATCGGGCTGATCCCCCTGATCGCCTACCCCATCCTGCTGCAGTCCCAGCAGGGGTTCGCGGAGCTGTCGATCGGCCTGGTGCTCGGCACGCTGCTCGCGGTCGTCCTCCTCTTCGCCGTGCCCGTGATCCTGCTCGGCTGCGTGTCGCCGTTCGCGATCCGCCTGCTGCTGAAGGACGTGCGCAGCGGCGGCAACACGGCCGGCGCCGTCTACGCGCTGAGCACCGCCGGGAGCATCCTCGGCACGTTCCTGCCCGTCTTCTGGCTGATCCCCACGTACGGCACCCGCCCCACGCTGATCATGTTCAGCGTCGCGCTGCTCGGCCTCTCCATCCTGGGCCTGTGGCCGAGGACGGTGACGGACCTCTGGCCCCGCCGCTGGGTCTTCGCGGTGTTCCTGGTCATCGTGCTGGTCGGCGCGTTCCTGCTCCCGCACGGCATCAAGCCGCCCGAGGTCGGCACGCTCCTCTACGAGAAGGACTCCGCCTACCACTACATCCAGGTCGTGCAGGACGGCAGCAAGACCGAGCTGGTCCTCAACGAGGGCCAGGCGATCCACTCGATCTACGACCCGACCGCGCTCGTGACGGGCGGGCCCTGGGACTACTTCATGCTCGGCGGCTACTTCCGTCCGGCCCAGGCGCAGGAGCCGCGGCCGAACAGCGTGGCGATTCTCGGCCTGGCCGGCGGCACCGCCGCGCGGGAGATGACCGCCGCCTTCGGCACCTCGGTCGACATCACCGGCGTCGAGATCGACCCGGACATCCTGGACGTCGCCCACCGCTACTTCCACCTGAACGAGCCGAACGTGCACCCGGTCGTCCAGGACGCGCGATACTGGCTCGCTACGCATGCCGGCCACTACGACGTGATCGCCATGGACGCCTACCGGCAGCCGTACATCCCGTTCCACCTGACGACAAGGGAGTTCTTCCAGCTCGCCGCGGACCACCTGAACCCGGGCGGCGCGGTGGTCGTCAACGCCGGCCGCACGGCGACGGACTACCGGCTCGTGGACGCGCTGGCCAGCACCATGGCGGCTGTCTACCCGAGCGTGTTCCTGGTCGACGTGCCCAGCTTCAGCAACACGATGATCTTCGGCACCAGCGAGCCGACCACAATGGCGGACATCCTGCACAACCTGTCGCTGGCGCGAGAGCCGCTCGTCGGCCAGGTGGCGGCGACCGCGATGGGGCCAGGAAGCGGTGACCTGCGCGTGTCGACCTACCACTCCCAGGTCTTCACCGACGACCTCGCGCCGGTGGAGCGCCTGATCGACCAGATCATCTTCTCCTACGCGACCGGGCACTGATCCCGCGCCCAGGCTCGTGGGCTCCTTACCTATCCACCCTTCGCAAAGGTCACTTGGCGAGGATGTGCCAGCCTGTCACGATTGCGGTCATGGCTCGGGACGTGATCCCAGCACACGACGGCTTCGCCTGGAGGGCGCTCGCCGCCATCATGCTGACCAACGGCTCGCTGGCGCTGCTCGCGCCGCGCTGGCTGGCGGGTCGCCTGGGCGTCCGCGCCGAGACCCAGCCGGCCTCGGTCTACGTGCTGCGGATGTTCGGCATCCGCACCGTGCTGGTCGCGGCGGACCTCTGTCTGGAGCCGCGCCGCCGGCGGCGGGCGCTGCGGCAGGGCATCCTCATGCACGCGACCGACGCCGGAGCGGCGCTGGTCGCGGCGGCGCTGGGCGAACTGCCCGTGCGAGAGGGGCTCATGGCCGCGGGGATCTCGACGGTCAACACGCTGCTCTGCCTGGCCGGCTCCAGGCGGAGGAGCTGAGGTGCCGGAAACCCCGGTCGCTCCGGTCCCGCCGTTCCGGCCATCCCTCGCCGAGCGACTGTTCGCGGCGTGGTCGGCCCGCATCGACCGGACGATCGGATGGTTCCAGCTCCCGAGCTATACCGGCGCGCTCACGCTGGCCGGCCTGCGCATCACGCTGCGCGGCAAGAACCTCGCGGACACCGAGCAGCTGCCGTCGACCGGTCCCGTGCCGGCGCCCGCGCTCGGCCCGGACCAGCGGCTGACGGCGCGCACCGTGGACGGGACGTGGAACGACCTCTCGGTCCCGACCATGGGCAGCGCCAACACCCGGTTCGGGCGGAACGTGCCGCTCGAATACGTCTTCCCAGACCCCGGCGCGGACCTGCTCGAGCCGAGCCCGCGCCGCGTCAGCCTCGAGCTCATGACGCGGAAGGACCTGATCCCCGCCAGGTCCCTCAACCTGCACGCGGCGGCCTGGATCCAGTTCATGGTCCACGACTGGCTGTCCCACGGGAAGAACGAGAAGGACGATCCGTGGCGGATCGAGCTCGACCCGGACGACGACTGGCCGGAGCGCCCGATGCGCATCCTGCGCACACGACGCGACCCCACCCGGCCGGGAGACGCGCACGGCGCGCCCCCGACCTTCGCGAACATCGCCACTCACTGGTGGGACGCATCGCAGCTGTACGGCAGCGACCAGGGCACGCTGGACAGCGTGCGGTCCGGTGAGGGCGGGCGGCTGAAGATCGAGCCGAACCGGCTGCTCCCGCTGGACCCCGACAGCGGCGTCGCCCTCACCGGCGTCAACGGCAACTGGTGGATCGGGCTCGACCTGATGCACACCCTCTTCAGCCTGGAGCACAACGCGATCGCCGACGCCCTGCGCGCCGAGTACCCGACGTGGTCGGACCAGGAGGTGTTCGACCGCGCGCGGCTGATCAACGCCGCGCTGACGGCGAAGATCCACACCGTCGAGTGGACGCCGGCCATCCTCGCCCACCCCACGCTGCGCGTCGCCATGCGCGCCAACTGGTGGGGCCTGGAGGGCCAGCGCCTGCACGAGGCGGCGGGCCGGCTGGCGAAGAGCGAGTGGCTGGCCGGCATTCCGGGCTCCGAGACCGCCCACTTCGGCGTGCCGTACTCCATCACCGAGGAGTTCGTGTCCGTCTACCGGATGCACCCGCTGCTCCGCGACGAGTACCCCTTCCGGTCGGTCGCTGACGGCCGCGAGCTGGAGACCCGCGAGCTGGACGAGCTGACGTTCCGGGGCGCCCGGCCCGTGCTGGAGCGGGTGGGCATGGCGAACGCGCTCTACTCGTTCGGCATCCTCAACCCCGGCGCGGTCACGCTCCACAACTACCCGAAGGTGATGCAGCGGTTCCCGGAGCCCGACTACAACGGGCTCAACGACCTCGCGGCCGTCGACATCCTGCGCTCGCGCGAGCGCGGCGTGCCCCGGTACAATGAGTTCCGGCGCCTGCTGCACAAGCCGGCGCTGACGAGCTTCGAGCAGCTCTCGGACAACCCCGAGTGGGTCGAGCAGCTCAGGGGCGTCTACGACGGCGACCTGGAGCGGGTGGACCTGCAGGTGGGCCTGTACGCGGAGACGCCGCCCGCCGGGTTCGGCTTCAGCGACACCGCGTTCCGGATCTTCATCCTCATGGCCTCGCGGCGCCTGAACAGCGACCGCTTCTTCACCACTGACTTCACCCCCGAGGTGTACACGCCGCTCGGCATGCGCTGGATCGAGGACAGCGGCTTCGCGACCGTGCTGCTCCGGCACTTCCCTGACCTGCGCCCGGCGCTGCGCGGCGGGCGCAACCCGTTCGCTCCCTGGGACGCCGTGTAGCGTGGGCGAGCCGCTCCTCCACGGCAGGACGCTCAGCGTCGACCGCGGCCGCGTGGGCATCTCGTACTCGGGCGCGGGCCCGCTCGTGCTCGTCGAGCTTGGTGTCGCGCAGGCCTTCGTGGAGCTGGGCATTCGGCCCGACGCGATCGCGGGCGTATCGGCGGGAGCGATCACGGGCGTCGCCCACGCGATCGACCCGGTCGGCGGTGCCGGCATCGAGGCCGCCGCGAAGGGTCTGGCCACCATCAGCAACCGCGCGCTCGGCCTCACGGCGCCCCGGGTGCTGTGGCGCGCGCTCCGGGAGCGCACCCACCTCATGGGACTGGGCAGCAACGAGGCGATCCAGGGCCTGGTCGCGGGCGCGTTCCGCGCGCTGGCCGGAACGGAGCACCTCACGATCGACTACTTCGGGACCGCCGGACGGCCGATGCTCATCCTGGGCGCCACCGATCGGCTGACCGGCGAGTCGCTGCGTTTTCCCGGCGAAGCCGACGTCGCCGACGCGCTCGTCGCGTCATCGGCCATCCCCGGCGTGTTCGAGCCGAAGCGGTTGACCGTCGGCGGCGTGCCGCGGCTGCTCATCGACGGCGGCATCGTCCAGAACCAGCCGCTGTCGGTGCTGGCGCTCGAGGGGTGCGGGACGCTGTACGCGTGCGCCGTCGGGTACGACGGCGAGGCGCTCAAGGCGCCGACCAACCTGCTCGACAACGCGATGAAGGCGTTCGCGATCGCGATGCACACCGCGTCGCACCTCGAGGAGGACTACGTCCGGCTCCAGATGGCCGGCGCAGGGGTCATCCACCACATCCACCCTCCGGTCCAGGAGCTGCCGGTCCCGGGCTTCGACTTCACGCCCGAGGTGATCGCGCAGGTCATGCGGGACGCCCGGGAGCTCACGAAGCGATGGATCACCGAGCACCAGCTGTGGCCCGGTGCGAACACCGATGCGTGACCTGGCCGGGCGGACGGTGCTGCTGACCGGCGCGTCGTCGGGCCTGGGCCCGGTCATCGCCCGCCGCCTTCGCCGCGAGGGCGTGCGCTTCGTGCTGAGCGGCCGCGACCGCGCAAAGCTCGCCGCCCTCGCGGAGGAGCTGGGAGATTCGACGGTCCAGCCGGCCGACCTCGCCGGACGGGGAGAGGCCGAGCGGCTGGCGGCGGCCGCCGGCGCGGTCGACGTGCTGGTCGCAAACGCGGGACTGCCCGCCAACGGCAGGCTGGCAGACCTGGCGGTCGACCACGTCGACCACGCGCTGGACGTGAACCTGCGCTCCGCGATCGTGCTGGCGCGCGAGCTGCTGCCCGGCATGCTGGAGCGGAAGCGGGGCCACATCCTGCTGATCGCGTCGATGGCCGGCCGGGTGCCGGCGCCGGGGTCCTCGATCTACAACGCCACGAAGTTCGGCATCCGCGGGTTCGGGCACGCGCTGCGCGCCGAGCTGCGAGGCACCGGTGTCGGCGTGTCGCTGGTCAGTCCGACGTTCGTGTCGCGGTCCGGCATGTGGGCGGACACCGGACTGACCGCCTCGGTGCGCGAGACCACACCGGATCGAGTCGCGGAGGCATGCGTCAGGGCGATCCGCGGCGACCGCGCCGAGGTCATCGTCGCGCCGATCGAGCAGCGGATCTTCTCGCGCCTGGTGCTCGCCTTCCCGGGCGGGCTGCAGCGGTTCCTGGCGGCAGGCGCGGTGCCGGACGAGGCGGTGCGCAGGCAGGAGGCGAAACGGTGAGGGTCGACAGCTACCGGTTCCTGCCCCGCAGCTTCCGTCCGCTCTACGAGGACCCGCAGCGGCTTCCCGGCGAGGACGCGCCGGTCTGGGCGCCGGCGACCCGGCGGCTGGGCGAGTCGCGCGTGACGCTGCTGACATCGGCCGGCCTGTACCTGGAGGGCGAGCAGCCCTCGTTCGACCTGGAGCGCGAGCGCCGGGAGCCCACGTGGGGCGACCCGGACTGGCGCCGGCTCCCGCACGCCCTGCCCGCGGCCGGCCTGGCCATGGCGCATCTGCACCTGAACAGCGCGGACATCGTGGCCGACCACAACGTGGCTCTGCCGGTCGACGTCCTGGACGACCTGGTCGCCGAGGGCGTGGTCGGGGGCGCGACGGCCGAGCACGTCTCCGTGATGGGCTACCAGGAGCACGGCCTGGCCGCCTGGCGGGACGTGACGGCGCCGGCGATCGTGGAGCGGCTGCGCGACCTCGGCAGCGACCTGGTGGTCCTGGCGCCGGTTTGACCGGACTGCTGCAGGAACGTGCCCGTGCTGGCGCGGTGGATCGAGGCGGCGGGGATCCCGACCGTGGTCGTCACGATGATGCCCGACGTGGCCGATGCGCTGCTGGCGCCGCGCGTCGTGGGCGTCGAGTTCCCGTTCGGACACCCGTTCGGGATGCCGCACGACCGGAGGATGCAGCGGCGCGTGCTGGAGACGGCGCTGACCGTCGTGAGCGGCGCGGCGCGACCGGGCGCGCGGGTCGACCTGGACGTGGAGTGGCCGGTGCCGCTCCGTGAGGCGTACCGAGCGTGGCAGCCGGCGGAACCGAGCCCGATCGTGGCGCTGCTGCTCCAGAGCAGGCAGCGTGGTGAGGCATAGGGAGGAGGTCGACAGGCATGGAGCGGATCGAGGTCACGAACTGGTTCGGGAGCATCCGGTCGCACCCGGCCGTGATCGTGGAGGCGGAGACCGTGGAGGAGATCGCGGCCGTTCTGAAGGACCGTGAGCGCTATCCGAGCCCGGTCCGCGCGGTGGGCTCGAACCACTCGACCACGCCGTGCGGGGTGGCCGAGGGTGGCACGCTCATCGTGATGCGGAAGATGGACCGCATCCTGGAGATCCGCGACGACAGCGTGACGGCGCAGGCCGGGGCGCTCTACTACGACGTCGCCCAGGAGCTGCGGAAGCACAATCTCCAGTTCTTCGTGAACGTCGAGCTGGGCAACCTGACGATCGGCAGCGCGGCGTGCGGCGGCACCAAGGACGCGTCGATGCCGGGCGAGTTCGGCCAGGTCGCGTCGTATGCGACGTCGATCAAGATGATCACGCCGGCCGGCGACCTGGTCGAGGTCACCGAGGCCGACCCCGAACTGATGCAGCTCACGCGCTCCAGCTACGGCCTGTTCGGGATCGTGTACGAGGTGACATTCCGCGTCCGGCCGCTGGTGCCGATGCGCGTGCGCCACGAGCACTACCGGTTCGAGGCCTTCGAACGCGAGCTGCCGGCCCTGTGGGAGCGGGGCGAGTCGATCATGATGTACCTCAACCCGTTCACGGACACGGTCCTGGTCGAGTTCCGCAAGTACCACGACGAGCTCGCCGGGCACAAGCTGTCGAACTGGCAGTGGGGCCTGCGCAACGCGATCTGGAGCCACTACGCGCCGCTCTGGGGCTACCTGGTGAACCGCTTCGCGCCGGGCCGGGGCGTGCAGCACTTCCTGACGAACCTGTACAACCGCCTGATCGTCCTGGTCGCCACCACGATCGTGCGCGGCGAGAACACCGCCGCCACCTCACAGCAGATCAAGTACCCGTTCGTCTCCAACAACAGCCGGTACACGTTCAGCATCTGGGCATTCCCGGAGGAGCGCTACATCGACTGCGTGCGCCGCTACTTCGAGTTCTCGAAGCAGTACGACCGGGAGCACGGCTACCGGGTGAACCTGCTCAGCGTCGGCTACCGCATCAAGGCCGACCAGAGCTCGCTGTTCTCCTACTCGTTCGACGGCCCGGTCATGACGTTCGACCCCGTGTCGACCGGCAACCCCGGGTGGGAGGACTTCCTGCGCGCGTACAACGACCTCTGCAGCGAGCTGGGCGGCGTGCCGCTGTTCAACCAGACGAACCTGCTCACGCGGGCGCACGTCGAACGGGCGTTCGGCGACCGGCCGGCGAAGTTCGACGCCCGCCGCCGGCAGTACGACCCGACCAATCGGCTCCTCAATCCGTACTTCGAGGAGCTGCTGGCCCAGCCGGCGGCCGTTGCGGGAGGGGACCGTGGCTGACACCGAGGCGATCGCGCGGAGCTACTTCGAGAAGCTCATCAACGTCCACGACCTGGACTACATCCCGACGCTGTTCGACCCGAACATCCAGTTCCACGACCCGGCCATCATCCCCGGCGGCCAGGTGAGCGGTCACGACGGCGTCCGCGGCTTCTTCTCGAGCTTCTTCAGGGCATTTCCCGACGTGCAGTTCCAGATCGACGACCTGTTCACGCAGGAGCAAAAGGCGGCCATCCGGTTCACGTGGACGGCGACGCACCGCTTCAAGTTCCTCGACATCGACGTGACCGATCGCCACGTCTCGGTGCCCGGCATCGACATCTTCCACGTGACGGACGGCCGGATCAGCGAGGTGCGGGTGGCGTTCGACCGGGCGGAGCTGGTCGAGCAGCTGATCGGGATCCGGCACCCGCTGTAGGCCGATGCCCCACCAGGTGGCGTTCACGGTCTGGGCCCGCATCCTGCCCGGCATGTCCGGCGGGCTGGATGGGCTCCTCCGCAGGGAGGGTGCCGCGCTCCTGCCGTTCGACCGGCTGGCGGGCGTCCACTTCGCCCGCCTGCTGATCGTGGACGACGGGGAGCGCGAGCCGGGCCTGCTGTTCACGATGGATGTCGACGCCCCGCTCGAGGAGCGCCTGCGGGACCTGGTCGACCACGGCGCCGCCGGCCTCGACCGCGTCTTCGCCCACTGCGAGGGCTACCCGCCGCCGGACTCGCGGGTGCCCGCGTCGCGGACGTCCTACCTGCGGGCGCACCTGGTGGACGTCACCGTGTTCTACGCGCACGTGGTGGGCAGATCGCTCGAGCAGATCCGCCAGGAGGCCGGCCTGCGGACGGCGGTCGAGGATCACCTGGACGGCGCGGCGGCGGAGTGGCGCGGTCGCGGCGCGCGCGAGGTGCGGCGGATGATCCGCGCCTTCGTGGAGAGCGACCCGTCGCTCGCCTGGGCGCTTTCCGCGCCTGCACCCCCCGAGCCGGCGTTCCGCTGGCGCGAACGGCTGCACCTGGTCCTGGTGCCGCTGGTGCTGGTCGTGCTGCTCCCGCTGCTGGTTCCGGCCGTGCTGGTCTGGCTGGCCTGGCTGCGGCTCCACGAGCTGCGGGACCCCGAGCCGGACGTGAAGCTCGACACCGAGCGCCTGCGGGAGCTGCGCGACATGGAGGACTTCGGCCCCCAGAACCAGATCAGCACACTCTCGGAGATCAAGCCGGGCGCGTTCTGGCACCTCACGGCCTGGGTGTTCCTGGCCGTCGTAGCGAACTACATCTCTCGACATGTGTTCAACAGGGGCAGCCTTTCGGGGCTCCGGACGGTCCACTTCGCGCGGTTCATGGTGCTCGGCCGGCCCCGCCGCGTGCTGTTCACGAGCTACTACGACGGCAGCCTCGAGAGCTACATGAACGACTTCATCGACAAGGTCGCATGGGTGCTGAACGGCGTGTTCGGCAACGAGTCGGGCTATCCGCGGACGCGCTGGCTGTTCGGCGCTGGCGCTCGCAACGAGACGGGCTTCAAGGCGTTCCTGCGGGGCCACCAGGTCCCGACGCAGGCCTGGTACTCGGCCTATCCGGACCTCACGGCCGTCAACGTGGACGCGAACGCCCGGCTCCGCGCGGGCCTGGCCGGGGACATGAGCGAGTCTGAGGCCGAGGCGTGGCTGCAGCTGCTGTGACGGGGCCGCTCGACCTGGAGGATGTGCAGGGACTCGTGCTGCGCGGTTACGGGAAGCTGCGCGCCGCGCGCTATCTCCTGTTGCGGATCGGCGACCAGGCCGCGGCCCGGGGCTGGCTGCGCGACCTGGCCGGCCGCGTGACGACTGCCCGGGAGTCGCCGGACGGGGCGGCCGTCAACGTGGCGCTCACCGCGGCCGGGCTGGCGGCGCTGGGCCTGCCGGCCTCGGCGCTGGCCGGGTTCTCGCCGGAGTTCGCGGAGGGCATGGCGAGCCCGCACCGCAGCCGGATCCTGGGCGACGTGGGGGAGAGCGCGCCGCAGCGGTGGGCCTGGGGCGCTCCCGGCGCCGCGCCGGTGCACGTCCTCCTGCTCCTGTTCGCCACCGACGACGTGGCGCTGGAGGCGCTTCACGACGGCCTGCGTTCCGGCGTGGAGACGGGCGGTCTGCGCGTCGTCGCCGTCCTCGACACGGTGGACCTCGGCGACCGCGAGCACTTCGGGTTCCACGACGGCATCTCGCAGCCGGTCATCGTGGGTTCCGGCCAGACCGAGACGGCGATGAACACGATCCAGCCCGGCGAGTTCGTGCTCGGCTACGTGAACGAGCACGGCCAGGTGACCGAGCGGCCGACGCTCGAGCCGGAGGACGATCCCGAGCGGCTCCTGCCGCGCGACCAGTCGCAGCGGCCCGACCTGGGCGGGAACGGCACGTACCTCGTGATGCGCCAGCTGCGGCAGGACGTCCGCGGCTTCTGGCGCTGGGCGGACGAGGCGTCCCGGGCGCCGGACGGCAGCCCCGACCCCGAGGCCATGACGCGGCTCGCGGCGAAGATGGTCGGACGCTGGCCGGGCGGCGCGCCGCTGGTGCTGGCGCCTGACCATGACGACCGCGAGCTGGCCACGGCCAACGACTTCGCCTACCAGGGGCCGGACGCTGACGGACTCCGGTGTCCGGTCGGCGCTCACGCACGCCGCGCCCACCCGCGTGACTCGCTCGACCCGAAGCCGGGTACGGAGCAGTCCATCGCGGTCGGCAAGCGACACCGCCTGATCCGGCGTGGACGCGAGTACGGCCCGGCGCCCGCGCCCGGCACCCTGTTCGACGCGGTGGACGACGAGGTCGACCGCGGCCTCCACTTCATCTGCCTGTGCGCCAACATCGCGCGGCAGTTCGAGTTCGTGCAGGCGACGTGGTTGACGAGCCCGAAGTTCGACGGCCTCCACGAGGACGACGACCCGCTGATCGGCGCGCGCGGGCGGGGCGCGGGGACGTTCCGGGTCCAGGGCAGGCCCGTCCGCCGGCGCCACCGGGACATGCCCCGGTTCGTGACCGTTCGCGGTGGCGGCTACTTCTTCCTGCCTGGCCTGCGAGCCCTCCGATACCTGTCTCGTACGTGATACGATCTATCGTGTGACGATCCAAACGGTATCGCTCGCCGCGGACCTCGCGATGCTGTCGAGCGGAACCGCGCTGGTCGTCCTCGCCGTGGCCGCGGCGGTGCAGCTGGTGCGGCGCCGCCGGCGCTCGGCAGCCGGGCTGGCCTGCGCGGCGGGCGCCTTGATCGCCGTGTACGGCGCCGCGCTCGTCGCGGCGGGGCTGGCCGGCAGTGCACGTCAGCTGCGCCCCGGCGACACCAAGTGCTTCGACGACTGGTGCGCGGCCATGGTCACGGCGCGGCAGGACGTCGCGTCGGGCACGCTGCTCGTCGACGTGCAGCTGCAGAACCGCGGTCGTGGGCGGGCGATGCGCGCGAATCTGGCGCGCGCCTACGTGGAGCTGCCGGGCGGCGGCCGGGTCGCGCCGCGGGACGGAAGCGCCCTCCAGGCGCTGCTGCAGCCGGGGGAGCGGGCCGACGTGTCGCTGACGTTCCTCGTGCCGTCCGGCCAGCGGGGCGTCCGGTTCGTGGTCGTCGAGGGCGCCGGGACCCTCGGGCCCGGAACGTTCGAGATCGGAGGCGAGGGCAGCCCGTTCCACGGCGTCGCGGGCTGGCCGCTGTGAAGCAGACCGAGGGCATCGGCGGCCTGGGACGGTTCGCCGAGCCGGCCGTGCTCGTGCTGGTCAGCGTCGCGGACCAGCCCAAGCACGGATACGCGATCGCCGCGGACGTGGAGCGCTTGAGCGGGGTGCGCCTGGGCCCGGGCACCCTCTACGGCGCGATCGCCCGGCTGGAGGAGCGCGGCCTCATCGAGCCGGTGCCGTCGGAGGACCGCCGGCGCCCCTACCGGCTGACGCCACCCGGCGCGGAGGCGCTGCGGGGGCACCTGGAGCTGCTGGAGCGCGTCACGACGGCCGGCCGCCGCCGGCTCGCGCGAGCGTGAGGGCACTGCTCCGGCTCTACCCGCGGCGCTGGCGAGCCCGGTACGGCGAGGAGTTCGCGATCATCCTGGCGGCCACGCCGCCGGGCCCGGGGACGGTGCTCGATGTGGTCCGGGGCGCGCTGGACGCCCACGTGCGCGAGACGCGCCGGGGGCCGCTCGTCCGCTGGGCGCTGCTGGCGCTCTGCGCGGTGGTGGTCGGCTGGCTGAACCTCCACACGACCGACGACGTGCAGCCGGTAGCCGCCGCGCTGCTCGTGTTCGGCTTCGCCTTCGGCGTGCACCGTCCGGCGCGGGCCTGGTGCTCCGGTGCGGCGCTGTTCGCCGCGGTGCCGGTGTCCGGGGCCTGGGCGGATCTGGCCGCGAACCACCTGAGCCTGGGCGGAGCGGCGCCGGTCCTCGAGTCGGTCATCGCGCTGATCCCGGCGCTGCTGGGAGCGTACACGGGAGCTGCCGTGGGTTGGGGGGTGCGCCGGGCTCGAGCTTGAGTGGAGATTCTCACGATGTCTCGGCTCCTGAGCGTTCACGACGCGATGGCCGCCGTAACGCTGCCGCCATGCTCAACCACATACCGAGGGGTACGTGGTTGCCGCATCGCGTCACCCTGAACAGTATTCAGTAGCAGCGGCCGCGGGGTGCTGTGGGGAGCGCCGGGCGGCGGCCGCCCTCAGAAACCCAGCGTCCGCGCCCCCTGGCGGGACGCCGAGAGAGGAAGGAGAAATCCTTATGACGAGGCTCGTTCGGGCCCTGGTCGCGCTGGCAGGCACCGTGCTCGTGACGCTGGCGCTGGCGCCGCTGACGTCCGCCTCCGCCACCGACGGCATGTTTGCGCGGGACGTCCTGCAGTTCGACACCGCGTTCGCCAACGTGTCGCCGTTCATCGGCGCGAACGGCGCCATCCGGGGCGTGACCGCGGCGCCGTTCCCGTGGGCCATCCGGTCGATTCACGGCGACCTGGACGCCAACGGCCAGCTGACCGTGGACGTGGACCACCTGGTGCTCGCCAACGACCCGGCCGTTCCGGCCAACCTGCGCGGCACCAACCCGGTGCCGTTCTTCGCTGCGATCGTGAGCTGCGAGACGTCCGTGAACGGCACGGTCGCCGTCTCCAACGTGACCAGTGCCAACTTCCGGGCCACCATGCCGGGAGGCAACGCGTTCATCCACCAGCGGCTGTCGCTGCCGCACCCGTGCGCCGCTCCGGACGTCTTCATCACCTCGCCGAACGGCGGCGTCTGGTTCGCGGCGACCGGGACCGCCGGCTCCTCGGAGCGGGACGTCCTGCAGTTCGACACGATGTTCGCCAACGTCTCGCCGTTCATCGGCGCGGCCGGCACCATCACGGGCGTCACCGCGGCGCCGCTGCCGTGGCAGATCAACCGCGAGATCCGCGGTGATCTCGACGCCGACGGCCACCTGAGCATCGACGTCGACGGCCTGGTGCTCGCCAACGACCCTGCGGTGCCCGCCAACCTGCGCGGCACCAACCCCGTGCCCTTCTTCGCCGGCGTCGTCACCTGCCGGACCAACGTCAACGGGAAGGTCGCGGCGGTTCGGTCGACCACGGCCAACTTCCCGGCCTCGGCGCAGGGCAACGCGCGGATCCGCGCCACGCTCTCGCTGCCGTCGCCCTGTGCAACTCCGTACGTGTTCGTGACGTCGCCCAACGGCGGCGTGTGGTTCGCCGTCACCGGCAACAAGTAGCCGGGCCCGGGCGCCGGCCCCCACGCCGGCGCCCGGACACCGTCAGCCCTGGCTGAGGGCCTTTCCGCCGACCTCCCGGTCGCTGGCCATACAGAGCAGCCGGACCTGGCCTTTCGCGACCAGCTGCTCATCGTCGTCCCGGATCCATGCCTCCCAGACCTGTGTGGTCCGGCCTCGCGTCACGGGCCGCGCCGTCCCGTGCAGCCGGCCCGTCCGGACCGCCCGGAGGAACGACGTGGTGTTCTCCAGCCCCACGACGGTCTGGCCCCGCGGCCGGGCCACGAGGGCCGCTCCCAGCGACGCCAGCGTCTCGACGACCCCGCAGTGGACCCCGCCGTGCACGATGCCCAGGCCCTGGTGGTGCTTCTCGGTGACCTCCCACTCGCAGGTCACCTCGTCGGGCGTGGCCTTCAGGATGGTGATGCCCATCTCCCGCACCCAGCCCGTCGGCAGCGCGTTCAGGTACGTCGCGAGATCGTCGATCATCGGTCGTCCAGCGTACCCTCTGGCCGACATGACCGACCGGGTGCGCACCCTCCGGGACGCCGCCGCGTTCGTCGACCGCGCCGGGCTGGCGCTCGTCTTCGCGAAGGCCGGCGTCCCTCTCCCGTCGCTGCACGAGGCCGTCGCGGGGCCGGACGCCCGGTGGGTGGACGAGCGCGAGGACGGGAAGCTGGCGATGACCCCCGACCTCGCGAAGGTCTGGGCGTGGAAGGACGAGCTGGCCGAGGCCCGTCTTGCCTGCGCCGGCAAGCACGTGCGAGGCTGGCCGGCGCTGGTCTCGCTGACGCTCCTGCCGTCGCTCTACGCGCTGACGGGTCGCGCTGGCGGGCCGGCGGACTTCCGCGACGTCGTGCTGCCGCCGCTCGAGCGGGAGGTCGCCGAGGCGGTGCTCGAAGCCGCACCCGCCGACGCGCTCGAGGTCCGGCGGGCCGTGGGCGTCCGCGACGCCCGGCGGGTCGCCCGGGCCATCGACTCGCTGCAGCGCCAGCTCGTCCTGACCCGGGCGGGCACGATCAAGCGGGAGCAGGGCTGGCCGGGCACCGCGTACGACGTGCTGCCCCGCCGCTACCGCGTGGACCGGCTTCCGAAGCCCGACGAGGCCCGTGCGCGCCTGGCGGCAGCGGTGCTGCGGACCGCGAGCGAGCTGTCGTCGGCAGACCTGGCGCGCGTGCTCGGATTCACTCGGGCTGAGGCCGCTGTCGCGCTGGACCGGGCGAAAAGCGAAGGGCCCGGCACGCGCCGGGCCCTTCTGCCTCCGTAAAACGGAACGGTCTCGTAGAGCCTCCCGCCTCCGACTCCGGGAGCCGGACTAGGGATTTCGGCAGCGTCTAGAGGGAACCCTCCGACACTCCCGGCAGGCAATCAAGGCGGTTGGCTCCACGACTAGGGTGATCCAACTTGCGCCTCACCTCCTTTGCCTCACGGGCTGTGGACTTCGGGCATAAGTATAGGGCCTGCAGGGGGCTCTTCCTTGCACTTAGACTCCAGGCCGGTGAAGCGCTCTCGGTACGTCGCCGTGTGCGGCGCTTCCGACCCGGATCCCGAGCAGCGCGAGCTGGCCAGGGAGGTCGGCAGGAGGCTCGCCGAGGCCGGAGCGATCGTGCTTTGCGGCGGCCTCGGCGGGGTCATGGAGGCCGCGGCAGAGGGCGCCTCGAGCGCCGGCGGCACCGTGGTCGGCATCCTGCCGGGGGCCGACCGGACCACGGGCAACCCCCACCTCACGGTGGCCATCGCCACCGGTCTCGGCGAGGCCCGCAACGCGGTCCTGACCAGCGCGGCGGACGCGGTCATCGCGGTGGGCGGCGGGTGGGGCACCCTCAGCGAGATCGGTCTGGCGCGGCATCGGGACCGGCCGGTCGTCTCGGTGGCCGGCTGGGAGCTGGAGGGGGTGCCGGTGGCGATCTCCGCCGAGGAGGCCGTGCGAGCGGCGCTCGATGAGACCTGAGGGCGCCTGGACCGGGCGCGCGCCGGGTCGGGTCAACCTGATCGGCGAGCACGTCGACTACCTCGGCGGCATCGTGCTGCCCGCGGCGGTGGACCGCTTCACGACGGTGACTGGAGTCCCGGCCGAGCGGTGGTCCCTCGTCAGCGAGGTGGCCGACGGCCTGCCCTACGCGCACGCCATCGGCGAGGAGCTGGGCGCGCCGCCGCAGGCGATGCAGGCGCGGTCGGACGTCCCGCCCGGTGCCGGGCTCAGCTCGTCTGCGGCGCTGCTCGTGGCGGTCGCAGCGGGTCTGCGGCCGGACATGAACGGTGGCGCCGCGGCGCTCGCCTGCCAGCGGGCCGAGCAGCGTGCGACCGGCGTCCGGGTGGGCGTCATGGACCAGTTCGCCGCCGCGCTCGGGCGCCGCGGCCACGCGCTGCTGCTCGACTGCGGCACGCTCGAGCACCGGCCCGTGCCGTTCCCGGACGACCTGGTGATCGCCGTGATCGACTCGGGCGTCCGCCGGGCGCTGGCCGACACGCCGTACAACCAGCGGCGCCACGAGGCCGAGCGCGGGATGCCGAAGCGTCGCCGGCACGTCGATTCGGAGCTGGAGCGGGTCCGCGCGTTCGCCGCAGCGCTGGAGGCCGGCGAGCGCGACCGGCTCGGCGGGCTGCTGAATGCGTCCCACCGCAGCCTGCGCGACGACTTCGAGGTGTCGACGCCGGCCGTCGACGCGCTGGTCGAGCGGGCGTGCGCCGCCCGGGGCTGCCTGGGCGCCCGGATCATGGGCGCGGGGTTCGGCGGCAGCATCCTCGCCCTCCTCGAGTCCGGCGTCGAGACGGGCTTCGCGGCGGCGCTCGAGGGCGCGCCCGTGCGCTACTGCCGGACCGCGGACGGGGCGTTCGTGAGGTGAACGACTGTCTCAACCTGCCCCTGCGGCAGGGAGCGGGCGGCATCCGCGCCCTCGGCCAGTGGGAGTGCCTGTGGCTCTCGCTGGGGGAGGGCGAGGGAGAGGGCCTGCCCGCCGGTCGGGGCCAGGGCTGGCAGCCGGTGCCCGTGCCGCACCTGCAGGCGGCCGTGGGCGGGCGCTCCGCGATCTGGTACCGCACGCGCTTTCCCCGGCCCGACCACGACGGCCGCGTGCTCCTGCGCGTCGGCGGCGCGTTCCTGGCCACGCACGTCTGGCTCAACGGTCGCATGCTCGGGTCGCACTACGGCTACTTCGCCCCGTTCGGGTTCGACGTCACCTCGCACCTGCGGGACCAGAACCTGCTGGTGATCTGCTGCGAGTCGCCGATCGAGACCGATCTCTCACGCAAGCGCCACGTCATGGGCATCTTCAACGACGGCGACAGCAGGCCGTACCCGGGATCGGCGTGGTTCAGTCTGCCCGAGCCGTATCGGTGGGAGGTCCCCCTCGGGCTCTGGATGCCGGTCGAGCTCGAGTACCTGGGCGCGGTCTCGCTGGACTGGGTGCGCCTGCGGCCGAACCTCGACGCCGGCGACGCGGGGCGGCTCGACGTCGAGGTGCGGCTGCGCAACCTCGACGGCCGCGAGATGCGAGGGGACCTGCAGGTCGAGGTGACCGGGCCGGATCTCAAGCCGCTGCGGATCAGCCGGCGCTTCCACATCCCCGGCGGCACCGAGCAGACGAACCAGATGACGCTCAGCGTGCCGAACGCCCGGCGCTGGAACCCGTGGCGGTCCGGCGACCCCGTGCTGTACCGGTGCGCGATCGCGGTCTCGATCGGCGGCCGGGAGTCGGTGCGGGCCGAGGACCAGTTCGGCTTCCGCGACGTCGCGGTCAGCGCCAGCCACGAGGGCTGGCACATCGCCGTCAACGGCCAGCCGATGTTCGTCCGCGGCGCGAACTACATGCCCGCCCTGCGGATCGACCAGCTGACCGAGGACACGTTCCGGTCCGACCTGCGCCTGGCGCGCGAATGCAACCTGGACGCGCTCCGCGTCCACGGCCACGTGCTGCCCGACCGGTTCTACCGGCTGGCCGACGAGGAGGGCATCCTGGTCATCGCGGACTTCCCGCTGACCCTCTCGTACGCGTACCACGCAACGGCGGAGGAGAGCCGCTTCTTCGAGACGGCCGTCCGCGACCAGGTGCCCGAGATGGTGGAGCTGCTGCAGAACCGGCCATCACTGCTGCTCTGGATCGCGCACGACGACCCGCCCTGGGTGACCGCCAACGCGGCGCTCGCTGACGTGCACGCGGTGCGCCAGAACTACACGATCGACCACGAGATCAAGGCCATGATCGAGGCGCAGGACCCCACCCGGACGGCCCTGGCCGCGTCCGGCGACCTGGACCACCACCTCTGGCTGGGCTGGCGGGACGGCGACTGGACCGGGTACGCGGACGCGCTGCCGGGCTTCGTCACCGAGTTCGGCGCGCAAGCCGCGCCGACGCTCGGCTCCGCCGCGTGGGACGAGCTGGGCGCACGCTGGCCGGTGGCCTCCGACGACCCGCGCTGGCTCTTCGCCGGCTTCCAGCTGCCGGCATGGGCCGAGCACGGCGCCGGCCTCCCCGAGGACCACGGCAGCCTGGAGGAGTTCGTGGCCGCCGGGCAGGAGTACCAGGCGCAGCTCCTCGGCTACGCGATCGACCAGCTCCGCAAGCGCAAGTTCGAGCCGTGCTGGGGCGCGCTGGTCTACCAGCTCGTCGATCCGTTCCCGGGCATCGGCTTCGGCCTCGTGGACAGCGCACGGGTGGCGCGGAGCGCGCTCGACGTCGTCCGGGACGCGTTCGCGCCCGCGCGCGTGATCATCGATCCGGTCGGGTTCACGCCGCTGCAGCCCTGCGGCGCCGGGTGGCGGCCCGGGGAGCCGGTGACGGTCCGGCTGGTGGTCGTCAATGACGAGCCGCGCCTGAGCGGGATGGCCGACATCCGCTGGACGGTGTGGCGGGAGCGCCCGCTGCAGCGCAGCGCCGGGATGGGCTGGCTGCGCGACGCCGTCCGGCGCAAGTCCTACTCCGGCTCCACCAGCCTCAGCCTGCCCACCTCGGCGGAACCGGCCGTGCAGGTGACCAACCTGACCCTGCCGCTGGACGCGGAGGGCGACTACGTACTGGAGGCCGAGCTGCGCGTGCCCGGGCAGCAGCCGGTGCGCTCGGCATTCGGCTTCCGGGTCGCCGAGCGCCTGACGACCGGCCGCCGGCGGCCGATGCTGCCCGACTATCTGGCCGAGCGGATCGTCCGCCGCGACAGCCTGCGGGGCGACCGCGAGGGCGTTCGCTTCACATTGCTCAACCTGACCCGGCCGGCGGTGCTCACGCGCGTGGACGACGTGCGACTCGACGGCCGCCAGCTCGACGGCTCGAGGGTGCTGGTGCAGACCGAGACCGGCCGGCTGCCGCTGCCGAAACGCCTCGACCTGCCGGTCGGTCGGGAGATGGAGCTCCTGGTCGAGCTGTCCGAGGAGCTCGAACGCGGCGATCACCAGCTGGAGGTGGACCTCACGCTGCCCGGCGTCGCCAGCGGCCGGGTCCGCATCACCGGTCGCACGTAGTGGTCGAGAAGACCCTCCCCCCTCGCCGGGGAGGTGGCCCGGTCACGGGCCGGAGGGGGGGTCGCCGGGTGGCCGGCCTGCTCTTCACGGCGATCCTCTTCCTGGCGGCGGTCGGCAGCTACCCGGGTGCGACCGTGGTCGGCGTGCTGGCCGGCGTGCGGACGACGGCCGCCGCGGCGACCCCGCCCGGCTGGCTGCACGTCCAGCGGGAGGCCGGCGGGCTACCGTACATCGCCGACTCGCAGGGCCGGCGCCTCATCCTGCGGGGCGCCACGGCCGCCGGCCTGCTCGACTACTGGTCGGGCGTGGACCCGGCGGTCACCTGGCCGCCCCCGTTCTACCCCGTCGGCCCGGCGGCGTACGTCGACGGCTGCCCGGCCAACTCGTCGACCGTCCGTGTGCCGGCCCTCTGCCGCGAGGACCTAGACCAGATGCGCGCCCTCGGCTTCGATGTCCTCCGCCTGCCGCTGTCGTGGAGCCTGCTGGAGCCCGGCCCCGGCGCCATCGACCGCAGGTACCTGGACCGCGTCGCGCAGGTCGTGGGCTGGGCCCGGCAGGCCGGCCTGTACGTGATCCTGGACATGCACCAGAACGCGTACTCGCGCTTCATCCCGGCCTCGACGTCGACGCTGCCCGGCGGGACCGAGCCGGCGCGGCGCGACTACAGCGGGGCGGCGGCCTGGGCCACGTACAGCGACGGGCTGCCCTTCGAGAACTACCTGGGCCAGCGCGAGGTCGACCCGGCGGTGTTCGAGGCCGCGACGAGCTTCTGGCTGAACCGCGACCACCTCCAGGACCACTACATCGAGGCGGTCGCGGCACTCGCCCGGCGATTCCGGGACGACAGCACCGTCGCCGGCTACAGCATCTACAACGAGCCGTGGCCGGGCTGGGCGGCGCCGCCTTTCTTCGACGATCTCTGGCTGTACCCCTTCTACCGCCGGGTGATCGACGCCATCACGGGCGCGTCGGACGGGGTGCCGTGCCCGGCGTTCGCTTCGGCACTGCCGGTCTGCGGGCACCCGGACCTGGGCGTCCACGACCAGCGCCACCTGATCTTCCTGGAGCCCGGCCTGTGGCGGCAGATCGTGGACCTGCCGACGCACGTGCCCGTGCCGGTCAGCTCGTACCCCAACCTGGTCCTCTCGATCCACGCCTACACGCACAAGTACACGGTCGACGCGCTGCTCGGGCAGGCGCCGGACCGCGCCGCCTACCCCTTCGGCGGGTACGACCAGTCGTACGCGTCCGCCGAGCTGGAGGCCAGGGCGATGGGCGCCGCGCTGTTCGTCGGCGAGTTCGGGGACGAGGTGTCGGAGGACGGGCTGCTGCTGACGAACCAGCTGCAGGAGCAGGAGCGTCACCGGGTCGGGGCGGCGTTCTGGATCTGGAAGGAGAACTGCTCGCCGAGCGCGCCGTGGGGGGTGTACGCGGGCGTCGGCCAGGGCCAGCACTGCGCGTACGACGAGCCCCCGAGCGTTCGCGACGCAGGCCCGCAGCCGTCCAGCGGGTGCCTGCGCGCCGACCGCGAGCGGCTCCTTGCTCGCGTCTACCCGGAGGCGGTCGCGGGCGACCGGTTCAGGTACGACTACGACGCCGCGACGGGCGCGTTCGAGCTGGCCGCGACCGCGCCGGCTGGCGCGGCGGAGACGCTCGTGGTCGTGCCGCCGGAGGTCCGCGGCGAGGCGTCGGTCTCCGGCTCGGCCGACCTGACCGGCATGCAGGTGGACGCGAACGGCGGCCGGGTGCTCCACGTGCGCGCCCCGGGCGGCGCCTACGCGGTGGTGGTCGCGGCCGCGCCGCTGCGGCTCACGGGCTGCGCCTGAGCCTACTGCTCCGACGAGCCCGGGAGGAGCTCGTCCATCAGCTTCCGGAAGACCGCCTGGTCGGGGACCAGGCCCGCGAACCACAGCTCGACGTGCCCCCGGCGGCGGATCTGCGCCTCGCCCAGCGGGCTGAACGTCACGGACTCGATGCCGTCCCACGTCAGCGGGTCGATGATCCCTTCCGCCGTCAGGCCCGCCGCGCTCACGACGAGGCCGTCGAACGTCACGTGGTCGCCGGCGTTGAGGCGCTCGTGCGCCACTTCCAGCAGCAGCGGGGTGACGCGGCGCTCGACCGCCGCGAACAGCTCCTGGTGCCCGCGCAGCTCCTCGTTCCAGGCGATGCACAGGCCGGCCTCGGCGTCGAGCTCGTAAACGGTCCGCGACCGGCGCCGCAGGTGCCTGACTTCACCCCACCGAACCGCGTCGATCCGTGACCGCCGCCGGTGCAGCAGGCCCTCGCGGCACACCGCGATGCGGCGGCCACCGTCGAGCGCGGTAGCGACGGCCAGCACCAGGCAGACGATCGCGAAGGCGACGCCGACGAGCGGCCAGACGACGCGGCCGGGGCCGGTGTCGCCGGGCGCGCCGTACCGCTCCCAGAGGGCGGTCACGACGATGGCCGCCGGCACCCCGAACGCGAACCACAGCAGCGGCGCGATCCGCGGCGCGTACACGGTCTCGACGGCGCCAAGGCCGGCCTGGTCGGCGAGACGCTCCAGCCTCCCTCGTCGCATGAACTATTCAGGGTGCGGCATGTGTCGCCCCGGCGTCCACCTGAGCAGGCCCTCCTGCACGACGGACGCGATCAGGCGGCCGTCCCGCCGGAAGATTCGGCCCTGGGCGAGGCCGCGCGCGCCCGACGCCGCGGGCGACTCCTGCGCGTACAGCAGCCACTCGTCGGCGCGGAACGGCCCGTGGAACCACATCGCGTGGTCCAGGCTGGCCGCTGTCAGGCTCTCGGCGTCCCAGGTCAGGCCGTGCGCCAGCAGGACCGAGTCGAGCAGGGACATGTCGCTGGCGTACGCGACGGCGCACACGTGGACCAGTGGGTCGTCCGGCAGCGGCCCGCGCGCCCGCATCCACACCATGCTCCGCGGCTCCCGCGGCAGGCCGTCTCCCCGGACCCACGGCGGCTCGCCGGCGAAGCGGATCTCCACCGGACGCAGGCGGGTCGAGCGCTCGGGCAGGCCCTCGGGGTCCGGAGCCTCCGGCATCGGCACCTGGTGCTCCAGGCCGGTCTCGGGCCGGTGAAACGAGGCCGAGAGCGTGAAGATCGCCCGCCCGTGCTGAATCGCCGTCACCCGGCGGGTGCTGAACGAGCGGCCGTCACGGGTCCGGTCGACCGTGTAGACGATCGGCACCTCGGGGTCGCCGGGCCGGATGAAGTAGGCGTGCAGCGAGTGCACGGCGCGCTCCGCCGGCACGGTCCGGCCCGCGGCCACCAGCGCCTGGCCGGCGACCTGCCCGCCGAACACGCGCTGCGGGCCCTCCGCCGGGCTACGCCCGCGAAAGATGTCCAGCTCGATGCGCTCGAGGTCGAGGATGTCGACCAGCAGCTCGGGCCTGCTCGCCACGGGCACCTCCATCCGTGTGTCGTTCCGCGCCTGGCATCATCCGTGGGTGCGGAGCGTCCCCCGGCTGTCCGTGCGCACGTGGATCGTACTGACGCTGGCGATCGCGGCGCTGCTGGCCTCGCTCGTCCTCTACATGCACGGGCACAACGTGCACGGCGACCAGAGCCTGTACGACCGCTACGCGTGGGACTTCTGGGCCGGCCACCCTCCGCTCCACGCCCTGCCCGCCGAGTACCCGATCCTGGCGCTGCTGCCCTTCAGCCTGACCATCGCTCCGCCGCTGCCGGACTTCGTCTCGGTCTTCGCGCTCTGGATGCTCCTGCTGCTCGCGGCCGGCCTGCTCCTGATGGCGCGCCGCGAGTCGCCGCGCGTGGCCGAGGTGTGCGCCGTGTACCTGGCCGTCGGGGCCTGGGGCACGATCCTCGGCCGATACGACCTGGTGCCCGCGGCGGTCACCGTTGCGGCGCTCTGGGCGGTGCGCGCGAGGCGCTTCGGATCGGCGTACGCCCTGCTCGCCGCGGGTGCGCTGCTGAAGCTCTACCCGGCCGTGCTCGTCCCCGTCGTCCTGATCGAGCAGCGCCGGACGCTCGGACGCGGCGGCCTGCGCCCGGCCCTGGCCGGCGTGGGGCTGTTCTGCCTCCTCACGATCGCGGGGTTCGCGGCCGCCTCCATCCTCGACCCCGGCGGCTGGCTGGGCCCGTTCACCTACAACGCGCGGCGTCCCCTCCAGATCGAGTCGGTGCCGGCAACGCTGCTCTGGGCGACCGGGCTGCTCGGCTTCCCGGTCGGTCCGAACAAGTCGTTTCGCTCGGACAACCTGGTGGGCCAGCTGGACGGCGCGATCGGGCTCGCGGCCGACGTCGCGCTGGCGGCCGGCCTCCTCTGGGTCTGGTGGCGCCAGTCCACGGGTCGCCTGGACGTCACGCGCGCCTTTGCCGCCACCCTGCTCGTGGTCGTCTGCACGGGCCGCGTGCTGAGCCCGCAGTACGTGATCTGGGTGCTGCCGTTCATCGCGATCGTCTACCGCGACTACGACCCGCTCTGGCTGGCGATCTGCGTGCTGACGACGCTCGTGTTCCCGTTCGCCTACGCGCAGGTCCACCCCGTCGGGTCGGGGCCGCCGGCGAGCTACCCGGCCTTTCTGCTCGGCCTGATCGCGCTGCGCAACGCGGCGCTGGTGGTCGCGACGGTCCGCTTCCTGGCCACCAGCTCCACCACCGCCACGGCGACCGCGACGTAGACCAGGCCGTCGAGGGCGTCCACCACGTAATGCTCGCCCAGGAACACGATCGAGAACCAGACGCAGGCCGCCCACACGCCGAGGAACACGGCGGCCGCCCGGTGGACCCGCCAGGCGTACAGGGCCGCGAGCACCGGATAGGCGGAGTGCAGCGAGGGGAACGCGGCGTACCGGTTGGGGTCCAGGTGGTTGAACACGGGCGAGACGTAGTAGTCGAGGCGCAGCTTGATCACCGTCTCGTGCTGGATCTGGTGGACCTGGCCCGGGAACTGCAGCCACGGCGGTGTGCTCGCGAAGAACAGGTACGTCACGAACGCCAGCAGCGACAGCAGGAGCAGTGCCGAGGCATAGCGCCAGTACAGCTCGCGGCTCCGCAGCCAGAGCAGAAACCCCGCCGCGACCGGCAGCACGAAGTGCATGAAGTAGAAGTACGTGGCGGCCACGTCGAGCCAGCCGACCCGTCCGGGATCGTAGAGTGCCGCCTGCAGCACCAGCGTCGGCACGTGGCCGCCGAACAGCGCGCGTTCGAGCGTCGAGAGGTCGTGCGGCGGGAAGCCCGTCTTGGAGGCGAAGCCGCTCATGACCTCGTAGGCGAAGAACAGGAGAAGGAACGGGAAAAAGTCGAAGATGAACTGCCGGCCGCGCCCGAGCGCGACCGCGATCACCAGCAGCGCCAGCGCGACCCACTGCGGCTCGATCTCGATGCCGCGCCAGAGCATGACGCCGAATACGAGGCCGAGGTAGAACAGGCTGCCGGCCACCAGCAGCCAGCGCCGGCCGGGCGCCTGCGCCGGGCCCGGCCGTGAATCGAGTCGGGGCACTCCTTCGGAGTGTAGATGGTTAAGCATCCGCCAAGTGGATGCGAAGGGATGGTGAAGCGGTTCCCCGGACCGGCCGGCGTCAGTAGGGGACCGCCTGGATGGACAGCGAGCGGACCGAGCCGTTGTGCTGCAGCTGCAGGGCGACTCCGTGCAGCGTCGTCAAACTCGTGCCCGGTTGGCCGAGGTGCGCGCTGACCCACTCGTCGTCAGGCGCCACGTCGGAGACGGCGACGGCCGCACCGACCACCGACTGGAACAGCGCGAGGATGGTCGGCTGGTCGGGCAGACGCGGGCCGACCGCGGCGGCGTGGACCATGGTGACGCGGCTGTCGTCGGGCCCGATCACGTCGACGGACAGCAGGCCGCCGCCGGCCGTCCGGTGACAGCTGTGGATCGTGGGGCGGCCGAAGCCCACATACACCGGTGGCCTCTCGCACTGGAGCCCCTGGGACGTCGCCGCGCGCTCGATGCCCGTCTCGGTCGCGTCGGGGAGAACCGGCGCCGAGGCCAGCGCCGACGGTGGCGAGACGTGGCTGACGCGCCACCCGATGATGGCCGCCGTGAGACCCAGCGGCAGAGTCATGGCCACGATCATCACGATGACGGCCGCGACGAGCCAGCGGCCGGTGGTTCCCAGGCCGCCCCTGGGGGCCGCGCCGACGGGCTGCCAGCGCTGGCCGTCCCACCACCACCGGCCATCCGGCGAGTAGGTGTAGCCCCCGTTGCCGCCACCTGCCTGGCTCACGATCCCCTCGGCGTCAGCGTACGCCTCGCGACCCCTCAGCAGCCGTTCGAGATGGCTATGCTCGGCCCTGGCCGCTGGAGGCCGTCGAAGCCCCAGATGGGCAGGTAGAACGAGTCCAGCGGATCGTAGCGGCCGCTCGGCGCGGCGGCGCCGGCGTACGGGTTGAACACCGCGGCCGGCGGCCGGGCCGTCGGTGGTGGCGGTGCCTGCCAGGGCGGCCCCGACTCGACCACCTGGAAGCATGGATCGCCCGGCCGGTCGACCGCGAACCGCTCCGTGAAGCGGCCCGGTTCGAAGCTGTCGGCCACCGCGTCGCCCGTGACGTAGAGCGGATGCAGGGGCCGGTCCTCCAGCTCGGACGCGTCGTAGAAGGGCTGTCCCCAGTACGAGTCGATCCGCAGCTCGCTCCCGGCCGGGGCGTTCCGCAGCAGCCACTCGGCGGCCTGCTGGCGCGTGTCATCGGCTCCGAGCAGCCGGTCGGTCATGACCGACGCGTAGGCGGAGGGCGCCATGAGCAGCACGGCAGCGGCGACCCCCAGCCAGAGCGCCCTCCGGTCCCGCGCGAGCCGCGTCAGCCCGCCGGCGAGCAGGCACAGTGCCGGCAGCATCGGCAGCACGTACCGCCAGAACACCTCGTGGCTGAAGCCGACGGTCGCGAGGGAGGCGGCCAGAAACGCCAGCAGAGCGACGTCGAGCGGCCGGCGGAGCACGAGCGCGAGCACCACGCCCACGAGGGCGAGCGCGTACGTGCCGAAGCCCAGGCCGTAGGGCAGGCTCACGGTCGGGTGGTACACGAGCCCGATCGGCGTGCCGTACTGCTGGCCGGCACGGCCGCCCAGGAACGCGAGGCCCTGCAGGTAGTCCGTGGGGTGGCCGGCGATCGCCACGGCGGCGACGAACGCCAGGGCGCTCCCGGCCACGACCGCGGCCAGCCGGCGCCACCGCTCCGAACCGAGGAGCGCCAGCACCAGCGGGACGATCGCGACCAGGCCGGCGGGGTACCGTGTCGCCGCGCCCAGGCCGGCCAGGGCCCCGGCCAGGAGGAAGCCGCGCCATGACGCCGCGCGGGCCCCGGCCCACGTGGCGGCGGCCACGAACGCCATCGCCACGCCGTCGGTGGTGGCGAAATGCGCCTGCCGAACGGCCAGCGGCGCCAGCGCCAGGCCCGACGCGGCCACGAAGCCGCCGGCGGGGCCGTCGCTGGCCCGCCCGGTGGCCCACACGAACCCCACGCCGACCACGAACGCGAGCGCGGAGACGGCACGCCCGGCCAGGTACGCGGTGGTCGGGTCGACCTGCGTGGCGGGTCCCAGGGGGTGGACCAGGCCCGCCAGCGCGGCAGCGGCGGCGAACAGGTAGAACGCGAGCGGCGGGTAGATCGAGAACAGCGGGTCGAGGCTGCGGTCCAGCACCAGGTGCACGGCCCGCCCGACCAACACGTCCTCATCGGGCCGGAAGAGGTACGGCAGGCCGAAGCCCAGGCTCCAGACGGCCAGCCCGGCGGCGGCCGCGATCGGTATCACGGCGGCCAGGAGGCGAACGGACCGGGCTACCATCACACGCTGCACGTTGGACTGGATCGAACCACACCCGGGCCGCCGGGCGGCGGCCGCGCTCGCGCTGCTCGCGTACACCGCGCTGGCCGTGCTGCTGTTCGCCCGCACGTGGACCGACCCCGCCGGCTCCTGGATCGGGTACGACGACGACCCTCACCTGTTCATCTGGTACCTGGGGTGGACGCCCCACCAGCTGGCCGCGCTGCACAACCCGCTGTTCACCGCCGTGCTCCAGGCGCCGGGCGGCGTCAACCTGATGTGGAATACCGCGGTCGTCGCGCCGGCCGTGGCCCTCTGGCCGGTCACGGCCGCATTCGGGCCGATCGCTTCCTACGACGTGATGGCCACGGCGGCTGTGACCCTCTCGGCCTGGTGCGCCTTCCTGGCGGCGCGCCGCTTCGTGCCGGGCGGGGCTGCGGCCGGGCTCGCCGGCCTCGTGTACGGGTTCAGCCCGTACATGGTCGCGCAGTCGCTTCGCCACCCCCATGTGACGCTGGCCATGTTCCCTCCGCTGGCGCTCCTGCTGCTGCACGAGATCCTGGTCCGGCAGCGGTGGAGCCCGGTCCTGGCCGGTGGGCTGCTCGGCGCCGCGGCCGCCGCGCAGTTCCTGACCGGCGAGGAGATCCTGGCGTACACGGCGCTGGTCGCCGTGCTGGGTGTGATCCTGCTCGCCGCGCTGCATCCGGCCGAGGTCGCGTCCCGCGTGCCGGGCGCGCTCGCCGGCCTGGCGGTCGCGCTGGGCTGCTTCCTGGCGCTCGCGGCCTACCCGATGTGGTTCCAGTTCTTCGGCCCTCAGCGGGTCTCCGGGATCCTGCAGCCGCCCGGCGTGTACGTGAACGACCTGCTCGGCTTCGCCGTCCCGCCCGACCTGCTGGCGCTCAGCGGCGGGCCGACCTCGGCGGTGACCTCTCACTTCACCGGCAACGTATCCGAGAACGACGCCTACCTCGGCGTCCCGCTGCTCGCGCTGCTGGCGGCGATCTGCGTCCTCGGCTGGCGGCGGCCGCTGGTCCGCTGGGCCGTGCCGCTGGCGGCGGTTGCCGCCGTGCTCTCGCTCGGCCCGCAGCTCCACGTGGGCGGCCACGTCCTGCCTGTTCCGATGCCGGGGGCGCTGGTCGCCCGGCTGCCGCTCATGGAGAGCGCGGTCCCCTCTCGCCTGATGCTGTTCGCGTACCTGGGGATCGCGCTGGTGCTCGCCTGCTTCGTGAGCGCGGCGGGCCGGCGGCGCGGGCTCGCCCTGGCGGCCGTCGCCATCGCCCTGCTGCCGCTGGTGCCGCGCTGGCCGTACCCGTCGACGGAGGCGCGGGCCCCGGCGTTCTTCCAGCCGGGCGGCGAGGTGTCGCGGCTGTCACCCGGCGACGTGGTGCTCGTGGCACCGTTTGCCGACCACCTCTCCTCGGTGGCCATGCTCTGGCAGGCCAGCGCCGGCTACCGCTTTCGGATGCCGGAGGGCGAGGCGTTCGTGCCCGGTCCGAGCCTGGGGCCGCCGCCGTCGCACCTCCGGGCCACCTTCGAGGCGCTGGAGGGCGGCGTCGCGGTGCCGGACTCGCCGGCCGATCGCGCGGAGACCCTGCGTGAGCTCTCGGCGCTGGGGGTGGACACGGTCGTCGCCGGGCCCTGCCCGGGCCATGACCGCATCGTGGGCTACCTCACGTCGGTGTTGGGCCGGGCTCCGGTTCGGTCAGGCGGCGTCGACGTCTGGTGGGACGTGCGGCCGGGCGCAGCAGCGTCCGTGCCGCCACCACCAGGATGAGCAGCGCCGTCACGCCGTACGTGCTGGACTGGAGCAGCTGGAGCGTGTCCAGGTGGAGATCCGCCACCCGGTCGACCGGGATGCCCCACTGGTACGGCCGGGCGAAGAACTCCAGCGCGACGGCCGCTGCGAAACCGCCGAGGAGGCGACTGCGCGTGCGCCACGCCTCGCTGACGAGCCAGACGAGCGTGGGGACCATCCAGACCCAGTGGTGCTGCCACGTGATGGGCGAGACCAGCAGGATCGCGGTGGCGCACACACACATCGCGAGCAGTTCGTCGCCGCGACGATGCGCCCACACGGCCAGCGCCAGCGCCGCGGCGGCAACGGCCACGGCCAGCGCGAGCCACACGGGGTCGACGCCGTGCGTCGTGTGCGCCCAGCGCACCAGCAGGCTGCGCAGCGACTGGCTGCGCACGTTCTGCGGGTCGCCGACACGGCTGGTGTCGAGGAACGCGCCGCCCCAGTAGCGGATCGCGTCGGCGGGGAGGACCACCAGGCCGAGCGCGGCGGTGGCCGCGAACGTGCCGGCGGCGAGGGCGGCCGCCCGCACCCGGCCCGTGAGCGCCAGGTACACCGCGAAGAGCGCCGGCGTGAGCTTGATCCCGGCGGCGATGCCCGTGCCGACGCCCTTCCAGCGGCTCTGGTCGGGCAGCGAGAGGTCCGCGAGCACGAGGAGCAGGAGGACGAGGTTTACCTGGCCCAGCAGCAGCGTCAGGCTGACCGGGTCCAGCCAGACGGCCAGCGCGCAGGTCGCCGCCCAGAGCGCGGCCTTCCCGCGGCCGGCGCCGGGCAGGCACAGCCACACGGCCGCCTCCAGGCACAGGAGCGATACGGCGGTGAGCAGGAACCCGACGCCGTTCA